>NZ_CAUQJB010000005.1:0-210551 GCF_963518325.1 uncultured Vagococcus sp. | reverse complement strand
TTCTGATAGTCACCAAGATATTTTTCTGTTTTAAGGGAGTTTTGTCTCAGCCTCTATTTGGGGATTATCTGAAGGTGTTGGGAACTGTCCCACCTTTTGGGAAAGGTTGTCAAATGAAAATATTGGACCTAAAGACCTTGAGTCTCTTGTTATTGAATGTTGTAGACGGTATATTGAAATCACGGTAACCGTTTACAAATAAATCATGAAAATGGAGGTTGGGAAATAAATGATGCAAAAACTTCAGCGCTTTGGTGGCGCCATGTTTACCCCAGTATTACTTTTTGCTTTTGCTGGTATTATTTTATCACTGTCGATCATGATGCAAAATACGTTGATTGTTGGCAATATTGCTTCAGATGGAACGCTTTGGAAAGATATCTGGTCCATTGTTGAAAGTGGTGCTTGGACGGTTTTTAATCAAATTGAGCTGCTGTTTGTGATTGGTCTGCCTTTAGGGTTGGCAAAAATGACCAGTGGACGGGCTGCGTTGGAATCATTGGTTACGTACTTGACATTTAACTATTTCGTTAATGCGATGTTGACGCTCCGAGGGTCATTTTTTAATGTTGATTTTAGCCAAGAGGTCGGTGGCGATAGTGGTCTGAAAATGATTGCTGGAATTAAAACGTTAGATACGAACTTAATTGGGGCAATCTTAATTGCGGCGATTGTTGTGTTTATCCACAATCGTTATTTTGAGAAGAAATTACCTGACTTTCTGGGGATTTTTCAAGGGTCATCAATGGTGGTCATGATATCATTTTTTGTGATGTTGCCATTGGCTTTTATTATTTGCTTAGTCTGGCCTGTGATTCAGTCAGGTATTAGTTCTCTGCAGGTATTTATGAAATCATCTGGGATTGTGGGGGTTTGGCTTTATGTTTTCCTTGAACGAATCTTGATTCCCACAGGTTTGCATCACTTTATCTATCAACCTTTTATTTACGGACCGGCTGTGGTTGAAGGTGGGATTACCGCTTATTGGTTGCAACATATGAATGAATTTGCCACAAGCAAGGTGCCAATCAAAACACTCTTCCCAGAAGGGGGATTTGGCCTTCACAACGCCTCTAAGATTTTTGCGCCAATAGGGATTGCCGCCGCTTTTTATAGTACGGCGAAACCAGAAAAACGCAAGATGACCTTAGCGTTGTTGATTCCGACGGTTTTAACGGCTATATTAGCTGGAATTACCGAACCCTTTGAGTTTACCTTCCTATTCATCGCCCCGCCGTTGTTCTTTGTCCATGCTTTGCTGGCAGGTACCCTTGGCGCAACGCTCTATGCCTTTGGGGTGGTAGGTGATATCGGCAGTGGAATTATTACGATGGCCACTCAGTATATTGTGCCAATGTCGATTAATCATGTTGGAACAGTTATTTTATTGTTTGTGATTGGTTTTGCTTTCAGTGGCATCTATTTTATTGTCTTCCGTTTCTTAATTTTAAAGATGAACTTCAAAACCCCAGGTCGTGAAGACACTGAAGAAGTTAAGATGTACACGAAAAAAGAGTATCGCAGTCGTCAAGCTGGTAATGATCAAGAGGGAACATCTCCTTATGACGAAGCAGCGGCTATGTATATCGAAGCACTGGGAGGCAGCGACAACATTCAAGATGTTAACAACTGTGCGACTCGTTTACGAGTGACGGTGGTTGATGAAGGTTTAGTTGAAGGAGATGGGGCCTTTAAACAAATTGGCGCTCATGGTGTGGTGAGAAAAGGCAATGCTTTTCAAGTGATTGTCGGTTTGGATGTTCCTCAGGTGCGAGCATCTGTGGATCGCTTATTAAATATTAAGGATTAGAAAGAGGAATGAAAATGAGATTAAAAGAACAATCTATTTTAGTAGCGGGTGGCGGTAGTACGTTTACGCCGGGAATTATTATGATGTTATTGGACAACTTGGATAAATTTCCAATTCGCCAAATTAAATTTTATGATAATGATGAGGCTCGTCAAAAACAAATCGCAGATGCCTGTGAGATTTTATTAAAAGAAAAGGCACCAGAGATCACGTTTCTAGCGACCTGTGATCCTGAAACAGCCTTTACAGATATTGATTTTGTTATGGCTCATATCCGTGTAGGGAAATATGCCATGCGTGAAAAAGATGAGAAGATTCCTCTGAAGTATGGCGTGATAGGTCAAGAAACCTGTGGTCCTGGTGGGATTGCTTACGGCATGCGCTCAATTGGCGGCGTTTTGCAACTGGTGGATTATATGGAGCAGTATTCACCTAATGCTTGGATGTTGAATTATTCAAATCCAGCGGCGATTGTGGCAGAAGCGACTCGCAAACTACGTCCAACAAGTAAAATTATCAATATTTGTGACATGCCAGTAGGGATTGAACACCGGATGGCAGAAGTTCTAGGTCTGGAACGGAAAGAGATGTCAGTTCGATATTATGGATTGAATCACTTTGGCTGGTGGACCGATATTCGCGATAAGGATGGCAATGACTTGATGCCAACCATTAAAGAACATGTGGCCAAACATGGTTACGTGACGCCTCGAGAGTTAAAAGGAAGTGAAGGGGAAGCGATTGAGCCGAGCTGGATGCATACCTATGAAAAAGCACGGGAAGTCTTTGAACTAGACCCAACGACGTTACCAAATACCTATTTAAAATATTATTTTTATTCACAGGACGAAGCAGCCAGTGCTAATCCCGACTATACTCGGGCAAATGAAGTGATGGATCACCGAGAAAAAATGGTCTTTAGTGAATGTAATCGTGTTACCAAACTAGGAACAGCCAAGGGGGTTGAGTTAGAAGCAGATGACCACGCCTCTTACATCGTTGATTTGGCTCGAGCGATTGCCTATAACACCAAGGAACGGATGTTGCTGATTGTGCCGAATAATGGAGCACTGGTTAACTTCGATCCAACAGCCATGGTTGAAATTCCTTGTATCGTGGGATCAAATGGCCCAGAGCCACTGGTTCAAGGCGCCATTCCTCGTTTCCAAAAAGGATTGATGGAACAACAAGTTGCTGTTGAAAAATTAGTAGTGGAAGCTTGGGAGGAAGGGTCGTATCAGAAATTATGGCAAGCTTTGACAGTTAGTAAAATTGTACCCAATGCCAGAGTAGCCAAACAAATTTTAGACGATTTAGTTGAGGTAAACAAGGCGTATTGGCCAGAACTGCGCTAACTATTTAGAAAATTATGTTATGATGAAAGTGCGTTAACCAAACGCACTTTCAATCTAACGAGGAGTTGTTTTCTATTGAATTTAGAAACGCTGATTAATACCCATTATTCAAAATTAAATGAAACCGATTTACAGATACTGGAATATGTTTTGAGAAACAAAGAAACCAGTGGGCATTTAACAATTGTTCAACTGGCGAAAGCCACCCTAACCTCTAAGTCCACTATTTCTCGGTTAGCTCAGAAATTAGGTTTTTCTGGCTTTACGGAATTTAAATACCGACTTCAAGATACTAATGCCAAAGAAGCTGAGCAAGTCTCTCCTTTTATGATTGATCTAGAGTTAACGAATAATCAGTTAACGGATATCCAAACAACTCACAAATTATTCAGCCAAATGTATAATGAGGAGAGTATCCAGGCCATATTTGGTGCTAAGCGCATTTTTTGTTTTGGCACAGGCTGGGGACAACGGAACGTTATTAGTGATTTTATTCGCAACATGCAGTCGATTGGGGTCTTTCCAATTGAAGTTAAATCGACCTTTGAATTTCGGAAAACGATTAAGCAGGATGTAACCAGTGATGATGTGATCATCGTGGTCTCACTTAGTGGGGACATTACGCGGATTGAATCCGAACTGACCTATGCCCTAGTAACTGGGGTTAAGACTATTTCCATCACGGAACTATCAAATAATTATCTATCGGCATTATCCACGTTTAATTTATACTTTCAAGCATCGAGAGAAGATGTACAAGGCAAAGAATTTATTAGTTTCGTTACCATGCATTTAGTGATGGATTCCTTTTTCCGAAAAATCATTCAATATCAACTGTAAGACTGTTCGTCAATCTGCCACAACTAAATCATTTAAACTGGAGGAATAGCCATGCTTCAACTGATTCGTTCATTCAATTATTTTACTTATTTAAAAGTGATGCTACTTGTGATTCCTGTTTTTTATGGGGCTTATGCGTCACTAAGTGCTTTAAAGGCCAACCTGTCACTGATGACTTATATTGGGACCCAACCTGCAGCAACGGTTATGTTGTTAGTTTCCTGTCTATCTCTTTTTTGGTATTTGCTTTATCAACGCCACTACGGAGAAGGTAATCAGGGAGGTGATTTAAGAAAAAGTTTGATGATTTATCTTTTAGCCTCTGTCTTGGTGGGAAATATAGTAGGGGCTGGCTTAGGGATTATGACCATTCGACAAGTCCCGAAGGCATCTGAAAAGGCCAAAATTAAAGATTTTTGGTTTGAATGGCTTTTATTGGGGATGTCGCTCTTTTGTAGTTTTGCTTTAGTTAGGATTACGTTAGGTTAGATATTAAGCTGTGGAAACGTATGAAAGGTTTCTATGGCTTTTTTTGATTTTCCTGTGAACCCCAAGGCAAATCCTTAACGATTATGGGAATTAGTTTCTTTTGTTAGTTTGGTTAAAACGGGGCTTTTTTTGTCTGGCTAGGTTTATCTTAATGAGTGGGATCTAAAAATTAATCGTTTTCAACTGGTAGTTGTTTGTACAGATTTAAGATAGCTGTTATGATTTAGGTATATTAAATTAGTAGGGAGGAGTGGCAGTGGAGTCGTATATTAGTCAGAACCTTAAAGTATTGCGTAAGAAAAAGGGGATAACCCAGCAGCAAATGGCAGGGGCTCTGTTTGTCACACCTCAGGCTGTTTCGAAGTGGGAGCGGGGGGAGTCGTTACCGGATATTTCTTTGGTTCCTAAATTAGCTCAACTTTTTGATGTGTCGATTTCTACTTTGTGGGAAGAGTCAATTTTAGACTATCCTAATAGTTCACTGGCTCAACTGAACGAACTGACACATTCTGTTGTTAGTGATGGGCTGTTTAAAGATGTTTTAGCAGAATTAGAGGCGGTTACTGATATTAAAACCATAGTTATTCGCTTTGATTTCTTTTTACTGTTAAATGATAGTCAAAAAGAGGCAATCGTATCTGCGGTGCTGAGGATATCTGGTTCTGATTATGTAGTCGAAGAATTTTACTATTATTTATCAAGCCGTCAAAAAGAACAGGTTGTGCTGGCTTTATTAGTGGCTGAACGTTATCTAGCTCTTGAATTATTGATTCCAATGATGACGAAATCAGTCAGAACAAAAGCCTTGGAAATAACCTTGGCCAAGGAGGCGGTTGATTTTTTGGAAGAACTACTACCCTTTCTCAACCAGAGCCAGAAACAACTAATTATCGATTATGCTAATCAAGGTGGTTTAGATGTTAGTTTATTAGAAAATTATCTCACATTTTTTACAGAAAAACAGCGCCAACAACTAGTTTTATTAGAGGAGGATTTAGATGGATGCGAATGAACAGAAGTTAAAAGTTCTAAACATGTTGCAAGAAGGAACGATCTCACAAAGTGAAGCCTTAGAGTTATTGGAATTAATTGGAGCAGAGATGACTGCTAAAAAAGGGACATCGCCGACTCCGCCACCCCCAGCTAAACCTGAGGTCCGTCGCCAGCCACCGGAGCATGAGCCGATTAAGTTAACAATACCAGAGTCCCCGATTGACTTTATGGGCGGGAGTCATCAGACCTTTTCGGCTTCTGCCGATGTATATACAGATGTGATTGAAACACTTAAGCTAGTAGGGAAAAACAGCAAGATTTCGATTCGAACCCATCAACATTCAACGATTTTAATAGAAGGACGGTATAAACCGGTTCGTAATGGCGATCCGATGATTCGTTTTGAAGAACAAGGTGGCAGCTATGCATTGAATTACAATTATCATGCCGTTAGTTATATGGGCTTTGATGTGAGCGTACCTGAAAATTTGATTAGATGGTTTTACGTGGAAAATAGTAATGCTGAAATTACTCTTGCTGGGGTTGCCACTACCGAGCTTAATGTGGCAACTAAAAATGCTGGGCTTAAGCTTCGTAGTATTCAAAGCGAGGTAGTTGTGGCCTCAACCAAAAATGGTAATATTGAATTGAATGAAGCCGAAGCAACTAAAATTGAATTAGGCACGACTAATGCTGAAATTAATGTTAGAAATGTTAAAGCGAACTATGCTGAATTATTTACAACGAACGCCTCAGTAGTATCGGATTGTAATCAAATAATGGCAACGAATTTACGAACTAAAAATGCGAATATTTGGTTAGATTTAACGACGTTAGATGCGGATGCTGATGTCCAGTATATGATTGACGGTCAGACGACTAATGGAAATATTGATGTTTTACTTCCTTATACAGAAGATTTACCCTACAAAATTAATGCCAATACTAAGCGTGGGAGAATTCGGACAACTGGCAGTGAACTACTAGTAATTGCCAGTGATAAAGGTTATTTGGATGGCAAGACGGTTCATTACAATGACTCAGCCACTAAATTGGACTTAGTTTTGCAAACGACGAATGCGGATATTAATATCAATAAGTAACAGTGAGAATCAGCAAAGGGTGGGGCAAAAGGCTCATCCTTTTTGCTGTCAACATCTGGCTTATAATGGAATGTTGGCCACTGTGGATAATTTTTGACGTGCTTTTTGTATCTGATAGACTAGACAGCTTTGGGGAACAATGATATTCTTGTGTAAAGCGTTTTCAGGTTTTAGGACGTTTGAAAGGAGAGTGTGACGATGGAACAAACATTAGTGATTATTAAACCAGATGGTGTTGAACGAAAATTAGTTGGCGAGATTATTCAACGGTTTGAGCGGAAACAGTTGACTCTTAGCCAGTTGAAAGTAGCTAAAATGTCACGTGATCTGGCAGAGGAGCACTATGCTCACATTAAAGGCCGTGATTTTTTTGAAGATATGATAAGGTATATGACCTCATCTGAAGTGGTGTACTTAATCTTGAATGGAACTGATGTAATTAAAACAGTCCGCAAGATGATTGGAATTACCAATCCCCTTGAGGCAGACCCAGGGACAATTCGTGGGGATTACGGTGCCACTAGCTATCAAAATATTATTCATGCCTCTGACTCACCAGAAGCAGCTGAAACTGAAATTAACCGTTTTTTTGGTTAGGTTATAAGAAAAGCTTTTCGCCCATACAAGCGAAAAGCTTTTTTACTGCTGCCGATACTGTCTGGGACTAAAACCCGTGTGTTGTTTAAAGACACGGCTGAAATAATGCTGATCAGGATAACCAATTTTTTCGCCAATCTCTTGGATGGAATACTGATAGTTTTGTAACAACAGCTCTTTGGCTTTAGCTATTCTCAAAGTGGCCAAATAGTCATTAAAAGACTTGCCCAGATGTAGTTTCATTTGTTTGCTTAAATAGGAAGAATCAACAAAAAGAGCAGTGGCCACCATTGGCAATGACAGGTTCTTTTTTCCGTAGTGCTGAGACAGATAATCGGCGGCACGATTACAAAGGTCATTAGGTGAATAGAGTTCTGTCTTCCTTGTTGAGCCGTCTTGCGTTAATTCATTGGTAAGTCTTCTTATCAAGGCTCTCATATCTGACTGGGCAACGGGTTTTAACAAATAATCAAAAACCCCAAGGTGAATGGCTTGACGGGCATAAGTGAACTCATCATATCCGCTAATCATCACGACTAAAGTGTCTGGACAGCGTTCTTTAATCGCGGCCACCAAATCTAGCCCGTTCATATCGGGTAAGTTAATATCAGCAAAAATGGCTCTGATCCTTGGTTGTTTTTCAATAATAGTCAATGCTTCCTGAGCATTTTCCGCTTGTAAAATATGGTTAAAATGATGATCGACTTGTGTGACCATTCTCCTAAGCCCTCGTCTAATAATGGGTTCATCGTCAATGATTAATAAACTCATAAATCTTCTCCTTTCAAATTATAGGCAAGAGGCAGCTCTATCGTGATGATAAAGTGCTCCTCCTGAACATCAGTGGTGATAGTAGATTGTTGATGATAAGTCAACCGCAATCGGTAAGCAATACTGTAGAGGCCAAAACCGACTGCTTCCCGCTGAGATAAGTCGCTTGCTAAAAAGGCTTGAAGAGCTTGTTGTTTTTCTGCTGAAGGCATCAATCCAGTATTGATGACACTTAGGCGTAGTCTCTTATGAGTGGCTTCCGCCTTGATTATGAGAGTCTGACCTTTGGCAGCAAGAGGGCGGATGCCGTGATAAAGAGCATTTTCAATTAAGGGTTGTAGCAAGAAATGGGGGACGATAGCCTGGCCCAACTCCTCCTCTAAAACAGTGGCATAAGCGATTTTTTTTTCATAACGGATTTCCTGAATGGTTAAATAACTGGACACATGCTGCAATTCTTTTTCAAGGGTAGTCATTTCCGAACCATTATTTAGACCAACTCTAAAGTAGTCACTGAGAGATTGGACAACTTTTTCAACCCCAAGACTATCCCCTTCGGCAGCTAGCCATTGAATAGTATCTAGTGTGTTATATAAAAAATGTGGTTTGACTTGTTCTTGCAATAACCGGATTTGTCCTTTGATATTTTCTTGCTGGGCAACGTACACTTGATCGAGCATGGCATTGAACTGAAGGCCCAACTGACCAATTTCATCTTTTGAGGTAATGGAGGCTCGTGCTTCCTGGTTGCCAGCTTGAACAGCTGTCATGGTTTGATTCAGGTTTTCAATCGGTTTGACGAAGGCTTGTAAGAGAAAGACTAGCAAACTTATAAAGACCACAAATAAGATGGCAGCTAACCCAATGGTGATGCTGCGAATGCGTAACCCTGTTTGTAACAACTCTGTTTGGCTGACGGTATAATTAATCTCCCATTCGGGTAAAAGTTCGATGTGACCGTTAAAGGTTAACCATGTTTCCTTTGAATCGACTAGTGGTGTTGAATGTTGAGTAGACTGTTTAGTGACCAGTTCTCCAACACCATCGTAAATGGTTAACTCTTCAGCCATTTGCTCCATTTTTTCAACATTAACCGCAGCAGCAATATAGTTGATTTCCTCACTTGTCGGTTTTGGTAACCGGTACAAAACAATCACTATATCATGGGTGCCTTCTTTCGAATGAATGGCATTGCTGACAGTATAAGGTAAGTCGCTGGCGATCAGACGCTGGTAATAGTGACGATCGCGAATGGTAAAACTAGGGGCAATCCAAGATTTAGAGACGCCTTTAGCATCTACTAAGCGGATGGATTCGTAGATGTTTTGCTGCCGTTCTTCGACGGCTTTCGTTTCCTCAAAAAGCTCTGAGGTAGTCAAGTTATGACGACTGGAAAATTCGGCTAAGGTGGCAACTTCGCTAATTCGCTCACTGAACCAATCGTTTATTTGTTTGCTTTTGCTGGTGACCAATTGCTGAGTGGCCTGATTGTTTAGAGGTAACGTGGTCAGGGTGATTTCTCGGTTAATTCCAATAAATAAACCGAGAAACAAGAGTAAAAAAAGCAAACTTGTGCTAAAAAGCAATTTTCTTTTAAGTGACATCATAGTAGGTCTTCCTTTTTGGTTGGTCTCTCTCAACTGGTCTGAAAAGTGCACGTTGAGACGGATTTGTCTAAATACAGTCAGTAAATAGTCTCCTATAATGTGAAGTGTTGACTGATTTTTTATCATGCTCACTAGTGAGCTAGAGAGAACATCAATAGTATAACATTAATCAGGCTGGCTTTCTAAGGCAATTTTGAGAAATAAACTAATTAAAGAATTTGCACTTAGTAAGTGGTCAGAATTCCTAGGTGATTGCAAGGTGAATCAGTTAAAGCATTTAATTTAAGGGGGAAACAAGATGAAAAAGCTGCATCGGTTAGGCATCCTTTTAGCGATGTTGGTCTTAGCAGGTTGCCAAAATGAGGCTATTGGAGATGGCACCTTTGAGGGCACAGGGGATGGCAAACATGGGGATATTAAGGTGGAAGTGACGGTTAAAGATAAGCAGATTGATGGGATTAAAGTGGTCAAGCACTCTGAAAATGAGGTGTTGGCTGAACCGGTCTACGATGAGTTACAGGAGACGATTGTAGAAACTAATTCTCCTGATGTGGATGTTGTGACTGGCTCAACTGCAACGAGTGATGGCTATATAGCTGCGGTTAAGGACGCCATTAAGAAATCGGGTATCACACTGGTAGCTGGCTCGAAAAAAGATAAGACGCAAACCAAAGAAGAAGGGGAACAAACTTATGATGTAGTAGTAGTCGGTTCAGGTGGTGCAGGCTTTAGTGCGGCGATTGAAGCCAAAGAAGCAGGGAAATCAGTGCTTTTAATCGAAAAAATGCCTGCTGTTGGTGGCAATACCTTAATCTCAGGGGCGGAAATGAATGTACCTAATAACTGGGTTCAAAAAAAACTGAGCATTAAAGGAGATTCGCCAGAAATTATGGCAGCTGACACCTTAAAAGGGGGCGATAACGTAGGAGACCCACATATGGTTAAAGTCATGACGGAGCACGCCCTAGAGGCGGCAGAATGGCTGAGAGATGATATTAAAGTCAAGTTTATTGAGGATCAGTTATTTCAATTTGGGGGACATTCTTATAAACGAGCCTTGATTCCTGTTGGCCACACTGGCGCAGAAGTGATTCAAAAATTCCGTAAAAAAGCGAAAGAACTAAAGATTCCAATTAAATTAAATACGAAAGCTGAGGCCTTGATTCAAGACAAGGATGGTAGTGTGACAGGTGTGGAAGCCACAAACCGTGAAGGTCAAACCATTTCTTATTTAGCTAAGGATGGCGTGGTTTTAACTACAGGGGGCTTTGGTTCTAATATTGACATGCGTAAAAAATATAATTCGAAGATGGACGAAAGTTATATGTCTACGGTGACAGAAGGATCTACAGGAGACGGAATTGTCATGGCTGAAAAAATAGGCGCAGGCCTGACTAATATGGAAAGCATTCAAACATACCCAGTTTGTAATATTGAAACGGGAGTTATCTCGTTATTGGCAGATACCCGTTTTGATGGGGCGATCTTAATCAATCAAGAGGGCCAGCGTTTTGTGGAAGAGTTGGAGCGACGTGATGTTATTTCGAATGCGATATTGGCTCAGACAGGCTCTTATACGTATCAGCTGTGGAACGATGATATTAATAAAATTTCCAAAACCATGGAAGCCCATGAAGGGGAATATGATGAGTTATTGAAACAAAAATTAATCGTCAAAGCTGATACCTTAGAAGAAGCGGCAGACTTCTTTGATATTGATATTAAGGAACTAAAAGAAACGGTGAAAAAAGTGAATCAATATGCAAAAGAAGGCAAAGACAAAGACTTTAATCACCGTGGTGGGTTGGTTTCCCTTGATAAAGGGCCTTATTACATTGAAAAGGCAGCACCTTCTGTTCACCATACTATGGGGGGCTTAGTCATCAATGATAAAACTGAAGTGTTAAAAGAAGACGGTGGGGTTATTCCTGGGCTTTATGCTGCCGGTGAGTTAACAGGTGTGATTCACGGCAGTAACCGCCTAGGAGGCAATGCCATTACAGATATTATTGTCTTTGGCCGAATAGCAGGTCAAGAAGTAGGGAAAAAATAGTTTGGCAGTTGTTAGGGTGTCACATAAGTGATGACCTAACAACTATTTTATTTGATATTATGTTACAATTAGGGAAAAATAAGTGGGTGAACCGATGTGACTGAGTATTTTATCGACAAAATAAGTACCAGTGTCACTAGTTTTACTAGTCGGCGAAATCATGTGTTTTATTTAATTGAAGGCGAATCCGTGGCCTATGTGATTGATACGGCAATGGAATCGGCAGCCATTCGTCCCATGTTGGAGACTTGGACGGACAAGCCATTGGTGCTATTGGTGACGCATATGCATTGTGACCACATGTATCATGCAGATGAGTTTGACACGGTTTATGTGCCAAAGAAAGATTTAAAGGCTTGGGGGAATTTGAAAAAAGAAGCCTGGTTCGCGACATTGATCTTTAAAGAATGGCCGAAAAACTATGACGTTTCAAGATATCTTGCCTTTGAAGAAGAGCAAGCGTTTGACCTTGATTCCACAAGGAGCTTGGAAGTGATTGAGGCTCCCGGGCATTCACCAGGGTCAAGTCTTTTTGTTTATCAGGCAGAGAAACTTATTTTTGTTGGCGATGCGTTTTATGCCAATACCTGGCTTTGGTTGCCTAGTAGTGGAAGTTTATCAAATTATTTGCAGATGATTGAAGGCTTATTGGAAAAATTAAGCCCTTATGCTGACTACACCTTTATTGGTGGTCATCGCCCTCAGCAACGATTGGCAGATCAAGAGCTAAATCCGTTGATTTCCTATGAGACATTAAAGGATATGAAGACCCTTTGTCTGGCTCGTTTGGAAGGTCGAATAAGCCCTGTTGAAAAGCCCCGCTACGGTCCCTTTCATTTAGAGATTTACCGATTAGGTCAGGCGGGCCTTTGGCTAAAGAAAAAAACTAATTAGAAAACCATCATGTCACGTTCTCACGTAACATGATGGTTTTAAGTGTGTTGATAATGCTCCTCTACTTTTTTCTCTGGCACAATCCACATGATCAGAATCAAAATATTGATAATTAATACCGCAATTGGGGCAAGGAAGTAACCCAGTATAAGGGCAAAGACATTTAAGCTAACAGAGGCGATAGGCTTCCAATTATCTTTGAGACGTTGAGCAATTAATGAATGAGGGCCATTGCCTTTAATTAAGCCTTTAGCCAGAAAGAGATAGGCCAAATTAGCGAATAGAACAATGGTGCCATAAGTCATTTCCGGTGCCTGACTGGTAGGGAACTCACTGAGCCAGGAAGTGGCAAAGGGGAATAAAGAAATAGCGAAAATAAACCAGTTATTGAGCCATAAAATCGAACCGTTAACAGTTTTAGCTAGTTGAAACATGTGATGATGATTATTCCAGTAAATCGCCAAATTAATAAAGCTGATCAAATAGATGATGAGTTTGTGACTTTGGCTAAGTAGGGCATCCCAGCCATCTGTCACAGGAATATGTAATTCAAGAACCATTAAGGTCATAACAATGGCAATTACCGCATCGGTAAAGGCTTCGACTCTTGTTTTAGGCATATCAAACCTTCTTTCTCTTAAGTAAATGAGGGCTTAAGAGATAAATCATAATCTATTTTTAAAATAAAATAAAGGATAGAGCCCCGTATTCCCAGAATTAATGATCGACGTTGGACAAATTCGTTTTTTTGTCCGTTCTCAGGAAACCCTTTTCATTGTAAGATGAATTTAGATAAAAAAAGGAAGTGACAGGATGAAAAAGATTATTAATCAACCAGAAGCAGTTGTCGATGAAATGTTGGATGGTTTAGTGTTTACTCATGGAGATATTCTAAAGCGCTTAAATGGAAGCGGTGTGATGTTAGGGAACCAGTTACAGAAAAATAAAGTAGGGCTGGTGTCAGGTGGTGGGAGTGGTCACGAACCAGCCCATGCAGGCTTTGTTGGTAAAGGAATGTTGAGTGCTGCTGTTTGTGGGCCAGTCTTTACTTCGCCGACACCAGATCAAGTTTTGGAAGCCATTCAGGCCACGGAGCAAGGGGCAGGGGTTTTCTTGATTATTAAAAATTATTCTGGTGATGTGATGAACTTCGAGATGGCTCAAGAGTTAGCCGAGATGGAAGATATTCAAGTACAAACGGTTATTGTGGATGATGATATTGCCGTTGAAGACAGTACATATACGGCTGGCAAGCGGGGGGTAGCTGGCACAGTCTTGGTTCATAAGATTTTAGGTGGGGCAGCAGATCAAGGCGCCAGCTTAAGTGAGATTAAGTCATTGGCTGATAAAGTTGTGCCTAATATTAAGACCCTAGGAGTTGCCCTAACTGGGGCTACGGCACCAGAAGTCGGGCACCCCGGATTTACTTTAGCAGAAGATGAGTTGGAATTTGGTGTTGGAATTCATGGCGAGCCAGGATATCGAAAAGAAAAAATTATGTCATCAAAAGAATTAGCTAAGGAAATTGTCGGCAAGTTAAAGGCCGCTTTTCAGTGGCAAGTTGGTGATAAATTTGGGTTATTGGTTAATGGTTTAGGCAGCACGCCTCTAATGGAGCAATACATTTTTATGAACGATGTTAAGGAACTTTTAGCAGCCGATGAGCTAGAGATTAGTTTTAAAAAAGTGGGAGATTATATGACGGCTATCGATATGGCAGGTCTATCCTTAACCATGGTTAAGTTAGATGAGCCGGAATGGCTGGAATATTTGAATTATCCAGTTCAGACAATTGCTTGGTAAGATGTCAAAAATGAGAGGATGTTTGTAGATGGATGTAATACAAGTGAAAAACTGGCTAGATTTATTTACCATAAAAATCAATGAGGAAAAAGCGTATTTAAGTGATTTAGATAGTGCGATTGGTGATGGCGATCACGGCATGAACATGGCTCGTGGTACCACCGAAATGATGGTGGCTTTAAGGGAGAAAGACCCTCAAACCGTAGTGGATGTCTTTAAGTTGGCAGGCATGACATTGGTCAGTAAAGTAGGGGGAGCGTCAGGTCCCTTATATGGCTCAGCGTTTATTGGCATGGCCAAAGCGGCCATGAGTTCAGACGAGTTAGTGACGATCTTAAAGGCTGGCCTAGAAGGCATTCAAAAACGTGGGAAAGCCGAAGTAGGCGAAAAAACCATGGTTGATATGTGGGCGGGAGCAATTGAAGCTCTTGAAAACCAGCAGTTGGCAGAGCGGATTGTGGAAATCAGCGAAGGCAGCAAGGATAAAATTGCGACCAAGGGACGTGCTTCTTATTTAGGCGAACGTTCAATCGGTCATCTAGATCCAGGGACAATCTCAAGTCGTTACTTATTTGAAACCATGTTGGAAGCGGGGGTGACCTCATGAGTGAGTTTGGTGTTGTAGTAGTGTCTCATGTTCCGGAAATTGCGGCAGGCGTCGTTAAGCTGATGAAAGAAGTGGCGAAAGATGTGGCCATCACCTTTGCTGGAGGGACGGATGACAATGAAATCGGCACTAGTTTTGACAAAATTCAGCTGGCTTTTGATGAGAATAAAGCAGATAAAATAATGGCTTTTTACGATTTGGGCAGCGCCAAAATGAACTTGGAGATGGTCATGGAATTAACGGATAAAGAGGTTCATCTCTACGATGTGGCATTAATTGAGGGGAGTTATACGGCAGCAGCGTTAATTCAAGCAGGAGCGGATTTTTCTGCAATTGAAGAACAATTAGCACCTTTAAAGATTAAATAGGATACATTTCGGAAGCAATAATTAGACTAAAATCGGAGGTAAGAAGAAATGAGAAAAGCGTTTATTAGTCCAACTAAGTATGTTCAAGGTGAAGATGAATTATTAAATTTGGGTTACTTTATTAAGACCTTTGGTGAGTCTGCCCTGTTAATTGCCCATCAAGACGATATCAATCGAGTTCAAGCTGAATTGAAAGAAACAGCTGAGACCTTTGGCGTGAAGATTATTTCAAGTAGTTTTAACGGAGAGTGTTCACGTCAGGAAGTGGCTCGTTTACAAGCCTTGGCGCAGGAAAATGCCACGGATTGTGTGATTGGCCTTGGTGGCGGAAAAGCGATTGACACCTCTAAATGTGTGGCAGAAGGGGAAGGGTTAATCATTGTGCCCACCATTGCGGCCACAGATGCTCCCACTAGCCATTCTGCTGTTTTATATACACCAGAAGGAGAGTTTGACGACTATGCCTACTTTAAGCAAAGCCCTAGTGTGGTGTTAGTTGATACTAAAATTATCGCTAAGGCACCGACACGTTTCTTAGTTGCTGGCATGGGAGATGCGTTATCCACATTATTTGAGGCTCGGGCAACGGCTAATTCTTATTCAAATGTTAACGCAGGACTGCCCTGTGGCTACCTTACGAAGGAAACAAAACCAGCCAAACACACGATTGCGGCCTATACGATGGCCAAAGTTTGTTATGATACTCTGTTAGAGGATGGTTACCATGCTAAAATTGCCTGTGACAATAATTTGGTAACACCGGCCTTAGAGAATATTATCGAAGCTAATATTCTCCTATCGGGTTTAGGCTTTGAAAGTAGCGGTTTAGCAGCAATCCATGCGATTCACGATGGATTAACGGTCTTGCCAGGGACACACCACTTCTTCCACGGTGAAAAAGTTGCCTTCAGTACGATTTGTCAATTAGTTTTGGAGAACGCTGATACAGAAGAACTTTATGAAGTCTTGGACTTTTCTTTATCAATCGGATTACCGGTTTGTCTGGCAGACATTGGGGTTGAAAGTATTAGTTTTGAAGAAGCTTTGAAAGTGGCTGAAAAGGCCTGTATTCCTGAAGAGTCAATTCATTCCATGCCTTTCCCAATTGAAGTAGAGGCAGTGGCTTCAGCTATTATCGCGGCAGATAAAATCGGTAGTGAGTATCGCAAGCAGCTCCTTAATTAAGAGAATAACAATCAGAGGCCCCGAAACTAATTCCGGGCCTCTTGTTGTCTGTTGATCATCTTATTGGACTGTTAATATGGTAAACTGATAAGTAGAACTTATTTCTGAGCTATCGACATTTTCTAAGGCAACCGCCTCAGGTAATCAAGGTCTTCCTGAAAGTCCTTGGTTTTAACGTAGAAGGTGTCCAAGTAGCCAGTAGATTGATAGTAGAGGTGTGGATGATGAAAAAAATGATGAACAAATCGAAAGATGTGGTGACCCAATTATTGTCAGGGATAGTATTTGCTCACGAGGATATCTTGGAGCGCCTGCCAAAAACGGGAATCATAGTCCGTCGTCAGCGAGTCGCCGATCAAGTAGCCGTAATTAGCGGTGGTGGCACAGGGCATGAACCTGCTCACTCTGGCTATGTAGGGGAGAATTTACTGGCAGCCAGTATCAATGGACCAATTTTTACTCCACCGACAAGGGAAGAGATACTAATGGGCATTGAAGAGGCCAATCAAGGACAAGGTGTTTTCTTAGTCATTAAAAACTTTGAAGCAGACGTAACTAATTTTTTAGAGGCAGAAGAAGAGGCCATTAAGAGAGGGATTTCAGTGAAGCATGTGATTGTTAATGATGACTGCTCCATCGAAAAAGCTAATTTTAAAAAACGGCGTCGTGGTGTGGCTGGAACGATCTTTGTCCATAAAATAGTAGCAGGGGCAGCTGCTGAAGGGATGACTCTAGATGACTTGGCTAGACTAGCTGAAGAGGTTGTGGCTTCTTTGAATACCCTAGGGGTGGCTTTAGCACCAGGAACCTTGCCTGGGACGGAAAATAGTCAGTTTCAGCTGGCCCAAAATGAAATTTCATTTGGAATCGGGATTCATGGTGAGGCAGGCTATCGGGAAGAACCTCTGGAATCTTCTGAAAAACTTGCCAACGAACTAGTAAATAAGTTGAAAACTCAATATCGGCTAACTCGAGGTAGTCAGTTGGCGATATTAGTTAATGGTTTGGGGAGCACCCCTTATATGGAGTTGGCTATTTTTAGCAATGATGTTCGGCGCTTGCTGGAACTGGAAGGCATCCAGATTAAATTTAAGAAGATGGGTAATTTTATGACCTCTTTAAACATGGCCGGAGTTTCCTTGACCTTTCTGGAGTTAAAGGAGGATAAATGGTTGCACTACCTAATGTTGCCAACCGATGCTTATGGCTGGTAATAAAAAAAGCCATATCGCCTCGGTGATATGGCTTTTTCTTTATTAGACCCAATCATCAGGGATGAACGGTAATTGATTTATTAACAAGATGCTTTGTTTTCGTGTATGTTTTAGATTACTCGATGATGCCAGTGATAGCCTTCTCAAGATTCTCAGCAATATCCGTTGCTAAGTCTTGGACGGGACGCTGGCAACCATTCATTAACCACTCTTTTGTTAAACCGACGAAGGCATGGCTGAGTAATTCAGCACTAAAGTCAAGACTCTTTATGGAAACGGCAAAAACTTGTTTGGCCGCCACATCTGTGATAATGGTTTTTAACAGTCCTTGGGTATGTTCAAGAAAATAATGATCAAAGGAATTTTGTTCCGAGACGCCCAGTGCGTTACAGTAAAATACCTGATGATGATAAAAATAATCTAAGATACGAAAGATAACTTTATGCCACTCTTCATAGTCTAAAAAATCGCTGATGTTTTCACTGATATCCTGACGGTAAATCCAAGCTAATAATTCGTATTTATCTTGAAAATGATCGTAAAATGTTTGCCGGCGAATTTCGGCATGTTCCATAATTTGTCTAATAGATATTTTTTGAAAAGGAGCCTCTTCCATTAATTGTTTTAGGGAGTAAGCGATGACTTTTTTTGTGATTAATGATTCCTGCATCAAAGCTCCTCCTTAAAAAGTAACGGGTTCTTTTAATAATTATACCATGAAGCGCTTCATTTTGGGGAGAAAAACTTGAGAGTTTAAAGGTAGCCAAATTCAAGTAAAATGATAATTTTAGACCTTTTTTTGCCAAATAGTGGCAAAATTGTGCTAGAATAAGACTGACTGAAAGTTGGATAACGGATTCAGTCTTTAATGAAAGGAGTGTTGTCTGATGGGAAAAGTGAATACCCGTAAATTAGAATTGGAAAAGACCCGTCAGGCCATCCTAACTGTGGCCTCAGAACTTTTTATGAGCAAGGGATTTAAGCATACCTCAACTCGGGAAATCGCAGAGCAGGTTCAAATTACACAACCGAATCTCTATCATCATTTTAAAAATAAAAAAGACTTGTATCTGGCAGTGATTACCCAGCTAACAGATAATGTGCGAGCTGATTTAGAAGTGATCGTTAACAGTGAATTAGAGTTGGATCAGAAATTATTTAAGATGATTGTCTTGTTGATTGAGAAACATCCAACGAACTTATTTCTAATGTTAAACGATATGTTTGTCGAAATGGATCCAGGGTCCCATGGCGAGCTCTATCTGATTTTTAAAGGAACTTACAGTGATAACTTTGCGGCTGTATTTAAACAGGAAACCAATCGGAAAGCCTTGCGTGAAGGGGTCACCGTTGATGATGCGGCTCGCTTTGTTCTATATAATGTTAGTTCCATGCTAAGCATTCAACAAACTTATCAAAAAACTTCCCGTCACGAGGATATTAGCTTGTTTATAGATTTTATGCTCCATGGTATTACCAGCTAAAGCGTTGCCGAAAGGTAGGGCTTTTTTTTTGAGTCACATTTTTTATTTATCAATTGATAAGCAAAACACTTCACTTATCAATTGATAAATGATATATTAAGTGTATTCAAAAATGAAAGATGTGAGTGCTGATGTTTTTAGGAATTAACGAAATTAAATATTCTAAAGGTAAATATGTATTAGTGATTTTGGTTATGGCCTTGGTGGCTTGGCTGATTTTTATCTTATCTGGTTTAGCCAATGGTCTAGCTCAAGGAAATCGATTAGCTGTGGATCAGTGGCAAGCGGATGCTGTGGTATTGGCAGAGGAGGCTAACAGTAATCTTAATGCGTCGACTTTAAACGAAAGTGTGCTGGACTCAATTAAAGGTGGCGAGGCAGAGCCAATTGGCCAATTGTCATTAGCCATCCGCGAAAAGAATCAAGGGAAGGCTGACTTAACTAATGTAAGTCTTTTTGGGATTGATACTTCAGGCTTTTTGATGCCAGAAGTCATCGACGGATCAGACAAACTAGAAAGAAATCAAGTCTTAGGATCGGACGCTTTAAAAAATCAAGGCTACAAACTTGGTGATAAGTTGACAGCAGGAAAGTATGATGAAGAGCTGGAACTGGTTGGTTGGACAAAAGAAAGCAGTTTTAATATTGTGCCGGTGATTTATGCTAACCTTGAAACATGGCGGGCCATTAAGTATGGAGACAACCCAGGTTCAAGCGAACTTGTTAATGGGTTTGTGGTAAAAGCAAAAGACAATCAAAAGATAACCACAAGCAATAAGGATAGTCAGGCTATCAAGATAGAAGACTTCATTCAAAAGTTGCCAGGCTATAGCGCCCAAAACCTAACCTTAGATGGGATGATTTACTTTTTGATTGTGATCTCAGCCTTTATTCTGGGAATTTTCATCTTTGTCATGACGTTACAAAAGACGGCCATGTTTGGTGTTTTAAAAGTTCAAGGCGTACCGACGAGTTATTTAGCTAAGTCGGTGTTATTACAGACGACAGTCTTAGCGGTAATTGGCGTTGGGGTCGGTTTGGCATTGACAGTAATCACTGTGTTATTTTTACCAGATTCAATGCCTTATGCGACAAATTATCCGAGAATTGCTATTTTTAGTGGATTATTGATTGTGGCGGCTATCTTAGGTGGGGCATTTTCCATTCGTACCGTCGCTAAAATTGACCCATTAGTTGCCATAGGAGGTTAGACAGATGTCAAAAGTATTAGAATTAGTAAATGTTAAGAAAAAATTTGGCAGTGGCCATACGGAAGTTACTGCTTTGAATGAGTCAACCATCGCCATTAACGAAGGGGAATTTGTAGCGGTAATTGGTCCTTCAGGTTCAGGTAAAAGTACCTTTCTGACAATTGCAGCAGGGTTACAAGAACCAACGACAGGAGATGTGTCAATCGCTCAAAAAAACCTGAAAAATCTCAGCAAAAAAGAGCTATTGGATTTACGTTTTAAGCAGATTGGTTTTATTTTACAAAGTTCCAACCTAGTTCCCTTTTTAAAAGTGGTAGATCAATTTAAACTGATTGAAAAAGTCGACAAAAGCAAAAAGAATTTGGCGAAGCGGGAAGAACTGATGAAGACCTTAGGTATCTATGAGTTACGCAATAAATACCCCCGTGATTTGTCTGGTGGTGAACGCCAGCGAGTGGCAATCGCTTGTGCGTTATACCATGATCCAGCCGTTATTTTAGCCGATGAACCAACGGCCAGTTTAGATTCTGAAAAAGCTTTTGAAGTAGTGGAATTGTTGGCTAATGAAGCTAAAGCTAAAAATAAAGGGATTGTAATGGTTACCCATGATGAGCGTCTGTTAACTTATTGCGATCGAGTTATCAAGATTCGTGATGGGCAGATGGAAGAAGTTGAGTCCCCAAAAGGGATTTAATTGCTAGCGGATAGTAGTAAATTTGACCGATTATCCCGACAATAAGTGACAGATGGCTGAGGCTTTAAATAGAACCGTTAACGTTTCTTTATCTTTGTGAAGATAGGATGAAGACGTTAGCGGTTTTAGTCTTTGGGAGAGAGAAAAATGGACAAATTAGGGTGTGCTGAACCCTTTTCACAAGGAGGAAATTATCGTTGAAAATAATTACTTACAATTAATCACCAAAAATAGGAGAATTTAATTGACGAATGCCTACATTATTGGCTATACTGAAAGCCATTATTAAATAAATGATTAAAAGATCCTTTAAATCAATTAATCATCTCAAAAAGGAGAGATTTGATGGAAAAAAAATGGCTTTTCGGAGCACTAGCAGTGACAGGATTGGTTCTAGCCAGTTGTGGGACAGGTTCTGACACAGACAAAGCAGCAACAACGAAGGAAAAGAAAGACAAGGATACCTTTACTTACGCGATTAATGGTGATCCAACTTCGCTAAATCCGATTACGGTAAGTGATCGCTGGGGATTAACAGCGACCAATATGGTTTATTCACCCCTTGTTAGAATTGAAGGAGACGGTACCCAAAAGATGGAGTTAGCTGAAAGCCTTGAGCCAGCGGCTGATGGTAAGTCTTTAACGGTTAAATTGAAAGAAGATGTGAAATGGTCTGATGGTGAAGCTTTTACTGCAGACGATGTGGTGTTTACTTACGAACAAAAAGTTAAAAAAGAAAATGGCAACTCCGACAGTTTATGGGTTGGTGACCAACCAATTGCAGTAGAAAAAGTGGATGATACAACGGTTAAGTTTAATCTACCTTCTGTTAGTGCTGCAGCCATTAATAATATTGCAACTGAAACTTATATTATTCCAGAACATGTCTTCAAAGACGAAGCAGATTTTGCTGGAAATGAATTAAAAGCTGAACCAGTGGGAACTGGACCTTACAAATTAGTTAATTACAAACGTGGAGAATATCTGCAATTTGAAGCAAATGATTCCTATTACGGTGGTAAGCCATCTGTGCCAAAGGTAACCTTGCGCATCATTGGAAATGCTGATACAACTAAATTAGCCTTACAAAAAGGTGAAGTAGATGCCTCTTTCGTTTTACCTAATGATATTAAAGAGTTGGAAAAAGCTGAGTTGGATACGTATGAATATAGTGAAAACCGTGTGGGTTACATGGGCTTAAACAACAGTTCAGAAGCCCTTAAGGACGTTAAGGTTCGCCAAGCTGTTTTATACGCATTAGATAAAGATGAATTGAACAAAGCAGGCTATTTATCTGATAAGTACTATGAAAATGTTTATTCAATTTTACCACCAGCTAATCCATTTGCAACGGATGACGTGGAAAAATATGCAACCGACGTTGAAAAATCAAAGAGTTTACTAAAAGAAGCAGGCCTTGATTCTGTTAAACTTAACTTAGCATTCTCATCTGAAGACCCTGTTCAAACGATTCAAGCAACGCTAATTCAACAACAACTGCAAAAAGCAGGGATTACCGTTGAATTAGCAGGTGGTGACGGAGCAGCGATTTTTGCTGAATTGAAAAAACCAGGTTCAACTAAATATGATCTCTTTATGGGTGGTTATATCATGGGCAATGATCCTGATTTATACTCATCATTATTCGCTTCAGATGGTTCTGCAAATTACTTCCAATACAAGAGTGAAGCAACTGATAAATTGTTTAATGATGGAGCTATTGAATTAGATGAAGGCAAACGTAAAGACATTTATGTAGAACTTCAACAACAAATCGCAGATGACGCAACCTTTTATCCGATTGTGGATAACCGCAAAGTTTTAGCCGTTAATAAAGCGGTTGGCAATGTGGAAGAGGCTGGTTTAGTGCCGATTTACACGTTCGAAGATTTATCTAAATTAACGATTAAATAAAGTTTAAAAGCTTCACAAGTGGGCCGTAAAGCGCTGAGATCCAGACTTCGTGTCTACTCAGAATGCAGCAACTTGTGAAGCTTTTTTTGAACAAATGATCTGCTACTGCAAGAAGCAGTCCCGCTGTTCCTCTTACCTGTTATCTTATCTCAAAATAAGGAAGGTCATGAGGAACTGGATCTGAGGTTTATTTTAAAGAGGTATCTAGTTTTTCATAAAGGATGTGTAAATTTGGCTAAGTATATTTTAAAACGAATGCTACAAGTTATTCCCCTATTACTTGTTGTATCGTTTATTGTCTTTTCAATGATTCATCTGGCGCCTTATGACGCGATTGATGCGATTACGACACCTAATATGTCTCAGGAAACAATCGATATTATGCGAGCCCGTTATGGCTTGGACCAACCTTTTTTAGTGCAATATCTGTTGTGGCTAAAACAAATTATTAGTGGGGATTTTGGTCATTCCCTAGTTAGTCAGGCAAGTATTGGCAGCGAATTGGCGACACGAATTCCCAATACGATTAAATTGATTTTACCAGCCTATATCACCGCCCTAGGGATTGCCATTGTTCTGGGCTTAGTAGCGGGTGCTAATAAAGGCAAGTTTTTAGACCGTTTAATCGACGGTATTTGTTCAGTGGGCATTTCAATGCCGACCTTTTGGTTTGCGATGATTTTGATTTACTTATTAGGTTATCGTTTTGATTTATTACCGATTATTGGCATGCATACAGTTGGGCAAGAAGGCTCCTTTGTTGACTTTTTGCAACATTTTATTATGCCGTACATTGTGCTGGTAGTGGCGTTCTTCCCAGACTTAGCTCGATATGTCCGTTCTTCGACATTGCTCCAATTATCGGAAGATTATGTGACCGTTCAAAAGTCTTTTGGTGCCACGAAGAAAGAGATTTTTTTCAAACATGTCAGTAAAAATGTCCTATTGCCAGTAGTGACGCAAATTGGTTTAGCTTTACCAATGTTGGTGACTGGAGCGATTATTACGGAAAGCATTTTCGGCTGGCCTGGAATTGGGCCTTTTCTAATGTCTGCCACAAAGAGTTTGGATTATCCGGTTATTATGGCGGTCATGTTGCTTTCGGCTACCTTGGTGATTTTAGGGAACCTGCTGTCAGATGTCTTGTATACGATAGTTGATCCTCGCATCAGACAAGGAGGTGCCAAATGAAACTAAGTGAAAAATGGCAGAAAGTACTGCGTCGTCAACCTCGTTATTGGATTGCAATCATTTTTCTTAGTTTGTTAATTCTATTAGCACTGTTTGCGCCACTGATTCCAATTGACCCTAATCAAACCGATGTAGCGAATATGTCAGCCGGTCCTAGTCTTCAACATATTTTTGGCACCGATGAAATCGGTCGGGACTACTTTATTCGTGTGGTTTATGGTGGTCGGATTTCCTTGATGGTTGGGGTGCTAGCGATGCTGGCTTCCACGATTATTGGCACCTTAGTCGGTCTGATATCTGGCTACTTTGGTGGCTGGGTCGACAACGTTCTGATGCGTTTTGTGGATATTTTATCGTCGATACCTTGGTTAGTCTTGGTTATTGTATTAAGTGTCCTGTTAAAACCGGGATTAGTCACGATTATTTTTGTCATTGGTTGTTTTTCATGGATGAACATTGCCCGCCTGATTCGGGCTGAGACCTTGTCGGCGAAAGAACGAGAGTATGTCGTCTATGCTCAATTTATTGGCGAAAAACACAGTAAAATCATTCGGCGTCATATATTCCCCGCAGTATTGTCAACTTTGATTGTTGCGGCAACGGGCAGTATTTCTGGTGCGATTATGACTGAATCAGCCTTAAGTTTCTTAGGAATTGGTATTCAACCGCCAGTTGCTTCGTGGGGGAGTTTATTGCAAAATGCTCAAAGCAGTTTACAACAAGCCCCTTACATGGCCATTTTACCGGGATTATTTATTATCTTGACGGTCTATTCATTTAATAGCTTAGGTAATTTCTTGCGTGATGTGACGCTGGTGGAGGGATAATGATGACAAACACAATATTAGCAATTGATAATTTAACTGTTAGCTTTGAGAAAAAAGATGAGCCGACCCAAGAGATTATTCATGGCATTGACCTGAGGATTCCTAAGGGAGAAATTGTCGGAATTGTCGGCGAATCAGGCAGTGGTAAAAGTATTTCCATGAAAGGTATCATGAATATTTTACCAGATAATGCAGTATTAAGTTATGATCAATTTAGTTTTGATGGTGTCTCTCGCGGGACCCGTAAGGAAGAACGATTACCAGCAGCGATGATTTTTCAGGACCCGATGACGGCATTAAATCCTTTGCGAACCATTGGCTACCATTTAGTCGAAGTCATTCAGCGTCAAAGTAAGGTTTCAAAGAAGGTGGCAGAAGCAGCCGCCATTGCTGAATTGAATAAGGTGGGCATTTTATTGCCGGAAAAACGAATGACCCAGTATCCTCATGAACTGTCAGGAGGGATGCGCCAACGGATTATGATTGCCATGGCCCTTTTGGCTAAGCCGAAACTGCTGATTGCTGATGAACCAACAACGGCTTTAGATGTGACGATTCAAGCGCAGATTTTAAACTTGATTCGTTACTTGCAAAAAGAAGAAGATCTTTCAGTGGTGCTGGTTACCCATGATTTTGGTATTGTGGCTGGAATGTGCCAGAGCATTAAAGTGATGTATAACGGTGAGATTGTGGAGGAAGGGACGACAGATGAGATTTTTTATAATCCTCAACATGCCTATACGAAAGAGCTGTTAAAAGCTATTCCAACGGGCGATAAAGGGGAGCGTCTGTATTCACTGGGCAACCACCATTCCGATCAGGAAACCCTTGAAAAGGGGCAGATGGTTAATCTAACGGCTACTCACCGAGTATTGCGGAAAGGAGGGACCGATGACTGATTTAGTAAGAGTGGAAAACGTTAAAAAATATTTTCCAGTAAAGAATGCCTTTGGCCAAACGGAGACGATTGTTAAAGCGATTGACGATGTTTCCCTGACGATTCGAAAAGGTGAAACCTTAGGGCTAGTCGGTGAGTCTGGTAGTGGTAAGACTACCCTAGGTCGCAGCATTTTACAGCTAGAAGAAGTGGATGATGGTCAAATTTATTTTGATAATCAGTCTATTCGCGGGATGTCAAAAAATGAAAGGCAAGTGATTCACCAACGGATGCAAATTATCTTTCAGGACCCTTATTCGTCTTTAAACCCGCGGATGACAGCTCTGGAACAGGTTCTTGAACCCTTAAGTTTATTGTACGGAAAAGAAGAAGCTCTTAAAAAAGCTGAAGCGATGCTGGCTCAAGTTGGGTTAACGGGAGCGGCTATTCATAAATACCCAAGGGAGTTTAGTGGGGGGCAACGGCAACGGATTGGGATTGCGAGAGCGGTGGCAGTTAATCCAGAGTTTATCCTCTGTGATGAACCCATTTCGGCTTTAGATGTGTCGATTCAGGCGCAAATCATAAATTTGTTGATGGATTTACAAAAAGAATGGTCCTTAACCTACTTGTTTATTTCCCATGATTTATCCATGGTTCGTTATATTTCAGATCGAATTGCGGTGATGTATTTGGGCAAACTAGTAGAACTGGGACCAACTGAAGCTATTTTTAATAACCCTCAACACGCTTATACGAAGCGCTTATTAGCGGCGATTCCAATTGCTGATCCTATTAAAGCCCGACAGGCTTATAGTGCTGAAAGTGTCATGGCCCTTGAGCCAATTGATACCTCAAAGGATTTAGCTTGGGTGGAAGTCGAGACCGATCATTTTGTAGCGAAGGAGAAAACAACCAATGAGTAACAATCAAATTGAATTAATCCAAGGAGAAAAGGGCATGGAATTGCCTTTAGAAACGGGTAACTGGGTGCTGTTGAAAGACTACGGTTACTCACCTGTTCAAAGTTTAGTAGCAGCAGTTGGCGCATGCGGGGCATACGTCTATCAATCTATTTTAACGAATTCCAAAGTACCTCACACATTTGAAAAAGTGATGATTGAGTATACCCGTGATGCTGATCGCCAAAGTGAACCAGTCAAAAAAATTGAAATGGTCTTTGATGTGAAGGTAGCACCAGAATTACAAGACCGTGCCACTCGTGGCATTAAATTAATCGCTAAAAATTGTCCAGTGATGCAATCTCTTGATCCGGCAATTGAAGTCATTGAAACAGTTAATTTTATCTAAACAAGGGAGAGGCCAAAGATATTGGTCTCTTTTTTTTTTGCGATTTGCCTGTGGGCTGTTAGGCAAATCCTAACGAAGGGGGCGTGTTAAAGTTTGATTTTGAGGTTGTTAATGACAAAATGATGGTTATAATAGTTATAACAAGAAAAAAGGAGTTTGAAGATGCGCTATATTAGAAGTTTCCAACTGTCACCGATGGAACTGAAAAATCCGAATATTTATCCTTACAATAGTTTAAAACAGTACTCAGGTGAAGTTATCGTATTTGATGGGATTACTTTGTTATACGGAAGTAATGGGTCAGGGAAATCAACTTTATTAAATTTATTGGCAAGTAAATTAGAGATTCCTGGTGCGGAGCCACCAAAGGTTTGGGGGCAAACTGATTATTTTGCTCAATATACGGTTGAAAGCTCTCTTAGTTTTGAAGAGGATGATCTCGGGCGAGATCGGATTGTGCCAGAGAATAGTCGTTACCTTAAGAGCGAAGATATTCTTTATGAAATCAAAAAGATTCAACAAGAAGCCATTTTAAGGGAAGGCTATCTTTATGAGCGGAAACAACTTGGAATGACTAAGGATCAATTACTAATTCATAAGGCCTCCTTTAAGATGGACCAACAAATTGAACGACGGCAATTTGCTCAAGAAAAATATTCCAATGGTGAAACGGCCATGCAAATCTATGAGGATTACCTGCAACCAGAGGGTTTGTATCTATTGGATGAGCCAGAAGCCTCATTATCACCAGCTAATCAACTTAAACTAGCAGCACTAATCACTGAGGCAGCTCGTTTTTTGAAGTGTCAATTCGTGATTGCCAGTCACTCGCCATTTTTATTGGGGTCACTGGAAGGAACCATCTATAATTTGGACCAAGTGGGGATGCCTACTAAGGCTTGGACAGAATTAGAAAATATTCGGACGTATCAACAGTTTTTCGCAAACCATCAAGACGAGTTTTTGTAAGGGAAATCAGGACCACTGAGGAAATGAGTGGGTCCTTTTTTTGTTGCAAAAGTCCAGTTCTTAAGGTTCTTTGAAAGGATTCATGGGAATTTCTGTTTAGGGTGAAATTTTCATGAAAAAGTATTAGCTTAAGCACGAGTTATGTAGTTGGGGAGTCACCCAGACTGAACTCTACCCCTTGTTATAGAATGAACAAATGGTGAAGAGCCACCAGATAAAGACTAACTAGCTTCGAAAAGAGCCATAATCTGTTATCTGGTAAGCTGCTCTTGCTATCTAAGCACGCTTTTTGTGTGGATGCGTGACAAAAGAAGGTACCAAAACTGTTTGAATTGACTCCCTATTAACGTTATATTGAGAGTGTAAGAAGGCTATCAAGTCGTACGCTTGAAAAAATTAATGAGGTGTTGCAAATTGTTAAGTAAAATGATTAAAGAAGAATTTATACAATTGAATATTGAGGTAACAGATTGGGAAGAGGCTATTAGACAATCAGCAACCCCTCTACTTACAGGTAACAAAATTACAGCAGAGTACATTGAAAAAATCATTGAGATTTCACGGACTATTGGGCCTTATATTGTGATTACTAAACATGTAGCACTGCCTCATGCGCCTGTTGAAAACGGGGCATTAGCTCCAGCCATGGGAATTACAACCTTGAAAACACCGGTGGTTTCAGGAAACCAAACCAATGATCCTGTTAAGTATCTCTTTTGTATGAGTGCTAAGGACAGTGAGTCACATCTTCAAGGGATGGCAGAGCTAGTTGAGTTGTTAAGCAATGACGAGTTTTATAGGATGCTTGATACTGCCAAATCGGCAAAAGAAATTTTAGCTTATATTTCAGCTAAGGAGACAAATTAAAAACAAGAGGGGCCTTGAGTAATCTCAGGCATCATCTTAAACAAGGAAAGAGGAAAAAGTATGCATAAAGCATTAGTAGCGTGTCGCGCAGGAGTTGGGTCAAGTTTAATGTTAAAAATTAAAACGGAGCAAGTTATCAAAGAACAAGGGTTTCCAATT
This sequence comes from uncultured Vagococcus sp., assembly GCF_963518325.1. Taxonomy (NCBI): domain Bacteria; kingdom Bacillati; phylum Bacillota; class Bacilli; order Lactobacillales; family Enterococcaceae; genus Vagococcus; species uncultured Vagococcus sp. The sequence continues at coordinate 181,358 of NZ_CAUQJB010000005.1, read as the reverse complement.
ACAGTGGAGCACTCATCATTAGATGGGGTATCAGGTTTTGATGGGGATTTATTGATAACATTATCAGATGTGGCTGAGGAGCTAAGCACTAAGAAATTAAAGCAGACGGTGATTGGCATTAACAACATTGTTGATAAAAATGAAATCGCCACCAAGCTTAAAGCCTTTTTAAATCAATAGGAGTAGGAGATTAGATAAATGAATTTTACCATTAGCTTTTTAAGCACACCAGCTGTTTTGCTGGGGATTGTTGCATTTGTTGGATTAGTTGCTCAGAAAAAAACGGGAACAGAAGTATTAACGGGAACATTTAAAACGATTATCGGTTTTATGGTCTTCAGTGCAGGTGGTGGCTTGATGACCGGAGCCTTACAAAACTTTAATAAGTTATTTCAAACTGGTTTTAATATTGTCGGAGTGGTGGCTTCACCTGAAGCCGCCACTGCCATGGCACAAACGGAGTATGCCTTAGTAACATCTTGTACATTGATTTTAGGATTTGTCATGAACTTGGTTTTTGCACGGATTACGCCGATGAAAAATATATTCTTTACAACTGGCCATAGTTTATTCTTTGCTTGTGTGTTGTCATTGATTATTAAATCTTTTGGCATTTCTGATATTATGGCGATTATACTTGGTGGAACAATTTTAGGTTTCTGTTCAGCGGCCTTACCGCAATTATGTCAACCTTTTATGCGCAAAATTACTGGTAGTGATGAAACGGCCATTGGCCACTTCAATATGATCGGTTATGCGTTGTCTGGTTATATCGGCAAGCTCTTTAGTAAATACGAAAATAAAAGCACGGAAGACATTAATTTTCCAAAATGGTTGTCTTTTTTTAGAGACTTCTTAATGGGCGTTGCGGTAATTATGTTGGGTCTTTTCTATCTTTCGGCATTAAAAGCAGGGCGTGATGTGACACAAGAACTAGCTGGCACGACCCATTGGTTAGTCTTCCCAATGGTTCAAGCCTTTACTTTTACGGCAGGTATGTCGATTCTAATGACGGGCGTGCGGATGTTCTTAGCGGAAATTACGGCAGCCTTTGTCTCAATTTCTGAACGGTTTATTCCAAATTCCCGTCCAGCATTGGACGTTCCAACTGTTTTCCCTTATGCACCAACAGCGGTTATTGTTGGCTTTTTATCAGCCTATGCAGCCGGCTTAATCGGCGTCTTCGTCATGGTTATCTTTAAGTTTCCAGTGGTGATTATTCCAGCTGCACATATCTGTTTCTTCTCTGGGGGAACCGCAGGGGTCTTTGGAAATTCAACTGGGGGCTGGCGTGGGGCTGTTGTCGGCTCCTTTATCATTGGCTTGCTGTTAGCTTTCTTGCCAACGGTACTCTATCCCATCTATGGCAGCATGGGACTAGAGGGGTCTACTTTCCCAAATATTGATTACAATGTGATTGGGATCTTACTAGAAAAAATATTAAGTATATTTAATTAAACCCTAGGGAGCAGAGCGGTTGGCTTTGCTCCTTCAATCAGGGAGTGTGGAGGATAAAGGGATGAGTATTAAAGAAAGTCAGGTTTTGGAGCAATTTTTAGTGAATTTATCAGAGGAGTTAAATAAGTTTATCAATGACTTATCCCTGACAACCTTGGCAGCGGCTCGAGACATCATCTTAGAGGCTGAGGCTCAAGGTGGCCGGGTTCATGTGACAGGCATTGGCAAACCGGGGCACGTGGCAGATTATGTGGCTTCCTTGCTGTCCTCTACGGGGACGCCAGCTTATTTTTTAGATGCAACAGAAACTATTCACGGCTCTGCCGGACAAGTGCGACCGGGGGATGTGGTGATTTCGATATCGAATAGTGGTGAGACAGAGGAATTAAAGCAGACAGTGACGACCTTAAAGAAAAATGGTGCCCAGATTATTTCCGTAACAGGAGGCAAGGAATCCTGGTTGTCCAAACAGAGTGATTGCACCTTGCTGGCTAGTGTGGATCATGAGGGAGACCCTTTGAATAAGCCACCAAGGGCCTCGATTATTGTGGAAGTAACCGTATTGCAAGCTTTGAGTGTCTTACTGCAAGAAGGGAAAGGCCTAACCGCAAGGGAATACGTTAAATGGCATCCAGGCGGAGCATTGGGACAAGCTGCTGCCAAACAAATGGAAGGAAGTGACCAGTAGATGGAACTAAAAGGGATTATCACGGCCATGGTGACACCATTTAAAGCTGATCAAACAATTAATGAAGAAGGAACTGTAGCCTTAGTTAATCGGCTGATTAATAAAGGCGTAGCAGGTCTGTTTATTCTTGGAACCAATGGTGAATTTCATGTGATGAATCAGCTTGAAAAAAAACATTTTGCTAAAATAGTGATTGAGGCAACAGCTGGTCGTGTGCCGGTTTATGTCGGAACTGGTGGCAATAGCACAGAGGAAGTCATCAACTTGTCAAAAGAGATGGCGGCTATGGGAGCAGATGCCTTATCAGTTATTTCCCCTTTCTTTGTCGGACTAACTGAAGCTGAATTAGTTAATCATTATACAAAGATTGCCGATGAAGTAAGTATTCCAATTATTTTGTATAATATTCCTAAAAATACGGGAATGAACATCAGTCCGGAAGTGGTCTCAATTTTAAGTAGCCATCCTAATATTATTGGCATCAAAGACAGCAGTGGTAGCTTGGACAACATGAGTCATTATATAGCGGCAGCAAAAGGTCAGCAGTTTGATGTTTTGTCTGGTTCAGATTCCCTTATTCTAAAGGCCTTGGAAATAGGGGCCACAGGGGCTGTTGCAGCCACTTCCAATGTTTTAACTGCTAATGACGTGGCGATTTATAACCACTGGTTGGCTGGGGACTTGGTTGCAGCCCAAGAGAGGCAGGAAAGTATTGAAGAATTTCGACGAGTTTTGAAATTTGGCACCTTACCTTCTGTTTTAAAAGTGGCTATTTCAATTCAAGGAATTGAGGTTGGACTTCCACGATTACCAGTCTTGCCGATAGGGGTGGAGCAGCGAAGGGAAGTGGTTCGTGTTATGGCTAACTACGAGAAAGGGGGAATTTGAGATGTATCGTAACCAGATATTATCACGAATAGAGGAAACGGCTATTATGGCAATTGTTCGGGTTGAAACCGAGGAGCGGGCCATTGAGATTGCTGAAGGCTGTTTAGCAGGAGGGGTTGACTGTTTGGAAATTAGTTACACCTTGCCAAATGCTGGAGAAATTATTAGCTTTTTAACAAAACGATATGGAGATCGCTTGCTAATTGGGGCGGGAACTGTACTTGATTCGGAAACGGCTCGCTTGGCTATTTTAGCAGGGGCTAAATTTATCATTGCCCCTAATTATCAGGAGAGCGTCTGTCGTTTGGCGAATCGTTATCAGATTCCTTACATGCCAGGGTGCACTAGTGTAACCGAAATGTTGACGGCTATGGAGGCGGGAGCCGCCATGGTTAAAGCTTTTCCAATCTCTAACTTTTATGGTAGTAGCTTAGTCAGCACTTTTAAAACGCCAACACCTTATATGCCGATCATGTCTTCTGGTGGCGTGACGGTGGAAAATATTTCGGAGTGGCTAGCAACAGGGGTAGAGTGTATGGGGGTCGGCAGTTTATTAACTAAAGGCAGTACTCAAGACATTGCTAAGAATGCCCTAGCTTTGAGACAAGCTGTGATTGACTTTCGTCAGGCCAATTACTAATGGAGCTATAGACATTAGCTTAAGCATCAGCTATTTAATCGGAGCTGATTAGTGGTGTCCGATTTAACAAAAGCATAGAGAAAGTGATCTTGCTGATTTGTGGGGAATCAGCAAGATTTGTGGCAGTTACCAAAGAAGTCCTGGAAGGTAAGCCCAAACTTTTGATTAAAAGCTCATCTGAAGGGGATCGTTGGGAATGGCGATTGACAAGGGGGAACAGAAATGACTGATGAACGTTCGCGGAAATTAATGAAAATACTAGTTGAGAGACAACGCTATGAATTGGCTGAATTGGAAAATCAAACAGGACTAACTAGACGTCAACTGGAATACACACTGGAAAAAATCAATGCCATTCTTTTGGAGACCTATCAACAAACCATTGTGTTAGAAAATAATCGCATTACGGTGTCATTGGAAATGAAAGAGCAGTTATTGGCTGTTTTGGTGGATGATTCCTATGCTGATGAGTATGTTATGAATGGGGTTGAACGTGGAAATTATCTGTTTTTGCTCTTATTTTATTTTGTTGATGATTATTTCTCAATCAATCACTTTATGACGGAATTCGGTGTCGGTAAAACCACGATATTAACAGATTTAAAGAATCTTAATGCCCTGTTAGAGAAAGAAGATATCGCCATCGTTTATTCGCGAAAAGAGGGGTATCAGTTAGTTGGTAATGAGTTCGACATTCGGTATCATCTGATGAAAATGCTTATTTGGGATTCCACCGAGCACAATACCATGTTTATCTATGATTATTTTATCGAAAAAAATCAGTTGCCGAATGTCGATCAACTAAAAGAGGCAATCGCGCCTCATTTAGTTGAGTACCAGATTTCCTTTGTAGAAAATCGCTTAAAAGAGTTTATTTACACTTTGATATTTTTAGAAAAGCGACTGGGATTAAAGGTAAAGGCAGGATCAGAAAAATTTCGTTTACCTGCAGTTGTTGCCATGAAAGAATACCAGTTTGCTACACGAATACTGGCCTTAACTGATAATCATGATGATTTTTCAGCCCTCTATTTAGGGGCTTGGATTTTGGGGTTATCGGTAGGCAATCCCGATTCAACGACTAAAGACTATGAGATTATTATGGAACTGGTTAAACGAATCATCATGCGTTTTGAGGCCTTGTCGGGGATTCGCTTTAATCATCAGGAAATGGTGATTAACCAGCTATACTCACATCTACGCCCGGCCTATTATCGTTTGTATTTTAAATTACCAATTGTTAATCCCCTCCACGGCAAGATAAAAAAAGAATACAGTGAGCTTTTTAATATTGTGGAAGAAGCCCTAAAACCTATCGCCTCTTTATTTGAGCACGCCATACCTGAAGAAGAGGTTGCCTTTTTGACCATGCATTTCGCTTCCTTGAGTGCTAGCTTAAAAGAAGCTAAGCAACCGCAAAAAGTTGCTTTAATTGTCTGTCCAAATGGGATTGGTAGTTCTTCAATTGTCTACACAGAATTAAAAACCCTTTTTCCAGAACTATCCTTTATTGGCCCTATGGAAACCAATGGGATTGAACATTTAGCTGACTCGTACGATTTAATCTTTTCAACAGTGCCGAATATTCGCTTGTTTTACACTAAAAAACCTGTTTACGTGGTCAGTCCAATTATGAATACGGCAGAAAAGTACCGTTTGATTAGTGATGTTTATTCTCAATTAGGTAATTTAGGCTTTCAATTACCTAGTGTCAAATCAATTTTGGAAGTGGTGGAAAAGCATGCCACTATTTTAAATGTTGGAGCTTTGGAAAAAGAACTCTATGACAGTTTGATTCCTAAAAATGAAAACACTGAATCAGAGGTGACTGAACCAGCGTTATATGAGATTACCAATCCAGACTTGATTCAATTGAGAGTGACAGCCCGAGATTGGGAAGAAGTGATTCGTGTAGCAGGGGCTCCTCTTTTAAAACAAGGGTATATCACTCGTGGGTACATCGACACAATAGTTGCCAATACTAAGCTGGAAGGGCCATATATGGTGATTGCCAAACAGATTGCCTTGCCTCATGCTCGCCCAGTAGATGGGGTGGAGAAATTGGGAATTAGCATTACCAGTCTCAGTTATCCTATTGAATTCGGAAGTAAAGAGAATGACCCAGTTAAGTATATCTTTTGTCTAGCGGCCACAGCCAATAATCGACATTTAAATGCCATGGCAGAATTGGTTGAATTACTGGATGATCAAGCTTTTTTTGAGTTATTGGATACTAGTCGAGAGCCTCATGAGGTTTACCAGTATTTAATGAGCAAATCACAGAGCGAATAGACGGAAAGCAAGGTGTTGTGGTATACTCAAAATAATTGCTAGGGGTGTCTTTCAAAAAGACTGAGATGTTGATGAAATCAACGGACCCTCTGAACCTGAGAGTTAGGACTCGCGAAGGGAAAGCTTAGAAAAAACTATCTGACGAGGGCTCGTTCTGATTGTTTATTTGGCTATTTCAGGCTACTTCCTAATGATTAGGAGGTGGTCTTTTTGGTGTGAGAATTGGATAGCTCTCTGGCAATAAAATAGATGAGTGAGGTGGACTAGATGTTTTCAGAAGAATTACGGGAAGAGGCTGCTGCATTATGGCAAGCTAGTTTTGACCATGACTTTATCCAGGAGTTAGTTGCTGGAACCTTAGATGAGCAAGGGTTCCGCTATTATTTACTACAAGATTGTTATTATTTAATTCACTTTTCAGAAGCTCATGGATTATTGGCTGCTAAAACGGCTGACGAAGAGATCAGGGCTAGTCAATTGGCCTTACAAAAAGGCATGGAGGAAGGGGAAATTGCTGTTCGCGAGCGCTATTTTAAGTGGCTGGGAATTACTAAGGAAGAGTACCAAAAGACGGTTGTGGCACCAAGTGCTTATGAGTACGTCAATCATCTTTATCGACAATTAGCAACTGGAACAGTGGGGACTTCACTGGCGGCCCTTTTGCCTTGTTATTGGCTGTATCTTGAAATAGGCCAGCGATTTAGTCAAGTAGCATCTCCTAATCCGTTGTATCAGGACTGGATCAACACCTATGATAGCCCAGAGTTTGCAGAGAGTACAAGGCAGCAAATTTCTTTGCTGAATCAACTGTCAGAACTGGCGGATGAGGATGAGCGTCTGGCGATGAAGGAAGCGTTCTTAATCAGTAGTCAGTACGAACTGGCTTTCTGGGAAATGTCCTACACAAGGGAGACCTGGCAGTTTGAGGCTCTTAACTAATGGTAGCTTTCAAGGCTAAGAAAATCGCGTATACAGCTAGTTTAGCGGCATTGGCTTTTGTTGGAGGCAGTTTATTTCATGTTTCTATTGGAGTTGTTAGAGTAGCACCGATGCAGCATCTGATTAATTTACTGACTGGTGTCGCTTTGGGACCCTGGTACGGTGTGAGTCAAGCTTTTATTGCCTCAGTTTTACGAAACATCAGCGGCACGGGGACACTGTTGGCATTTCCCGGCAGTATGATTGGGGCATTCTTAATCGGAATTGTTTATCGGCGAACAAGTAAGTTAATGATGGCTGGACTAGTTGAAATTATTGGAACAGGACTCATAGGCGGGTGTGTCTCATATTTATTGGCTAGATATGTTTTGGGCATTGGATTGCCTTTAGGTTTAGTATTAGGTAGTTTTTTCATCAGTACCCTTGTTGGAGTCACAATGGGATATCCCTTAGTCAAAATCTTGCGAAAACGACTCCCCAATTTATTTGGTGAATAAAAAAACGATCAAGGAAATTCCTTGGCCGTTTTTTTAAGTTAAAGCCAGGTGGCCAGTAAGTATAGAATCACCAAATGAGCTGGGTAAAAGAAATAGAAAAACCATTTCATCTTACGGCCTTCCTGACCGTTGTAAAAGTAAAGGGGGATAGCTGCAAAGAGCATCATCCATTGGAAGTTACTGAGAAAAAGATCTTGAAACGAAAATCCTGTTGAAATTAAGGCGACAATAGCTAAGGCCAAAAGTTGCAGGCTTTTTTTTCCACGGAATAGATAGAAGAAAAGGGCCAGTAGCACCATCAGAAAGCCGCCTTCAACAAACACAATATTCGGAATAATCATTGATCCATAGACTGCAATCATCACTAAATCGGAATTTTCGAAAAGCAACAGTAAACCGAAACCATAACCGATGACGCCTAAAATAATGGCTAAACCAGAGATCCATTTTTTAGTACTTTTAGTCGCCAGACCTGTTTTTAACAGGTCCACAGCATACATTAATAAGACAGCAATGAAGAGGGTGCCAAAGATATTATTCATCAAGACAATCTCATCGTTAGGCACTAATCGTGACAGTACTTGTTGAATCACTGACATGATCCAGAAACCAACTAATAAGTTGCGCAAATAAGCAAGCTTATTTCGTGTGTAGTGGAACCCTTCGGCACTTAAAAAGAGAAAGACCGGAGCAACAATTCGACCGATCATAGTGAGCCAGATAGGGGCTCCTTCTAAGGCAAACATTTGATGAATATGGTCACAAACCATTAGGGTAATTCCCAGTATTTTTAATTGAAACGCAGTTAATCCTTTTTGCATAATTGTCCTCCTAGATAAATGTCTTAACCTTTTTGAGTATAGCCTAGGGTGATATTAATAACACGAACAAGGGCCTTACATAATGTGACAGTTTTGTTAGGTCATGGAGCTAGGAATGAAAACAGGAGAGTATCAGTCTTCTCGATTTCACAGCACAGCTTTGCTGATAGGCTTATGCTTGGGTCCCAATTGTCGGAGGAACTCTTTCAGCATTGATTTTTTAACCTTATCATTTAATTTTAAAAAACTGAAGGGTGAAATATTTCTATTAGTTTTTTATGGTTATAGATGTCTTTTTTTCTTGAAATAACCGATTTATATTTAAAATAACGAATGATTAGTTATTTGTTGACTCGAACGTTCGTTTATGTCATTATTAACTTAAACGTGTCAATCAGAAAAGGAGTCTGAAAAAATGTTGCCAACAACGATTACAAACGAATTTATTAAAGGAATGCCCAAAGCAGAGTTACACCTTCATCTAGAAGGTACATTAGAACCGGATTTAAAATTAGCGTTAGCCAAAAAAAATAACATCGATATCGGTCAAACAACGATTGCTGAAATCGAAAAAAGTTATCAATTTGATTCTTTACCCTCATTTCTTGCTATTTACTACCCAGCCATGAATGTTTTACAAGATGAAGAGGATTTTTATCAATTGGCCATGGCCTACTTAGAAAAAGTTAAGGAGCACAACGTTCGTTATGCTGAATTGTTTTTTGACCCTCAAGCCCATACAAGTCGTGGCATTCCCTTTGAAACGGTGATTAATGGTTATTACCGAGCGGTTACAGAAAGTCAGACTTTAGGGATTGAGACAGCCTTAATCATGTGTTTCTTACGAGACATGTCAGCTGAATCGGCTGCTGAAACCTTGCGGCAGGCATTGCTTTATAAAGATAAAATTTTAGGGATTGGCTTGGATTCTGATGAGCAGGGTAACCCTCCTGGTAAATTTAAAGAAGTTTTTAAACAAGGGAAGGAAGCGGGCTTCCATGTTACCATGCATTGCGACATCGATCAGGATAACTCCATTGGGAATATTCGTGAAGCTTTAATGGACATTCAAGTGGAGCGCTTGGATCACGGAACCAACATAGTGGAAGACCGTGAATTAGTGACGTATGTAAAAGAGAAGGGGATTGGGCTAACTTGTTGCCCCGTTTCCAATGGTTTTGTTGTGGATGATATGAAGGGCAAAGAGATTCTGAGCTTATTGAGAGAAGGCGTCCAAGTAACGGTTAACTCTGATGATCCTGCCTATTTCCAAAGTTATATCTCAGATGATATCGTCGCCTTAAGTGAAAACTATGAGATGACACCAGCCGATGTGGTCTTGTTAGCAGAAAATTCATTTAAGATAAGTTGGTTAGAGCCAGAGAAAAAAGCCGGTTATTTACAAGAAATTGTTGAGTATGTAGCGAACTATCAAGGATAAAAAAATGGTCTGGGACAATTGTCTCAGGCCATTTTTAGTCAACTGAATTTTCGTCGGATTTGCGAGAAGATGGCAGAAAGAGCCGAGGCCATCAAAAAAGCACCGCCAACCACTATAAAAGCCATTAAACTATTGGTTAAATAAGTCGTTAATAACTGATAGAGAGGCTTTGACGTAATGGAAATACGGTCAATCATGCCACTGGCTAAAATTAGAGCAGGAATAATGATTAACATCAAACCACCCCCGCCAAAAACAAAGGAGAGATGACGAATCAACCGATGCCACCACCAATGTAACAAATAAATAATGAGCATCAGTAGCAGGACAAAACTACTGCCTAATACTACTTTAAATAAGGTCAGGTTACTTGCAAATAACTGTATCTTCTGCCCCAGTGTTGGTAAGAAAGGTAGTTTAATGAAGTCGCTATAAGCCTCGTAGGAACGTTCAGCAAAATTACTGATGGCTACTTCGCTCTCAGCGGTTAGGCTTTGTTTCTGATCTTTAGCATAAGCCATTACAGGTGCTTTAATCTGTGTTAGAAAAGGCTCTTTTTCAATGGTTAAAGTATTGCCGTAATAGGCTTGAGTCGTGTATTGTTCAAAGTCCTTTTGAACTTGTTGAGAACTTACACTGTCTTTTAAAACCTCAGCGGGAATACCACTTCCAAGGCCAAAATCTTGGATTTGGGTATTGATTTGTTTGGTTAATTCAGAATAATAATCAGATTGATGGGCTGCTTTATTTAAAAAAGTAGCGGAAAACAAGGTTTTTTCGACAATTAAAATCATCGTTAAACCTACTAGCAAGGTGGTGCACGTAAAGGCGATAAAACTGACTGCTAGATTGCGAATGATTTTTTTATTTCGATTCATAGTGTGTCTCCTTTCTCAAATGATGGACTAACTGTGTTTAAAGTCATCGCCTATGTTCTGCTCTAGTTAGTGGAATCAATCAGAGGCCCTGATGTTAAATCAGCGTAAACAAATAAACGATCATCAGTTAGCCCAATCATATCAACGGGGTAACACGTATAGAGAATTAAGTGGTGTCCGTCATCTCTGGTTGCCAGACTAGTTATGGCAGTTGGATCATCAAAACGGGCCACTTTCTTTTGGGTAATTGTATAAAGATAAGTGCCGTAATGGGTCTGAATCGTTACTACATCGCCAATCTCAACAAGGTCCATGGTTCCCAAGTCAGTCGTGTTGTGACCACCAATCAGACTAGTCCCCTCTTCGCCAGGAAATACACTGCCATTAAAATGGCCAACACCTGTCCGCAAATCTTCTGGCCGGTCCCCAAAGGTTAAAGGGGATTTTATCTTTACTTTGTCAATTAATAATTGACCATATTGATCGCCAATTGACGGATAATCAATCGTCGATGATGGAATTGATTGAGGCGCGTCAGTTGGCGATTGAGCCACTTTAGCACCGTCAAACAGTGACTTGTTTTTTGTATCAAATGTTGGCGCCTCGTTTAATAAGATTAAATCGACAGAGGAAGTGACGAAATTTAAGAAGGGTGCTAAAACGAGATAGAGTGTACCATAACCAACAATGACAAAAAGAATGGGCATATAGAGATATGCCCATATCATTTTACGCTTCATAACACCTTAAGCAGCCGCGTATTTTTTACCGACAACTGCAGCCCCAAGTGCCGCAATCATAAGTAATGCAAATACAGCAAAACTAGTTGTATAATCAGCACCCGTAGCTTTTACAACTGGATTACTTTTTGTGTTAGGAATAATGACTGTTTTACCAGCTTTGTTAACCAATGTCCCATTTGATGCAACCGCCATATCTAATGCGTCTGCTGCTGCGATGATGTGATTCCAAATCTGATCACGAACAGTTTTAGGTAGTTGGGCTAACAAATTATTCAAACTTGTTGCGGTAATACCTTTAGAATTGTCAAGTACTAATTGACGTGCAGCTTGGATATGGCCGATTACTACTTGGGTTGTTGCAGTGTTGTAATCGTTGGCTTTTAACTCATTTTCAGCTTGTATAATATCAGAAGCTTCAAAGTAGAAAGTACCGCCTCCAGCTGTTACGCCAGCATTTAACTCATCTAAAATCCCTTGTTCAGCAGCTGAAATTGCTCCCGCTGCTGATACTGTTTCTGTTGTCACAAAGCCGATGGCTAAGAGTGCAATAAACAGCATGCTTGTTACTTTTTTCATTTTCTTCCTCCTTTATTAACTATTGTAGCGTTATGTCTACCGTTTTAATAATGTACGGTTAAAATAACGATACGACTTTATTCTACCATATTAATAAAGCTAAAACACAGGTAATAGAAAACTTTATCTTAAATGAGTTGTGAAATAACCCACATTATAACAATGTGTCCATGTTCGTTTAATCTGGTGATGAACAGCTTGTTTCCGAGTTTTTTTAATCTTATTTAGAGGATTAGCTATTTATTAAAGGCAATCACTAAGGTTGTGTCTTAAGTTAGAAAGCACTATAATTTAGTTTAGAAGCGCAAATTATTCCGTTCGATGAAGTAAGAAAGAAGGATAGCGAAATGAAAGAAAAAAAGGCGTTCGCAATTAATGGTTATTTAGGGTTAATCGTGATGATTGGCTTGGTTGTAGCAGGTATTTATCTATTGTTCAGAGGACTGGTGACGATTGATGAGGTTCCGAATGTTGGAAAAGTAATTGGAGGGATATTTTTATTGCTAGTATCCTATCTCTTCATTTCGTCTTTAACGATAATTAGTCCCAATACCTCTAAAGTATTAACCTTTTTTGGCAGATATGTAGGAACGATACGTCAAGGGGGATTGTTTATGACCGTTCCCTTGAGTAAAAAAACTACAGTTTCTTTAAAAGTTAATAACTTCAACAGCGCTAAGATGAAGGTGAATGATTTAGATGGTAACCCCATTGAGATTGCGGCAGTGGTTGTATATCGCGTAGTGGATACGGCAAAAGCTTTATTCGAAGTGGATTACTACGCCAATTTTATCGAAATACAAAGTGAGACAGCCATTCGACATGTTGCGACGAAATATTCCTATGACGGAGATGATGGTGAAATTTCTCTAAGAGGGAATGTGGGAGAGATTTCCGAAGAATTGGCGGTTGAACTACAGGAGCGTTTGTCAGTTGCTGGAGTGGAAGTCATTGAGGCTCGCTTGACTCATTTGGCTTATTCGACGGAAATCGCCAGTGCCATGTTGCAACGGCAACAAGCGAAATCAATTTTAAAAGCACGGAAGTTAATTGTAGAGGGTGCTGTTGACATTACCCAGTCAGCGATTCAGCATTTAACAGGACAAGGAATGACCTTATCTCAAGATCAGCAGATTCGTCTGGTGAATAATTTATTAGTGGCGATTATCAGTGATAAAGGGGCCCAGCCAATTATTGCTGCAGATGGTGTAGTAGATTAAAAATAAGTTAGCTAGCACTTGCTAAAGGAGCAGAGAGAAAGGAGTGTTGATAAATGGATTATCAAGAGGTCTTAAAATTTTGGTTCACAGAGTCAAAAGAAAGTCAGTGGTTTACAAAGGACTCAGACTTTGATGAAACGATTCGTCAAGGATTTGCTACGTGCCATCAACAAGCCAGCCAGGGGGAATTAGTTGATTGGCGACAGTCTATCAAAGGTCGTTTGGCTGAAATTATCGTCTTAGATCAATTTTCCCGAAATTTATTTCGAGATTGTCCTCAGTCATTTGCTTGTGATGGCATGGCGTTGGTTTTAACACAAGAAGCTATAGCTACAGGAAAATTAGATCAGTTGTCACAAATTGAACGTTCATTTTTATTTATGCCACTGATGCATTCAGAATCATTAATGATTCACGAAGAAGCATTAAAACGATTTGCAGAGCCGGGCATGGAAAATAATTTGGCCTTTGAAAAAAGGCATCGTGATATTTTAAGGCGCTTTGGCCGATACCCTCATCGAAATCAAATTCTTGGTCGACCCTCGACAGATGAAGAAGTTGCATTTTTAAAGGAGCCAGGTTCATCATTTTAGGTTGAAGAAGCACCTACTAAGTCAGTCTTAGTAGGTGCTTCTTCACTTATGATCAATCGATCTATTGGATTAAGAAGACAAATTGCTGGTGGCGATAAGCACAACCAAAGAAGGAGGACGTGAGATGGATAGAGAATCAGTAGAGTGGGTGATTGAGTGGGTCGAAACCCATTTAGAAGACAGCTTTTACTTTAGAAAAATTGGCCCAACGTATGGGGGGGTCACCTTATTATTGCTCATTCAAATTTCATCAAATTACGGGTGTTAGCATTAAACGATATCGCCTCTTATATATCACCAGTGAGAGATTGGCAGAGACGGATCAACGGATTATTGAGATTGCCTTCCATGCAGGTTATACATCCCAATCTGCCCTTTCTCGAGGGTTTAAGGAGGTCTTAGGTGTCACGCCGTGGGCATTTCGTGGACGCCCACGGCCACTTCAAACCTATATCAAAATTTCCTTAAAGGAAAGAGAGGAGGGACGAGACGGATATTTCACAAAAGTTACAAGCAGGCGTAAATCGATTTTATGACAACCGGGTTCTCCATGTGCTAAACGGCCAAATGATGTATCAGGAGTTTGCCTTCCACAAGTTAATGAGGGCAGCAACTTATGTTCTTTTTAATGAGGCGATGTGTGTCAATCAAGGGACTCTGCCGATTTTTGGTGAACAGTTTAATCGGCTGAGAGCGGCGGGACATGGTGTCTCACTGGAGAGTTATCGAGAGGTAGTGCTGATAACCCTTGATCTCTTAATTAATCAGACTTGTCAGTGTGTGGTTCTTTGGCTTGGCGAAGATATGTTTTGTCAGATGAACTTACTGACCTGTCTCGCCTATTTGGAAGAATCTGGGTTCCAGGGAGAAGTTTATTATCACAGTGTCCATGAAGGAACGTACGATGTGAAGGAAACAGCACTTCGCTTAGGCGGTTACCAGCAGCTATTTCACGAGGTAATCATGTCTCACAAAAGAGTGTCGGAAATATATCTGCCTGTTTTGCATCAGGGTGTAGGGGGGATTTGGAGCTACTAAAGCCGGAGAATCCGATTACGATATATATCAGGTATCACTTGAATTTGATTAATGAACAGTTGTTGCCAAAAATATTTAGACGTTTTTTTTAATATGGTTTGGAAGGTTAGTAATATATTGACATTATTGAGCGATTAAGAGAGAAATAAAAGATAAATCTATTGCATCAAAAAGGGATGTAATGGGTTTATTTTAGTTATTATATTCAATAAACGATTGTTTTTTGATGTTTTTGTGCTATAGTATTTTTAGATGATACATTCAAAATACTATTAATGCCGTGAATAACGCACTAGGGCAGTGAACTAGAGAGAAGGAGGCTAGGTACTAATGGCGGTTGAAACGAGTAAGCTACCTAAAGTAGTGACAACATACAAATTAAGTTATGCACAATACAGTCAACTACGTAAGCGGAATTATCCCTATCTTGTCGAGGAACAAAAAGGGATCCATGAGCGGAGCGCTCTTTATTTTGACACCCCTGACTTTGAACTAATGCGTGAAGTTCAAGATGGGGGAGTTTACCAGGAGTTATTTCGAATGAGAACCAGTGAGAGTTTGATGAAAGAATCATTGGTGGCCATGGAGATAGTTAAAGAGTTCAACGGTCGCAAATCCCTACGTAATATTCTAATCCCTTATGTGAATGCCCAGAGTTTCTTGCGTGATTATCGGAAATACATACTAAAAGAAGGGGTAGAAGCACAAATTAGTCGTGAGATTGAATACCTTGTTTCTGGTAGAAATCTAGTGCCTAAAGTAGTTATTTCCTCCGATCGCATCAGCGCTATTTGTACAAAAAAAGGTCGCTTAGAAATGGATTTTGATTTTAATATTCGATGGCGCACAGTAAATTTTGATTTGAAAAAAGGCAACATTGGCGAGTTTGTCGACCCTACATTAAATGTCTTAATGACGGTTAAAAGTGAGGGCAGCCATCCTCAGTGGTTTAGAGAATTAGTAGAAGAGTTAAGCCTTTATGAATCTTCATTTTCAAGTTTGATGGTGACGTATAAAGAACATTTATTTAGTAAGGAGAATAAAAATTATGTTAGTGAGTTTGTTGGCGGATAAAGCGGATAGTATTAATATGATTCAATTAGGATTATGCACCGTGACCTCATTTGCATTGGGCATAATGGTAGCCTTAGTATGCATGCATCGCAACATTTATCGAAAAAACTTTATTGTGGCCCTGTTAGTGTTGCCATCGCTGATTCAGTTTATGATGATGTTGATTCAGGACGATGTGGCACGGGCGATTATTTTATTAGGTGTCTTTGGGATTATGCGAGTTAGCGTTGAAACTGGTGAATCTCGTGAAACCATGAGCCTTCTTTGGGCCATCGGTATTGGCATAGCTACAGGTTTTGGTTATATTATTTATGTTATTACCTTCTCCTTGGTTTTGAGTATTTTATTATTATTGATGCAGTCGATTTCCTTTGGTGGTAGTGGTCGGACAGCAAAACGAGTCATCAAAATCATGATTCCCGAAACGCTGGATTACCCGAATTTATTTGATGATCTTTTTAAAAAATATTTACAGGAATTTACGATGGAAAGTGTTAAAACGACGAATATGGGCAGCCTCTATGAACTTGCTTATGTCGTAAAATTCAAAGATATCGAAAATGAAAAAAACTTAATCGATGAGATTCGAATCAGAAATGGTAACTTGACAGTGATCTCTGCAAAGGTTGATACTAACTAAAAAAAGCAGTTGAGACACGTCTCAACTGCTTTTTTTATGCCATTAATGCTTCGTAATCTTTCCGCTGTAAGCAATGTATTAATTCTAAATCGATTTGTTCTAACTGTTTTTGTTCTAAGACATCTTTAATCCGATAGATCGTTGACTGATAAAAGCCACGAGATTTAATTCGTTGAACAATTGGAAATTCCTTTTGATATTTAAGCGTTTTAGGGTCAGTCTCTGTTTCCCATTCAGAAATAAAATGTCTCAAAGCGTCTGGTAGAGAGGTTAAGACGTCATCTTGATTGTTGCCACGAAGTTCAAAATCAGGCAACTTATCTATTTCGGCAAGGTATCCTTCAGCAATTGGTGCAAGTTCAATGAAAATTTCCATATGAAACATCCTTTCTTTTACGCTAAAAAAATGGGGGTAGCGCTTACTATGGATTATATTATAACGCCTATTTCACAGAAAAGCGAAAAATAAGCTTGGTTATTTTGTTCTGGAGGTAGGTTTTGGGCGTCTTTTCGACTTGTGCGGAAGGCTGTTATTTGTGAAAAAACAACGACATGGCGGTAGTGGAAATCGTCATGTCGCTAAATTAAAATAAATGATTAATCGTTTTTATATTGATCTTCTAAGCGGCTCATCCACCAACCAAGGGCGGCACCGGCGATACAAAGGGCGAAGCTTGCGGCGTAGTTAGCTGGGGTGAAGCTGCTGTAATCTGTAGGAATAATCATAATGGTTGAAGCAAAGACGATTCCTAAAATAAAGTGGAATAGTTTGGCGTAAGCTTTGCTAAAAATGTAATCCATTACTTTTGATAAAGCTAGGACACAAATCAGTCCGCCAATTCCAATGGGGATGATGACGCCAAAATCAACGTTCTTTATGCCATCTGACATGGCTTTGTACATGCCCATATAAACTAAAAAATTAGAGGGGCTTAGACCAGGAACGATGATCCCAAGACCGATTAAAGCACCAGCAATCATCCAAGTGAAGAAATTTTGTTCAACACTTCCAGAGAATAAATTTTTTCCGTAAAGTAAGAAAATTAAACCAAGGACAAAGGTAACAGCCATAATAATGACATCTATGTTATTGCGTCCATGTTTACCCGCTTCTTTCCAAAGGGCAGGAACAGTTCCAATGATACAACCAACGAAGAACCAGAGAATGATACTTTCGTAGTTGCCCAAGAGGAAACTAACGGCAAAGGATAGTAGAAAAACTCCAGATAAACCACCTAACCCAACGGGAATAAAGAAAATGACATTTTCTTTAAAATTCTTAGTGATATGTGCTAAAAAGGTGATAATTCGCTCATAAATACCAAAGACGGCTGCTAAAGCACCACCGCTAATACCAGGTAAAATAAAACCAGAACCGATGAACATCCCTTTGATGAAACGTAAAACCCAATCTTTTATACGACTATTTGCCATGAAGTTACTCCTTTTCTAATCAATCTGTTAGGCTCTGAGAGAGTAGCCTGTCCTTAATAGAGGATAATAAATAAATATTAAAAAGACCAATCAATATAATTTTACTATTGTTTGCAGGAGAGTTCAAACTAAATAATTAAGTATGGCTTGGATTCACTCAAAAATTAATCTCAGTGGACAGGCTATTGTCCATTTAATAATCGAAAAATCAGCCAGATAATATTACTTTTATTGAGGCAAGTATAGTATCATTTAGTTAATAGGGATTAATAATGGATTCTGACAAAGCGTTGAGATTATTTAGAAGGGGGAACATTGAGCAATGAGGAAAGAGCGCTTTATATTAGCGATTGATCAGGGCACTACCAGTACACGGGCCATTTTATTTAATAAAAAAGGGGAGGTGCACCATACCGCCCAGAAAGAATTTACCCAATATTTTCCACAACCAGGGTGGGTTGAGCATGATGCCAATGAAATCTGGCTAACGGTCCAAGCCGTTATAGCCTCAGTTTTGATTGAATCAAACACTCGTCCTCAACAAATTGAAGCAATTGGCATCACCAATCAGCGGGAAACGACAGTGATTTGGGATAAGGAAACCAGTGTGCCGATCTACCACGCTCTAGTTTGGCAATCACGTCAAACGAGTCACATTGCCGATCAGTTAATAGCAGACGGATATGAAGAACTTATCAGTAAAAAGACTGGTTTGCGAGTAGACGCCTATTTTTCGGGGACCAAAATCAAGTGGTTACTGGATAATGTGGAAGGGGCTCGGGAACGGGCGCAAAACAGTGAATTATTGTTTGGGACAATCGATTCTTGGCTAATTTGGAAGTTAACTGGTGGGGCTGTTCACGTGACTGATTTTACCAATGCCTCTCGGACGATGATTTATAATATTCACGAACTGAAGTGGGATCAGGAGCTTTTAGAACTATTGGATATTCCTGAGACTATTTTACCAGAGGTTCGACCTTCTTCAGAGATTTATGGGACGACAGTAAGTTATCACATGTTTGGTCAAGAGATTCCGATTGCCGGCGCAGCTGGAGACCAACAGGCTGCACTATTCGGTCAAAACTGTTTTGAAGCGGGCAATATTAAAAATACCTATGGAACAGGTTGTTTTATTTTGATGAATACAGGGAATCAACCAGTTCATTCGGAACACGGGTTGGTGACGACAATTGCTGCTAGCATCGGGGATGAAGTCCAGTATGCGTTGGAAGGCAGTGTTTTCGTAGCTGGTTCAGCCGTTCAATGGTTGCGTGATGGCTTGCGGATGTTTGAAAAAGCAGCAGACACGGAACGTTATGCAACGAAAGTGGCATCTTCTGATGGGGTCTATGTCGTGCCAGCTTTTGTTGGCTTAGGTGCCCCTCATTGGGATTCAGACGCTCGTGGTGCGATTTTCGGCTTGACCCGTGGTACCTCAAAAGAAGTGATGATTAGAGCTACTTTAGAGGCAATTGCTTATCAAACAAAAGACGTGATGGAAACGATGCTCCAAGATTCTGGTTTGCCAATTACCAGTATGAGGGTAGACGGTGGTGCGGCTAAAAATAATTTTTTGATGCAATTTCAAAGTGATATTTTAAATCTCGATATTAGCCGACCAAAGGTAAATGAGACAACGGCCTTAGGGGCTGCTTATTTAGCAGGCTTAGCCACGGGGTATTGGAGAGACATGGCTGATATTCGCAAAAATTGGCAGTTAGAGCAAGAGTATCATCCTCAAATGGCCCAGGAGGAGCGAACCCAGTTGTATGATGGCTGGAAGAAGGCAGTGTCAGCCACACTACTATTTAAATAAGTGATTAACCGGAGAGTTTTTTTTCGGTTTTTTTAATTGAAAAGGGAAATTCACAGAGTTGGTAAGAGTAGGTGGCAACTGTTGACATTTTTTGTGAAATGCAGTATATTTTTAAAATAACAATTCGGTAACGAAGTGTTCGCTAAGGAATTGTTGGCTAGGGAGGAACGATCGCGTGAATGAGAAATTAACTCGAGATATTTTATTGTCTCTAAGGGAATTGCGGAAAGAAACACAGGCTCTGTTGGAAGAGCAGTCAAAAACCTATAATATTTCCACAACTCAATTATTTATTTTAGACATGCTGGATAAGCACCCCCAAGCTTCCCTTCATGAAGTGGCTAAAATGGTCAATTTAAGTGCCAGCACTACCTCTGCAGTGGTGGAAAAAATGGTCCAAGCAGGTTATTTGAAACGTGAGCAAAGTCAAAAGAGTCGAAGAACCTTGGAGTTGTCTCTAACTGACAGTGGCAAAGAGACCTTAACCAATACTTATTCTGGTTATATTCAGGATTTTGCTGTATTAGGGAAAATAGAAGAAAGTCGTTTGCTGGCCTTTTATGAGACGCAACAAGATATTATTCATTTATTGAAACAGAGGAGATTAGCAAGTGGGGAAAAATAAGCAGAGCAAACAAGATATTACGGTTCTGGTAATTTTATTATTCGGAACCTTTTTAAGTTTTTTAAATCAAACCCTGATGAATGTCGCTTTACCGAGCATTATGAGGGATTTTGATATTACGGCGGCTCAAGGCCAGTGGCTATCAAACGGGTACATGCTGATCAGTGGGGTGATGATACCTGCCACAGCTTTCCTGATTGATCGTTTTAAAACCCGTCATCTCTATTTAACATCGATGATCGTCTTTACAGCAGGGACCTTGCTGGCATCACTATCATTGAATTATCCGATGCTGATTGCTGGTAGAATGATACAAGCACTGGGAGCAGGGCCAATCAGTCCTTTAATGACGGTGGTCGTAATGAACATGTTTCCTTTAAAAAGTCGAGGCAAGGCTATGGGCTTTATCGGTTTGGCGATGAATTTCGCACCGGCTATTGGGCCAACTCTTTCTGGCTGGATTGTTCAGTCCTACAGCTGGCGCTCAATCTTTTTTATTGTTTTACCTTTGGGCGTCCTGAACGTGATTGTGGCCTTTTTTGCTTTGAAAAATTTTGGCGTCCAGCGCTTTCCAAAATTTAATGTGACTGGAATTATTTTATCCACCATTGGTTTAGGTACCTTATTACTTGGCTTTAGCAATGCTGGGGATAAATCATGGGGAACATTTGACGTAGCAGGTTACATTATTATTGGCCTTGTAGTGACAGGTATGTTTGTTTACCAGCAGTCACATACCGAGAGCCCGTTATTAAATTTTAAAGTCTTTAACAACCGCTTATTCACCATTTCAACCATTACCAACTTTGTGGTTATCATGGGTTTATACGGAGGGATGATCCTGTTACCGATTTTCTTACAGAACGTTCAAGGAGTGTCTCCCATGACATCGGGGATGGTCTTACTGCCTGGCGCTTTAATTACAGCCTTTATGTCACCCATAACAGGAGCACTTTATGATCGCATGGGAGCTAAGTACCTAAGTTTTGTGGGCTTGATTTTACTGGCCCTTGGAACCTTTATGTTTACCTTTATTTCTGGGGAGACTAGTCTAGTTTATTTGGCAACCATGCAAGGAGTTCGTTCTTTTGGCTTGGCGTTAGCTCTAATGCCCCTTCAAACAGAGGCGCTAAATGCTCTTTCATTAGATGTGATGGCCCATGGTTCTGCCATGTATAATACCATTCGTCAAATTGCGGGATCAATTGGTACAGCCGTTTTAGTGACTGTCATGAGTCGCGGGACACTTGGATTTGCTCAAGCAAATCCAACTGCGAGTATTCAAGCAGCCACGATCCACGGCATCCAAGTCGCCTATATCGGGGCTACGATAATCACCTTTATTGCAGCTGGTTTTTGTTTGTTGTTACACACACCGAAGAAGGACCAGCTGGAAAGTGTGGGACATTTAGAGGAAGTATAAGCCAAAAAAGTGGTTACGGCAGAAAGTCGTAACCACTTTTTTAAGTTGTTGTCAGCTCTTGATAAAGCTCTTTTGATAAGCTGATTAAGGCTGGAGAATTATCAGCAGCCTGTGCCAGTTGTTCGGTGAAAATAGTCGTGACAGGGGTGAAAATCATTATGTCGATGTTTTCTTTGGCGACAATTTCTCTTGCTTCTAAGGCGTTAAGGGAGAGCCATTGGACATTGTAATAGTAGCGGAGGTTTAAATTGTTCTTCAAAGAAGACAAGAGATCTTTGGTCAGCTGGGTCTCAGCAAGGCATGGCAGGACGATCAAGCCCTGTTTTTGCAGAATCTTTGATAAGTCATCTTTGGCAAGTGAAGGTGACTGTTCTTTTGAAAAGTGGCTGAAGGCGCGATTAACAACGTCGAACGCTTTTTGAAAGGCTCTTTCTTTTGGCTCTTCTGATGCCAGGTCAAGCAATTCTTGGTTATTGAGATGATAGAGTCTACTCAAAGTGACAAGACTTGTTTCAGTGGGACGTCGTTTGTCGTCTTCCCACTGACTCAGGGTTTCAGGCGAAATCCCCAGTAATTGGCTGACATCTTCTTGGGTGTAGCCAAACTGATTTCGGATTGTGTGTAAGTGAGTGCCAATTGTCATAAAATTCCCTCCAGAAATAGAAATAGACATCCCGTAAAAACTACATAGACCGATTTAAGACACCTGTTCGTCAATAAAAACGGGGGCTGTCAGTTGCTGTTATCGGAACTATATTGACACTCCTATTAAATTCAATAGTTATTTAATAGGAGTGTCTGTGAGGCTATTGTCTTTGGCTTGTGTTATTTTCCTTATCATAGCATCTCGGAAGGATTGTTGTCTAATTTTTTTAGCTGGGCTTTAAGGTTAATTCCGACTTGTTATCAATTATCGACGATTTTGTCTATGAATGTTGGGAAATCTGAAGTATAATGTTAGTATTTCCAGCAAAATAGTCTAGGCAGATTCATCTGCTTTTGTTCAAGCTTTAAAGATAACAAAGAGCGATAATTTTGATAAAAAGATGATAATTGTATATTATGTAAGGAGGACAACGATTGCTATTGGGCAATGTCTTGGAACAAGTGTAGATTTACATCATAAGAATCGCAAATCTTGCGATTTACAAGGGGTAGTGTATGAAGAGAAAGCACATGGGGATTAAGTGGTGTCTGCTATTGATAATGAGTTTCGTACAATTGTTATTTTTAGCTACGCCCATTCAAGTTATAGCTGCGGAATCTAATTTCAGAACCATTGGTTATTTACCAGACTATGATACTAAATTTATTGAAGCAACCATTGATTTTAATCAGTTAACAGATGTCAATTACTTTGCGGTTGTGCCACAAACTAACGGAAGTCTGAAGTTTACGGAAAGTGGTAATTCTGAGCAATTGGAATCACTCGTGACTGAAGCCCATAAAGCAAATGTTCGTGTAGGTGTCAGCATTGGTGGTTGGGGGCTAAGTGATTATTTTGTTCAAGCCACATCAGAGGCTAATCAGAGTAAATTTATTGGGGAGATTTTAGACTTTGCCAATAAATATAAATTAGATACTGTCGACATTGATTGGGAATATCCAGCCGAAGAACAGGCCGATCAATATGTTGAATTTATTAAAAATTTAAAAAAAGCATTAGGTGATGACATTAAGCTATCTATTTGTGTTCCAACTGGAGTGGCCTCGAACGGACAAGCCACGGGACGATGGGAGAATCACTTTAAGCCTGAAGCCTTACGGGAAGCCGATTGGGTCAACATTATGGCTTACGATGCTCAAGTTGATGGGGCCCCTAATCATTCACCAGCAGACTTGCAAAAGAATAGCCTGAATTACTGGAATACCCTAATGGGTGGTGATCAGATGGGCAAATTAGTTGGTGGGATTCCTTTTTATGGGAAAGCTGAAAATGGTGCAGTGGTGACTTACAGTAAAATTGTCGCAGAATCGCCGGCGGTGCCAACTAGCGACAGCATTGAAATTGCAGGGGAAACCTATTTCTTTAACAGTAAGGCCACTGTTCAAAAAAAGGTCCAAGATACGATTGACTTAGGGGCCTTGGGTGTGATGATTTGGGCACCGACCCAAGATGCTGCTGTCAAAAGTTCTAACCGCTTGATGAACGTGGTTATGAGCACGGTAAAAGCAAACAATGTTTCTTTAGATGAGCCGGAATTGACGGCCCCTGAAGAGACTGTACCTGAGGTGAAATCCTTTAAGTGGATAATGCTAGCAGTAGTAGCACTAATCGCCGGCGTAGCCTTGCTGCTCTTTAGAGGTCACTTATTGTATGTTCTGCCGAAAAAAATTAATGGCAAAAGAGTTCGTCGAGCTAACTTAGCGAAGGGAGTCAGTGTGTTATTATTTTTAGTAGCGTTTATTTTGCTCTTGTTCATCCTCTTGCCAACTCTTGTGGCGCTAGTGATTATCCTGCTACTGTTTGGTGCGCTGTACTTTATTTTACGGGATTAAATTAAATAATCAGCAACAGCAATGAGATTAATTTATCTCATTGCTGTTTTTTTACTTTGCTTCTGGCAGGTTTGTACGTCTGGTTAAAAGAAAGGTTGGAGTGGGTGTGACATTCTCTCCGATTAAACGTATAGTAAGTGAAAAGGATAGCAAGTTGTGAATAAAGGAGGGGAGAAATGAAAGAGAAGCACATTAGTCAGTTGTTTGAAAGGTACTATTCGGACTTGATTTTATATGGACTGGGACTAACAAAAAATCAAAAAATAGCAGAAGAGCTGGTTAGTGATGCTTTTTATAAATTACTACTGAATATCGAGAGTGTTGAGCTCAATCGCTGTAAATTTTGGTTGATGCGAGTCATGAAAAATAGTTATATTGATCGGTTTAGAAAAGACCGAAAACTAACTTTTTATGATGAGGCTGATCGGCTACCGGCTCACGAAGTCAACGGGCTAGAAGAGGTGCTCCAAGAGGAAAGGCGACGGGAACTGATGGAAGCCATTCAGCAGTTGCCAGGGATATACGGAGAAGTGATGATTCTTTATTATTTTTTGGAGCTTGATGGCAAGGAAATCGCTAGCTATTTAAGATTGACAGCAGGTCAAGTCAGAACCCGATTGTACCGTGGTCGATTATTATTAAAAGAAAGGTTGGAGGGAAATGGAAAAAAGGGAGTTTGAAGAACGTCTGAAGGCTTATCAGTTAGGCTGGTTATCCCCAAAAGAGATGACTGAAATTGAAGCCGATATTGAAAAGGCTAGGGCAATTCAAGATTATTTATTTGCGGAAGAAATCAAGGAAGATCTGGAGCTTGAAATCAGTCAAGAGATTGACAGTCGAGCCATTCAAAAAAGTGTTAGTCAGCGATTTATTAAGCAAGGGTTTCTTATGGGTGCGGTTGTACTGGTGGTCTTGCTGATAATCGTGCTGATTGGCGGACCTTTAATTAATAAGTTGTATCTGAATCCTTTAGCTGGGAAAACCAACGATCGCCCCAGTGATTACGAGCTTTATCAGCGGGCCAATAACTATGTTTACACGACTGGGGATGTGCTGACGGGGATTTTTATCGAGCCGAAAGGTATTGGTAAGTATGAGATCCATAACACGTCTATTAATTCATTCACTCACATCTCGCACTTTGATACGACAACGATCAAAGCTAGTCAGCAAATTACTAATCTAAGTCCAAGGGGACATTTTATTGAATTAGGTGACTTGGACATGTTTTCGACGGACACCGATTTTTTTGGGCCAAAAAATGTTTATGTTGAGAGGAAAATCGCTCAGATCGAGGGCTTACCAGAATCTGCTTGGATTAAGGTGGACATTAATTTTGGTCAGTCGTTATCAATAGAGGAGATGTTAGCCTTTATCCAGGAAGAGAAAATCGTGCATCCTTTATATACAAAGGTTGAAACAGTTGAAGACATGCAAGGAATCCCTCAGACCAATTTTGGGTTTCGTTTTAGTAGTCCTATGATTAATACGGACTTAGGGTTGGGGGATGCCGAAAAAAAGTTGTTGGATAAAGACTATCCCAATTTATTTCGCAGTAAGCTGCTTAGCTCAGGCAGTGATCCAGAGATGGTGAGAGAGCATTTTATCTCTGCGCTAACCTATCTGGTAGATCATCAGTCTGATGTACCAAAAAATAAGGAAAATGAGTTTCCAACCGACGACGGCTTTCAACCAGAAGGTGCTTTGAGGTATGTTAAAGAGCATGGGGTAAGGGTTGGTCGTTTAGTTGTAGCTATTCCTAAAGGGGCCTTTACTTCTTTAGTTAACAATAACAAAATTAGTTCTATCGGAGTTCCGGAAGTTATCTTATACGCCCCTCATTTGGATAAGCAGCTCCTTTAGCTTAAAGATCTCATGGCACCTTAGGGCTGAATCGCTTATAATGAGGATCAGAGACATTTTAGAAAAGAGGCTGTCAATGAAAACACTGAATCAATTAATCGACCAAATGGAGTGGTTAAACCCGCCGAAAGAAGCTAGTTACAGTGCCAGTCAGGAAAGCTTGACCATGAAAAGCAAACTAAATACCGACTTTTGGCAACAAACTCATTATCAGTTTAAGCGGGATGATGGTCATTTTTACGGACTAAAACCTAGAGGCAATTTTTATTTATCGGCTAAAATAATCATGACACCTACCAATCGCTACGATCAGGCAGGCTTAATGTTACGAGGAGATAGTAGCAATTGGGTCAAAACCTCCATCGAATACATACCAGATGGGCTAAACAAACTAGGCTCGGTGGTTACTCAAGATAATTTTTCCGATTGGGCGACTCAGGAGATTGAAGAGGGGAATCAGTCTTACTTCCGAATGATTCGGATAGAGGATGATCTCTATATCGCTTGGTCCTTGGACGGTGAAAACTGGTCACCTATAAGAATGTGTCATTTTGAAGGAGGTTTGCAAGTGGGGTTTTACTCTTGTAGTCCACAAGGAGAGGACTTCAGTGTTTGTTTTTCTGAGGTAACTTATTTTGAAGGAATCGCAGACCGTACTAAAGCATATTAATAAGAAAAGCTGAACGTCTCGTGAAGTTGGAGCCAAACTATGATATAGAGAACGTTAGATGCTTTCCTTTTAATTAGAAAAAACAACAATCGGTGGTAGCCGATTGTTGTTTTTTTAGTCTCTCAGTTGTTTTAGCAAGTTTTTGGCAACGACGGAGTTCATGGTTGGTTCTTGTCGTAATAAAGCTGCTAAGCGATCGATTTCTTGATCGACGGCGCCAACATGAATCGCCAATGATTTGGCATGGAGACTCATATGCCCTTTTTGAATGCCATCACTAACCAAAGCTTTTACGGCTGAAAAATTTTGAGCTAGACCAACGGATAGGATAACTCTTGCTATATCTTCGGCTGATTGGCACTTTAGGAGCTCTTGGTTAGCTTTAGCCATGGGTAGTACACTAATGGCCCCTCCAACGATTCCCACAGGCATAGGGAGGGTTAATTCGCCAATTAGGCGAGTGCCATCAAGTTGCCAGTTGGACATGCTGCCATAATGGCCGAGGCGACTGGCGTAAGCGTGAGCACCCGCTTCAATCGCCCGTGCATCATTTCCTGTGGCGATTAAGACGGAGTCAATCCCATTCATAATCCCTTTGTTGTGAGTAGCTGCCCGATAAGGATCAAGATGGGCATAACGTGTCGCTGCCACAATCCGCTCGGCCAGTAACTGGCCATCCATGGTTGCCGTCGTCAAGCGCTCCGTTTCGACCTCGCAAGTGGCAGTGACTAAAGAGTGGTCATTAAAGTTACTTAAGATACTCATCAAACAGCTGCCCCCAATCCAGCTTTCAACCAGTGGACGACAGCCTTCTAAGATCGTATTGACAATATTGGCACCCATGGCATCTTTAACGTCGACTATTAGATGAATCGTTAAAAATTCTGGCTGCCCCTGTTGATTGTTAAGGATACGGGTTTCAATCGATGTGACACCGCCTCCTCGCTTAACGATGGAAGGGTGGCTAAGTGCTGCTTGGGCAATTAGCTCACTTTGATGCTCCTCGATTATTTTTTTTGCAGCAGGGAAATCCTCTAGGCCTGTCAGAATCAATTGACCGATTAAGGCCCGCTCGTGAATCGTCGTGGTAAAGCCTTTGGGAGTCATAAACTTAGCCCCGTTACTGCACGCAGCAATCACAGAGGGTTCTTCCACGACCATTGGCACAACTACCTCTTTGCCATCGACAATAAAGTTTAAGGCAACCCCCATTGGTAGGGGAAATTGAGTCAGTTGGTTTTCAATTAAACTATTGGCCACCGCCTCATCCAAGGGAGAATTATTAGCAAATAGCTTGCTGCTTTCTTCTGAGAGAAAGCCAGTTTCTGTCAATATGTTGAGACGTTCCTCTCGGGTTTTATTATAAAATTTAGAAAAACTCATCTTGTTCCTCCAACTCTTCACCGGTCATTCTGGTAAGGTAATTCTTCGGTAGAACCCTTCCAGCGGTGAGGGCTCTATTATCTTTTCTTAGTGATATTTAAGGCTAAACCAATTCCGCCACCAACGCAGAGAGAGGCAATGCCTTGATCTTTATCCTCTCGTTCCAAGGCGTATAAAAGAGTGGTTAAAATCCGTGCCCCTGAGGCTCCCAAGGGATGACCAAGGGCAATTGCGCCTCCAGTAAGGTTAACTTTAGCTGGATCTAATTGTAAATCACGGACGACTGCAATTGATTGAGAGGCAAAGGCTTCGTTGATTTCAAATAAATCAATATCATCAACGGTTTGGTTCATTTTTTTCAAGAGCTCTTTAATGGCGTAATAAGGGGCATACCCCATATAGGTAGGGTCATTGCCGATTTCGCTATACTCTCCTAAAGTGGCCAAATAAGGAAGTCCTTGAGCTTCTGCCTCCTCTTTCGCCATTAAAACCAAGGCAGCTGCGCCGTCGTTAATAGTGGAGGCATTCCCAGCCGTCACCGTTCCATCTGCCTGAAAAACAGTGGCTAACTTAGCTAACCCTTCTAAAGTGCTGTTGCCACGAATTCCTTGGTCTTGGCTGACGATTTGCCCATCTGCTAAGGTGACGGGAATGATTTCTTTGTCAAAGAGTCCAGCAGTTTGGGCCGCACTGGCTTTTAGCTGAGAAGCCAGCGCATATTGATCCTGGGCTTCACGGGAGATATGATATTTTTCAGCAACAGCTTCTGCTGTTGAGCCCATAGGCAATTGGCTAAAGGCATCGGTTAAACCGTCGTGAAACATGGAGTCAGTCAATGACTCTGGATCTACCACCTCATCACGTCCTAAACGCTGATGCAATAGAGGAGACTGGGACATGTTTTCAATACCGCCAACTAAGACGGTTTGGACGCCCCCAAGTTGAATGGCTTGAGCGCCTAAGATGACAGATTTTAATCCTGAGCCACAAACTTCATTAATCGTCATAGCAGGGGAAGTTTGAGGAACTCCCAGTTTTAGGCCGACTTGGCGAGCTGGGTTTTGGCCACTACCAGCTTGTAGGACTTGCCCTAAAATAACTTGTTGAATCTGCTCTGACAGGATACCGGATCGCTCGATAGCCGCTTGGCCTGCAGCGACCCCTAGCTCGACAGCTGAGGTTTGATTAAAGACCCCTCGGAACTTGCCAATCGGGGTTCTGGCAGCACTTAAAATAACAACTTCACGCATATTATTCCTCCATCTCATTGATAGTCCTTAGTAAAAACGAGAGGTGACATTAAGTCAGGCTCTCGTTTGTAATTATTAGTTTTTATGGTAATGGCGTTGGTGCTTACTAATGGCATCCAAATAAATGGCTGCTTGGTCAAAGCGATTGCTAAAAGTTTGGCTTGAGCCATCCACAGGTAAACTCTCATTAAAAACCTCTTCATATTCGGCAATCGTTAATTCATGACGATCAGCGAATAAGGCTGTGTGTTCCTGAGTATTGAGATGATCTCTAAAATTTTCCACCAGTTTACCGCTGAAAAATTCGCCGACGGCACCAGAGCCATAACTAAACAAACCGATGCGGTCGCCAGCCTTTAGATTTTTCTGAAAATCTAAGAGCGAGCAGAGACCTAGGAAAAGAGACCCAGTATAAATATTGCCAATATCTTTAGTATAAGTAATGCTGTGTTGATAGTTTTCCAACAGGCGTTCTTGAGACGACTCAGAGGCACTGTCCAAAATCGTGTTAAGGGCTTTTCGTCCCATTTTGGAATAGGGCAGGTGGAAGCTTATGGCAGTAAAGTCGTCTAAGCCTAGTCCAGTACGTTTTGTGTATTCTTGCCAAATTTGCTGGAAGAAATTGATATAGGCTTCGTTTGAAAACTTCCCGTCGACAATGGCTGTATCGGAGTAGGTAGGTCGCCAAAAATCAAAAATATCTTGACTCATTGCCACTGATTCGTCTTCTAATAGGAGAATTCGCGGGTTTTCACTAACAATCATTGCAACAGCACCAGCCCCTTGAGTAACCTCCCCAGCAGTGTTAAGTCCATAACGAGCGATATCCGACCCAATAACCAAGGCTTTTCGTCCCGGATGGGTTTTGATATAATCTTTGGCCATCATCAAGCCAGCCGTAGCGCCGTAGCAAGCTTGTTTAACCTCAATGGAGCGGGCGAAAGGCTGGATGCCTAAGAGTTGGTGGATGATTACTGCCCCAGATTTTGAATAATCAACAGCAGACTCTGTTCCTAAGATAACTAAATCAATCGTATCAGCTTCATCAGCTGTGATTAAAGGCAAAGCCGCATTGGCGCCCATGGAAACCGTGTCTTGAGTAATTGGATTAATCGACATCTTATTTTGACCGATACCAACTGTAAATTTATTCGGGTCAATCCCTCTAGCATCGGCTAATTTCACTAAATCCACGAAAAGACTGGGAGTGAAAAAGTTGATTTTATCAATTCCGATGTTCATTAACGTCACTACTTTCATTATTTATTTCTACTCTACATAGTAGGTTCTAAAAGATTTCATCTTAGATTTTAACATATTGTGACCAGATTAGTTAGTTGAAGAGCTGAATTTAATTAATCTTTAAACAGAATCACTCAACAATCCAGACGGATGCTCTGTGATTTGTTGACTGACTTTGTTCATCTCTGCTGTGACTTTTTTTTAGCCGCTTAATCGTAGGTCGGCAACCAACTCTCTAAAAGCTCAAGGTAGGCCTGATTTTCTTCAACGAAAGGCATGTGACGACTTGGAAAGAGTTCCCACTGAGCCTTGGGAATTAAATCCAGCATGGTTTTAGCGATGAGAGGTGTCGAAAGGTCATTCGTACCACTTATAATCAGGGTAGGTATTTTCAGCTCCGGTAATTTATGGCGGTAATCCCAGCCCTTAAGGGTGCCATTAGGGTAAAATTCATTAGGCCCCCAAGCGGTCACGTAGGACTCGCGACCAGAGGCCTTAGCACGTCGTAATGGTTCTGGTGACTCTTCTGTCACAGGGTCGGCAGAATGACGGAGCATCAAGTGATCATTTGCGGCTAAATAGTCCGGATGATTAAAATCGCCACTGGCAATCGCGTTATGAATGGCTTGCTGCTCCTCTTCTGGTAAAAACTTGATCAGACGCATTTGTTCCTGAGCCCATAAATCAGCAGAAGGCAGGGTGCTAGATAGTATCAGGCTGTTAATTCCTTCAGGTTGCTTATCACTAAGATATTGAATGGCTAACATCCCACCCCAAGATTGACCGAGTAAGTGGATTTCATCTAAGCCGAGATGTTTTCTAAGAGCAATTAACTCATTGACCCAAGTATCGGCCTTCCATAGATCAGGTCGCGATGGGGTGGCAGAACGACCGCATCCTAGCTGATCGTACATGACCAAAGCTCGTCCTTCTTTAGCTAATGAATCCAACAATTCAAAATAATTGTGAGCAGAACCGGGGCCACCGTGTAATAAGACAAGTGGTTTTTGGTCATTGTTTAAGTCACCAATCACCCGATAATAAGTTTGGTACCCGAGATAGGGCATGTAACCTTCTGTCATAGTCATATCATTCCTCCAATAGTCTATTTTGCGCTTATTATATCACAGCTAAAGCCGATGGTTGAAAAATAATTGAAGGAAAAAAAGGCTTTCTTTATTGACAGGCTCCCGTCTTTTACATAGGTGTGGGGCCTGGGAAAAAAGATTCGAAGGAAAATAGGTTGGCAATTGGTCAGAATAGTTTATAATAGATAAAGGTAAAAATGAAAAGAAGACTTATCGGAGGACCTGACATGAAGAAACTTGGATTTGATCCACAGATATATATTGAAGAGCAATCAAAGTATATTCTTGAACGAGTGAACGATTACGACAAATTGTATCTTGAATTTGGCGGCAAATTAATTGGCGATAAACATGCTAAGCGTGTTCTGCCAGGATTTGATGAGGATGCAAAAATTAAATTGCTGCAACGATTGAAAGATCAAGCGGAAATCATCATCTGTGTGTATGCTGGCGATATTGAACGGAATAAAATCCGCGGTGACTACGGTATTACTTATGACATGGAGATTTTACGTTTGATTGATGAATTAAGAGAATATGAGCTGGCTGTTAACAGTGTCGTTATTACGCGTTATAACGGTCAACCGTCGACCAAACTTTTCATTAACAAATTAGAGCGTCGGGATATTAAGGTTTACAAGCATAGTGCAATTGAAGATTATCCAGCTAATATTGATAAAATTGTCAGTCCAGAAGGATTTGGTCGCAATGAGTACATTCCGACGACAAAACCAATTGTAGTCGTAACGGCACCAGGTGCTGGTAGCGGAAAATTAGCCACTTGTTTAAATCAGTTGTATCATGAAAATTTACAAGGGCGCAGTGCTGATTATTCAAAATTCGAAACATTCCCTGTTTGGAATGTCCCGTTGAAACACCCATTAAACATTGCTTATGAAGCGGCAACAGTCGATTTAAAAGACGTCAACATGATCGATTCGTTCCACTATGAAAAGTATAAAAAAGTCGCGGTGAATTACAATCGTGATATTGAAACATTCCCAGTTATTAAACGGATTATCGAGCGTATCACTGGCAAAGAATCAGTCTTCCAATCGCCGACGGATATGGGCGTCAATCGGGTTGGTTTTGGAATTATTGACGACGAGGTTGTCCAAGAGGCATCAAAGCAAGAGATTATCCGCCGTTATTTTGCTACGGAAAATGATTTTAAAAAGGGCGTAGTTGAAGAAGAAATTCTGAATCGCATGAAGTTAATCATGGAAGAGTTAGAGTTAAAACAAGAAGACCGTGTGCCAGTTTCTCCAGCGCGTATCTATGCTGAAAAGCATCGTGATGTCACAGATAACAGTGATTTACCTGCCGTCATAGCTTTTGAGTTAATGGATGGTCAAGTTATTACTGGCCGAACCAGTAATCTGATGGATTCTTGTTCTGCTGCTATTTTAAACTCAATCAAAACCCTAGCTAATATCTCAGATGATATTTTATTATTGTCGCCGGTCATTCTTGAGACGATTCAAAAGTTAAAAGTCAACGATTTGAATAGTCGTTTAATAGCTTTAAATGCCAACGAAGTGTTGATTGCATTAGCAATTAGCGCTGTCACAAATCCAACGGCGCAGCTAGCCTATGAGCAGTTATCGCAATTAGATGGTGTTCAAGCTCACTCAACTGTGATGCTTAACAAAGACGATGAACAAACCTTACGTAAACTGGGGATCGATGTGACTTGTGATCCAATTTACCCATCAGAAAATTTGTATTACTTATAAAAATAGAAGAAAAATCCACTGAGTAAATGCAATCAGTGGATTTTTTAGG
This sequence comes from uncultured Vagococcus sp., assembly GCF_963518325.1. Taxonomy (NCBI): domain Bacteria; kingdom Bacillati; phylum Bacillota; class Bacilli; order Lactobacillales; family Enterococcaceae; genus Vagococcus; species uncultured Vagococcus sp. The sequence continues at coordinate 147,851 of NZ_CAUQJB010000005.1, read as the reverse complement.
TCTAAATGAGAATACGGTAAGAAAGTTAGAAGAAAGTACATATTGCACAGCTATTGTTTTATGATTAATAGGTGGCTAGTGGTTAATTGATAATAGTTGTTTAGTTAGTGTTCAAATTAGGAGATGAATGTGATGAAAAAAATGAGTATTGTAATAGGAGCCTTGGTTGTCAGCATTGTAATGCTGATGATGGGTTCAGTCAGTGAAGGTGTTTCAAAGGAGACTATCTCTAAAATAAAAAACGATCTAAGGCGGAATCAAATTCAGCTTAAGTTAGAAGTGATTCGTCAGAAAGCAGGTGAAGAAGTTAGAAATAGAGTGGCTGAACAAATACAAATTAAGGAAGCTAAACTAGCAGAACAAAAAGTTATTAATGAGAAAGCAGAACACGTTACAGTGGAGCAAGATCAGGCAGAATACGTTACACAATCCGCAATAGGAATGGGACAGGCGGTGGAGACTGCGGAAACTTCAGAAGTAGTCGACGTGACATCAGGTGCCAGTCAGAGCGGCCGTGAAATTGGGGAGCGCAATCGCGAATACGGCCAGCAGCTTAGCGATCCTAATTTGAGTCAAGGCGAACGTCAACAGATTATTCAAGAAAAAAAAGAGTATAATCAAGGTCGTCGCTAGTCAGGAGTGTAGATATGAAGAAGATACTATTAGGCATTATTATTAGTTTATCATTTATTTTAGTTGGATGTGTGAAACCAGTTGCTGCTAAAGATGCGGCTCTCGAATTAGTCGACAGTCTAATTTATGATCAAGATGTTGAAAAATTAAACGAAATTTTTATTTTGGATGGTTCAGTAGTTGATATTGAGCCAATGTCCGATTATGTCTCTGATTTAAAAGAAAGTTTTGAGTTAGGAGATGAGTATGATCAACAGTTAGCGCAACTAGGAGATAAAGTAACCAGCAATTTAAAGGAGAAGACCTCCTTTAAAGTAAACGTTTTGGAAGAAACGACAACCAGAGCTAGGATAGAATTGACGGTTATTGGTTTAGAAGAACTGTCTGAAAAACAGCTAAGTGAAAGCCTAGAGATAGAGTTGCAGAAAAAAATGACGGAGCTTACGGCGGATAGTAATGAGGAGCAAATTAACCAGTTGGTCAATGATGTAAGTTTTGAAGCTGTGACTAGATTAATTAATAATCAGCAGGCTAAAACTGATGCAATAACAGTTAATCTTGACTTAATGGTAGATTTAGATAAGAAAGATAAGTGGGTTATTCAAAATAGTGATACCTTCCTTGATGAATTAATAGCTGCTTATAGCTATTGAAGGTATTCATAGGAAAAGGAAAGATACTCGGATTGAATCGGTCATTCATTGGACGGTCATTTTGTGTGTCTTTTTATTTTGCTTTACAAGGACCTCGTTTTTTGTTTAACTAAGTGAGGGAGGAGTGTTTAAATGTTAAAAAGATTTATTAGCTATTACAGGCCTTATAAAGGGTTGTTTATTTTAGATTTTAGTTGTGCCATTGTAGCGGGAGCCTTAGAGTTGGCATTTCCAATCGTCGTCAATCAAGTCATTGATAAGATCATGCCAAAAAATGATTGGAATTTGATTATAACGGCTTGTTTGTCCTTACTGTTTTTTTATGGAGTAAACACAGCTTTACAATATGTGGTGGTGACGTTTGGTCACATGTTGGGAGTAAATATGGAAACGGATATGCGTCGGGACTTATATGCTCATTTACAGCGTCAGCCGTTTGGTTATTATGACAATCAAAAGACAGGTAAATTAATGAGTCGCTTGACTACAGATTTATTTGAGATATCTGAGGTGGCTCACCATGGACCAGAGGATATTTTTATTACGGTAATGACACTTGTCGGGGCCTTTTTGATCATGCTCAACACCCACGTGAAATTGGCTATTGCGACGGCGATCTTGGTTCCTTTTATTACAGTAGCCCTTATTTACTTCAATAAGAAGATGACCCGTGTTAATACGGATATCTATCATAATTTAGGTGAGTTTAATGCGGGAATAGAAGCATCAGTCAGTGGCATTCGTGTGGTTCAAGCCTTTGCTAATGAGGAACATGAGGCATCGCGATTTGAAACATTGAATCAGAATTACCGTCAATCAAAGTTGAAGTTCTATAATGTCATGGGTGTAAGTTCTGCCTATAATTATCTGTTAATTCGTTTGATTAATCTCTTCGTGCTCTTCTTTGGGGCTTATTACGTTATAAACGGTGAGCTGACTAACGGTCAATTTGTTGCGTTTATCTTGCTATCAAATGTGTTTGTTCGACCGATTGAGAAGGTCAATAACATGATTGAAAGCTACCCTAAAGGAATTGCGGGATTTAAACGATTTATTGAAGAAATCGATAAGGTGCCAGCCATTCAAGATCGGCCGAATGCCCAAGTTGTTCACGATTTAAAAGGAACGATTGTCTATGATGACGTTTCATTTGCTTACGAAGATTCAACGAAAGTCTTAAGTCATATCTCCTTAAAAATTAACCCTGGTGAAACGGTGGCTTTTGTCGGTCCAAGTGGTTCTGGAAAAACGACGCTATGTAATTTATTGCCTCGTTTCTATGAGGTAACTTCTGGTAAAATTATGGTTGACGGAATTGACATTCGGGATATGACCTTAAATTCTTTACGAGATCAAATTGGAATCGTTCAGCAAGATGTCTTTTTATTCCCAGGGACTCTTAGAGAAAATGTGGCATATGGAAAACTGGAAGCCACTGAGGGTGAAATTTTAAAAGCTGTCAAGTTGTCTCATCTGGAAAAAGTCATTGATAATTTACCAGAGGGCTTGGACACGATTGTTGGTGAGCGGGGCGTCAAGTTATCAGGTGGCCAAAAACAACGAGTGGCGATTGCTCGGATGTTCTTAAAAAATCCGCCGATTCTAATTTTAGATGAAGCGACATCGGCCTTGGATACGGAAACGGAACAAGTCATTCAAGAATCTTTATTTTCTTTATCAGAAGGCCGTACAACGCTGATTATTGCGCATCGTTTGGCAACTATCAAACATGCTACACGGATTGTGGTGGTCAATGAAAAAGGAATTGTGGAAGAAGGCACACATGAAAGTTTAATGGCATTAGGCAATGTGTATAAAAACTTGTATGATGCTCAGTTTAGAGAGTAGAGATCAATTGTTGATGACTTTAGTTATCCAATTTTACTAAAAAAAAACGAAAAAGCCTGTTATCAGTGCATCTTCTTTGGAATATAAGTCTTTTGATGTTATATTATTATCAAAAGGCATTTCAATTAGGAGGAGTGAGCCGTGGGAAAGTTAGTGAACAATGTTGGCCAAGTAACTGGCGACATTCTAAGTGATGGGTCAAATACCAATGACAGTCATGAGGTTGTGATTGGTGGGAAAATTCGTGCGACGGTAGAAGACTTGCAGCAACTCTCTCAGTATAATTTGGAGTCTGCCAGTCAATTAGAACAAATGAGTATTCGCTATTTTACGGATACTTCATTTTTTAGTCAACGTTAAGAGGTTGATGGTGATAAATAAGGAAAGATGACGGGTTGTCTCGTCATCTTTTTTTGAGTGGGCTTCTGGTCTGAAAAAAAGCTGAAATCAGTCACTTTAGTTGAGTTGAATAGGGGATTTAGGGATAAAGATGGGGATACTACGAACTATTTAAAGGCAAGGAAGGAGAATATTAAAGATATTTCCTGATTTTTGTGGTAAAATAAAGAATGAGATTTTTCGGGAAAAATTGTCAAAATGAAGGAGTTTATAGTATGAGTAGAGAATACCATGTTGCAGTTGTTGGAGCGACTGGCGCAGTCGGAACTAAAATTATTGAGATGTTAGAAGGCAGTTCATTGCCGATTAAGGAGATTAAGTTTCTGGCTTCAAAGCGTTCTGCTGGAAAACAACTGACATTTAAAAATCAATCTGTGACCATTCGGGAGTTAGTTGCAGAAGAATTTGACGGTGTTGATTTGGCGATTTTTAGTGCTGGAGGCGATTTGTCCAAAACCTTCGCGCCAGAAGCCGTTAAACGTGGTGTTGTTGTGATCGATAATACGAGTGCCTTTAGAATGGATCAAAGTACGCCATTAGTTGTACCTGAAGTCAATTCAGAGGCCTTACATCAACATCAAGGCATTATTGCTAACCCAAATTGTTCCACCATTCAGATGATGGTGGCCTTAGAACCGATTCGTCAAAAAGTAGGTCTTGATCGTTTAATCGTGTCGACCTATCAGGCGGTTAGTGGAGCAGGTATGTCTGCCATTAAAGAGCTGGAAACTCAGTTAACTGGAATGTTAACTGGCAAGTCAGCAGATGAAGTAAGGGCGGACATTTTACCTTGTGGTGGTGACAAAAAACATTACCCACTGGCCTTTAACGCATTGCCACAAATTGACGTGTTTGGTGAAGCTGGCTACACTCTCGAAGAGTGGAAAATGGTGAATGAGACGAAAAAAATCATGTCTGATGACAGCATTAAAATATCCGTCACATGTGTGCGTGTTCCCGTTTTATCAGGGCATTCAGAGTCTGTCTACATCGAGGTAAAAGAACCGACAGATGTGACCACGATTCAGGGGCTTATGAATGAGGCGCCAGGTGTTGTTTTACAAGATGACCCAGCCAATCAACTATACCCGCAAGCCTTGACGAGTATTGATAAAAAAGAAACCTTCGTCGGTCGTATCCGTCGTGACTTGGATGTGGAGAATGGATTCCACATGTGGATTGTGTCTGATAATTTACTGAAGGGTGCCGCTTGGAACTCTGTGCAAATTGCGGAGACGCTGCACCAATTGGATTTAGTTCGCGTGCCGTAAATCAAGACTGGGGGACTTAAAATGGATTTAGGACAAGCTAGTATTTTAACTGCAATGGTGACACCTTTTGATGATCATGGGGCAGTTGATTATAAAAAATTACCGAACTTGATTGAGTATTTACTTGCTCATCATACGGAAGGCTTAGTCGTATCAGGGACAACTGGTGAATCACCAACCTTGAGTCAGGAAGAAGCTTTAGAATTATTTGCAGCAACAGTGAATATTGTGGCTGGTCGTGTCCCAATTATTTGTGGAGTCGGTAGCAATAGTACTCACGTGACCTGTGAATTTGTAAAAAAAGTAGCAAAGATTGATGGAGTTACAGCCGGTTTAGTGGTAGTCCCGTACTACAACAAACCCAACCAAGAAGGACTTTACCAACATTTCAAAGCCGTAGCGGAAGCCAGTGAGCTGCCTATCATGTTATACAATGTGCCAAGTCGTACCAGCGTTAACATGGAAGTTGCCACAACTTTACGCCTCGCCGCTTTACCAAATGTCATTGGGACCAAAGATTGCAGCGGTGCCGATGCCTTAGCCTTAATTAAAGCTGAATCCCCTGACGACTTTCTGTTGTTCAGTGGTGATGATGCCATGGCTTTTACTGCCAAAACATTGGGTGTTCAAGGGATTATCTCCGTTGCCAGCCATGTGATTGGGGATGAGATGTTTGCCATGTATCAGCTGATAGAGCAAGGGAAGTTAGCGGAAGCCAGTGGGATTCACGCTCAACTGTTACCTAAGATGCAAGCTGTCTTTTCAGTGCCCTCACCGGCACCTGTAAAAGCCGTCTTAAATCATCGTGGCATTGATGTTGGTGGGTTGCGTTTACCTCTGGTTGCCTGTACTCCCGTAGAAAAAGAAAATATTTTAATGATACTGAATAAGTAATCATTGGGAAGAACATATGAGGTGAAGGATTTGAGTAACATCAAAATTATTCCACTAGGCGGTGTCCGTGAGAACGGAAAAAACATGTACATCGTAGAAGTGGAAGAAGAGATTTTTATTTTAGACTGTGGTCTAAAATACCCAGAAAATGATCAGTTAGGAATCGATGTCGTGATTCCCGATTTTTCTTATCTGGTAGAAAATAAAGACAAGATTGCGGGTGTTTTCTTAACACATGGCCATGCGGATGCAATCGGGGCCTTACCGTATTTACTTGAAAGCATTAGTGTTCCAGTTTTCGGAACGGAGTTAACGATTGAGTTAGCGAAGCTAAACGTGGAAAGTTATCCAGGTTCCAAACAGTTTAAAGATTTCCATGTCATCAATGAGTTTACTGAAATTGATTTTGAGTTTGGAACGGTTAGCTTCTTTAGAACGACTCATACCATTCCGGATTCAGTCGGTGTTTCAGTGAAAACCAAAGAGGGCAATATTGTTTATACAGGTGATTTTAAGTTTGATCACAGCGCGATTCCAATGTATCAAACTGATTTTGCTCGTTTAGCAGAAATTGGTAAAGAAGGTGTCCTTGCTCTGTTAAGTGATTCTTCCAATGCCGAAAATCCCACTCAAGTGGTGCCTGAACGTGAAATTTCAGAAGAGGTCTTTGACACCTTACGTTATTGGGATGGTCGGATTATTGTGGCCAGTGTGGCAAGTAATATCCAACGTGTTCAGCAAGTGTTGGATGCCGCTCATCGCTCCTTACGGAAAGTTGTCTTAACTGGCGAAGATTTGGAACGGATTATTCGGACCGCTATTAAGTTGGATAAATTAACATTAGCCAGTGAAGATTTAATTATTGAAGCAAAAGACATGAAAAACTATCAACCAGAAGAACTATTAATTTTGGAAACGGGTCGCATGGGTGAGCCAATCAAAGCTCTTCAACGTATGGCAAGCAGCCGTACTCGTGGGATTAACATTCAAGAGGGTGACTTGGTTTACATCACGACCACACCGTCTATCGCGATGGAAACAACCGTTGCTAAAACGGAAGACATGATTTACCGTGCAGGTGGAACCGTTAAGACTATTTCGGATAACTTCCGCGTGTCTGGTCATGCTAATCCAAATGATTTGAAATTGATGTTGAATCTGATGAAGCCGAAATTCTTTATTCCCATTCAAGGTGAGTACCGTGTGTTGGCGGCTCATGCTGATTTGGCGAATGAATTAGGGATTCCGTATAAAAACATTTATTTAACTGGCCGTGGCGATATGTTGGAATACAAAGATGGTCGGATGCATATTGCAGGAACCGCAGATGCTGACAATGTCTTAATTGATGGATTAGGTGTCGGAGATATTGGTAATATTGTGTTGCGCGATCGCCGTATTCTTTCTGAGGATGGTGTCTTTATCGCTGTTACGACGATTAACCGTAAGCAACAAAAGATTGTGGCTCGTCCGCAAATTACCTCAAGAGGTTTTGTTTATGTCAAAGAAAGTAAAGACTTGATGAAGGAAAGTGCGACGATTGTTGAAGACATTATTCAGGAAAATTTGAAGAATAATGATTTTGAATGGGGCAAGTTGAAACAGGATATTCGAGAGCAATTAAGCCGTTATCTGTTTGAACAAACAAAACGCCGGCCAGTGATTTTACCCGTGATTATGGAAACGAGTCAACGCAAGAAATAATGCCAGTCTTATTCTCTTCCACCGGAAGAGAATAAGTTTTTTTTTGAGTCGTCTGAAAGTCGGAACAGTAACATTTATTGCATGGTAGTACTTAAAAGAAAGAAGGCGGTAGTTTGGAAAAATTAACACCAGAATCACAGCATGAGCATTATCATCATCGGTGGATTATTTTAATTGCAATTGGTCTGTTTACCTTTATGTCGACATTAGATGGCAGTATTGTGAATGTGGCCTTGCCAACGATCTCAGCTGATATCGGAGTCAAGATGAATCAGGCTGAATGGGTGGTGTCTATATACTTGATGACAGTTTGTGCCTGCCTCTTGTTGTTTGGTAAAATTGGCGACAGCTTCGGTAAAGTAATTGTCTTTAAGTGGGGGACAGTGGTGTTTGTTTTGGGATCCCTTTTATGTGGCGTTCCAGGCTCTCTTACTTTGTTATTAGTGGCCAGAATCATTCAGGCTATTGGGGCTAGCATGACTATGGCAACAGGGACAGGGATTATCACAGAAGTTTTTCCCATGAGTGAAAGAGGGAAAGCTCTGGGGTTAATGGGTTCTTTCGTCTCCTTAGGCTCCATTACAGGACCAGGTGTTGGCGGGTTGATTTTACATCAGCTACACTGGTCTTATATATTTTGGATTAATGTGCCGGTAGGCCTGGTCACCATCTTAATCGGTCAGCGTTATTTACCGAAAGACACGGTTCGCTCTGGTAAGAAGATTGATGTTGCTGGTTTTGTGACCTTTGGCGTTTTTATTATGAGTTTCTTCGGTGGCGTCTTTATTGGCCAGGAAATAGGTTTCAATCACGGGCTAATTTTAGGGTTGATGGTAGTCGCCTTAATCAGTTTAGTGGTATTCTATCGCATTGAAAAAAGGGTAGAAAATCCCTTGGTTCATTTTTCGATTTTTAAGAATAAAATGTTTACTATGAGTTTGTTGACGGCTTCTTTGATTTTCGTCAGTAATTTTTTTGCCAATGTGATTTTACCTTTCTACTTGCAAAACTTACGAGGGTTTACACCGAGCAAAGCTGGCTTAATTATGATGGTTTTTCCTCTGGTAATGGTAGTGGGCGCCCCGATTAGTGGGGCCTTGTCAGATAAAGTTGGACCGATGATCCTTTGTTTAATTGGTCTAGTCTTGCTGACGGTGTCACAGATTAGTTACATGCTAGTTGGCTCCGATACGCCTTTATTTTTATTTATGATTATTCCAGCTTTGATGGGATTAGGTAATGCTTTATTTCAAGCGCCAAATAATACGATTGTCATGAGCAGTGTTGAAGTGAAAGATTTAGGCATTGCCGGAAGTCTGAATTCACTGGCTCGTAATTTTGGCATGGTCGTCGGAATTTCTTTATCTACGACGGTCTTATACAGTGCCATGTCCGCTAAAATGAGTGAGAAAGTTACCACCTATTTAGCCGATAGACCCGATATCTTTATTTATGGCATGGGAGTGACCTACTTTGTCTCGTTCCTGATTTGTTTGCTTGCCTTGATTATGACTGGTTGGCGATTTATTAAGGGGAGACAAAAAAGGCGGGAACCTCAGGTAAAATAGTCACAGGTATATAAAATTATTTAAGAGAAACAATATAGTACTTAAAAAACATCTATGGTCAATTCTTAAAAGAGTGACCATAGATGTTTTTGCTGTTAAATGTTCCTTTTTTACATATTATGGTGTAAACATGGAGTTAGAGGGAGTGGCTGGAGGGATGAGTCACAGTGGGTTTATGACATACTGAAATAAGTGACCAAGCTCAATCGAGGGTAGCTTTGTGAAAAACTGTATTACTCTTGATTAGGAAACTGTTATACTTATTTGCGCATTGTCTTTGTTATTTTGCTCATTAACGTATATAATAGGTCTATTAGACAGATTTTTTTGTTACTGAGTCAGTCAGTAAGCTTTACAGTGACACAGAAAAGGAGACGAGATTGAATGGCTACGAAACATGATCAAATTTTAGCGTATATTGAAACCCTCCCCGTTGGCGAACGAATATCAGTGCGTAGCATTGCCAAAACCCTAAGCGTGAGTGAAGGGACAGCCTATCGGGCAATTAAAGAAGCGGAAAATACCGGATTAGTTTCTACCATTCAACGGGTAGGAACCATTCGAATTGAACGGAAAATGAAAAGTCATTTTGAAAAACTAACCTTTGGTGAAGTGGTAAAAATCATTGAGGGAGATATTTTAGGTGGGCGTAACGGGCTGGAGAAAGCTCTCTCGAAATTTATTATTGGTGCTATGACTGAAAATGCCATGGAGCGCTATATCACGCCTGGTTCTTTAATGATTGTCGGCAATCGAGAAGAAGTCCAAATGTTGGCTTTGGAACGTGGGGCAGCAGTCTTGATAACAGGTGGATTGGAAACCACAGATGAAATCATCGCCTTAGCAGACGAGGTCGGTTTGCCCATTTTAAGTACATCTTACGATACCTTTACAGTGGCAACGATGATTAACCGTGCAATGAGCGATCAACTAATCAAAAAAGATATCATGTTAGTGGGGGATATTTTTACCTCACTAGAAAAGACTAGCTTTTTGTATACAACGGATACGGTGGCTGATTACCGAGAACTATCGGACCGGACTAACCACACCCGTTTTCCAGTAGTGAATAAAAGTCAGCGTGTTCTAGGAATCATTACGGCTAAGGACTTAATTGGAAAGCAAGACAGTCAAACCTTGGATAAAGTCATGACTAAAGACCCAAATAATGTCAAAAAACATATGAGTGTCGCCAGTGTGGGTCATTTAATGATTTGGGATGGCTTGGAGATGATGCCGGTGGTGGAAGACGATTTGTCGTTGATTGGTATTATTTCACGACAAGATGTGATGAAGGCTATGCAATTGGCACAGCGACAACCACAAGTTGCCAATACAATCTCTGATCAGATTTCTGGGGAAATCACAACGATCGAAGGCTTGACTAAAAACGATGAGGCCCATTTTGCATTTACTGTGACACCGCAAATGGTCAGTACGGTTGGAACGATTTCTTTTGGTGTTCTAAGTGAGATTATCAGCAATGTCTCACAACGGACGATGTACCTCCACCAGCGCCGAAATGTGGTGATTGAACAAGTTAATTTACATTATTTCCGCTTGATTCAAATTGAAAGCGAATTGGATATTCGCCCACGTGTTTTGGAAATAGGTCGACGTTCCGCTAAATTGGACATTGAGGTGTATTTAGAAAATGCGATAGTGGCAAAGGCAATTGTGATTTGTCAGTTAATGGAAAAAACATAGGGAAAAGAGGTAGAGTAAGTGACTATTACACAAGAAATTTTAGCAGAGATCAAAGCCTATGACCGGATTATCGTTCATCGACATCAGCGGCCAGATCCAGATGCCTTAGGCTCTCAAGCTGGGTTAGTGGAAATGATCAAGGCGTCTTTTCCTGATAAGCAAGTCTTTAAGGCAGGTGGTCCGATTGATGATCTGGGTTATATGACGGAAATGGACGAGGTGGCAGATGAGAGTTACGTCGGCGCTCTGGTGATTGTGACGGATACGGCGAATGCGCCGCGGATTAGTGACGATCGATATCATCTAGGAGATAAGTTGATTAAAGTTGATCATCATCCTAACGATGAACCTTATGGGGATTTGTCTTGGGTTAACACAAAGGCAAGCAGTTGCAGCGAGATGATTGCTGATTTTTATCAGGAGTTTAAATCGGAATTGACATTGACAGATGAAGGGGCTCGATTATTGTACGGCGGAATTGTGGGTGACACCGGTCGCTTTATGTACCCGGCGACAACGTCCCATACCTTTGAAGTTGTTGCGATGTTAACTCGTTTTAATTTTGATGCGCCTCGATTGAATCGCTATTTAAATGACACGACGTTAAATGTGGCAAAACTGTCTGGTTATGTCTTGCAACAGATGGAGCTTGATGAAGATGGAGCTGGAATGGTGTTACTTCCTTATAGTATCTTAGAAGAGTACGGAGTAACTGACGCCGAAACAGCTGCGCTGATCCCATTACCAGGCCAAGTTGATAGTGTGATTGCTTGGGGGATTTTCGTTGAGCAGCCAGAAGGTTATTACCGTGTACGTTTGCGTTCAAAGGGGCCAGCGATTAACCAATTGGCAAAAGAGCATAACGGTGGTGGTCATCCATTGGCCAGTGGAGCAAATGCTCGTGATTTAGCAGAAGTGGCAGATATGTATAAAGAAATTCAAAAAATTGTTAAAAACAGTAAAGCTTAATTCTGGGGAGTTATTTTTTTAATTTGAAACATTATAGAGGCCAGGACAAAGTCCTAGCCTCTATTTTGCTAAAATCTGGGAGATAAACTCTCTTCAAAAGGGGCTGTTAGCTCTGTAATTGATCATGAGCGTAGTTTCAATGTGAATATTTCACAATATGATGTTGCTTCCAAGATCAGAACCGTCTATTTGGTATTTTTTTAAAAAATAGATTGAAATATTTTCACAATAAGGTATGAAATTTTTTTTGTTTTGCTATAATGATAATTGTAAGCGTTAACTTAAAATGGAAGGATGTGCAAAACCTTAATGAGTCAATTAAAAGTGGACTTTGATTTTGTGGAGACGGTTAGCCAACGAAAAGAATTTGCTGACTGTTTAGCTAAACTCAAAGGAGAACCAGGAGCAAGTATGCCAGCGTTACAAGACGCTCAACGGATTTACGGCTATTTGCCAATTGAAGTGCTGGAAAGAGTTGCAAAGGCGTTTATGGTTCCTTTGGAGCAGCTCTACAGTACGGCTACCTTTTATTCACAATTTTCATTTGTCCCAAAAGGAAGGTATACAATCAGTGTGTGTATGGGAACGGCCTGCTATGTAAAGGGGGCAGGGGACATTTTAGAAAGTTACAGTCAGTCCCTGAAAATAGTCTCAGGAGAAACGACGACGGATCGTAAGTTTACTCTGGAGTCTTGTCGTTGTATTGGCGCCTGTGGGCTAGCCCCTGTGTTAACAGTTAATGAAGAAGTCTTTGGTCGTCTGAACAAAAAGCGGGGAGACAAAGTGCTAGTCACCTATCAAATGCTGAGTGATTAACCCCCCCAAGAGAATGGAACAGTCAGGAGTTGAAAGCATGGAAAAATGGAGTCAGTTAACGGCTCTGAAAGAGCAGTATCGCAAAAATATCAGCATTCGTTTAAATGAAGTGACGACAGATCATGGCATCACTAAAGAAATTTTAGTGTGTGCAGGAACTGGATGTATTGCCTCTAAGAGCCAGGCCTTAATAGAAGCCTTAGAGGAGCAACTGGCAAAAAATCAATTAACCGAGCAGGTTCGGATTGTCTCAACGGGCTGTTTTGGTTTATGTGCTCAAGGTCCTATTGTGATCGTCTACCCAGAAGGGGTTTTTTATCATCAGGTCAAACCAAAGGAGGCGAGGTTGATCGTCGAAAAACATTTAATTGCGGGCGAATTGGTGGAACGCTTGTTGTATCATGATCATCAGACGGGAGAAATCTTCAATCGTTTGATGGATACGCCTTTTTATCATAAGCAAAAACGGGTTGCGTTGCGCAATTGCGGGCGAATTGATCCGGAAAAGATTGAGGATTACATTGCCTTTGATGGGTATCAAGCCCTGGCGACGGTCCTGAATCAGTATGCTCCTCAAGAAGTGTTGAATCTGTTGAAAGAATCAGGACTAAGAGGTAGAGGTGGTGCGGGCTTCCCCACTTATTTGAAGTGGAGCTTTGCCGCTGAAAGTCAGGCGGAACAGAAATATGTGATCTGCAATGCTGATGAAGGGGACCCAGGTGCTTTTATGGATCGATCTGTTTTGGAAGGAGACCCTCATGCTGTCTTTGAAGCAATGGCGATTGCTGGGTATACCATCGGGGCTGATCAAGGGTATATTTATGTTCGTGCAGAGTATCCGGTTGCGGTGGCTCGACTGCGTATTGCCCTGAAACAAGCTAGAGATTCTAGTTTGTTAGGGAAGGGAATACTGGGTTCCCCTTTTAATTTTGATATTGAGTTAAAATTAGGGGCGGGTGCGTTTGTTTGCGGAGAAGAGACGGCTTTGTTGGAAAGCATCGAAGGTCATCGGGGAGAACCTCGCCCCCGTCCGCCCTTTCCGGCGGCTAAAGGTCTTTTTGGACAACCTACCATCGTTAATAATGTGGAAACCTATGCCAATATTCCCCAGATTATTTTAAAAGGATCAGAATGGTTCGGAGAGATTGGGACGGCAAGGTCTACAGGAACTAAAGTATTTGCTTTAGGAGGGAAAATCGAGCATACAGGATTAGTTGAAGTACCAATGGGAACTACCCTGCGTGAAGTCGTAGAGGAAATCGGTGGCGGTATTTCTAATGGTGGCACCTTCAAAGCGGCACAAACTGGTGGGCCTTCGGGAGGCTGTATTCCGATTGAATACTACGATGTGCCTATTGATTATGATAACTTAATAGAAATTGGTTCGATGATGGGTTCCGGTGGCTTAATCGTTATGGATGAAAAAAATTGTATGGTTGACATTGCTAAATTTTTCTTGGAGTTTACGGTGGAAGAAAGCTGTGGAAAATGTATTCCTTGTCGGGTCGGGACAAAACGTCTGTTGGAACTATTGGAGACTATTACCATGGGCAGAGGAACTATGGCTGATTTAGATAAATTGGAAGAACTTTGCCATCATGTTAGTGAAAACTCATTGTGTGGTCTTGGCCAGACAGCGCCTAATCCGATTATTTCAACCTATCGTTATTTTAAAGATGAATATGTTGCCCATGTTCGGGACAAGAAGTGTCCGGCTGGCGTTTGTAAAAATTTGGTTTCCTATGAAATTAAGGCAGGAGACTGCACAGGTTGTATGGCTTGTGCCAGACAATGTCCAGTATCCGCTATTAGTGGCGAAAGAAAACAGCCCCATCTGATTGACCAACAACTCTGTACAAAATGTGGTGTTTGTTTGGATACGTGTCGTTATAATGCAATCAATGTGGGGTAAATCCAAGGTTTTAAGGAGGCAGAAAGGTGAATCAGATTACGGTATTAATTAATGGGAAAGAGTGCCGGGCGCCAGAAGGCAGTACGATTTTAGAGGCGGCACGTGCTAATGATATTGATATTCCAACGTTATGTTATCTGAAAGAGATTAATGAAATAGGTGCCTGTCGCATGTGCGTCGTCGATGTGGTCGGGGCTAAAAATTTGGTGACATCCTGTGTCTATCCGATTAAGGAAGGTATGGAGATTGAGACGAATTCAGAACGGGTTTTTCAGTCAAGGAAAACTAATTTAGAGCTGGTCCTATCCACACATGAGAAGACTTGTCTGTCCTGTGCGCGCAGTGGTAATTGTGAATTACAGCGGCTCTGTAAGACTTTTAATGTGGCAGATGAAGACCATTATAATGGTGAAAACTATGATTATGAATTCGATGACAGTTCAGTACATATGTCACGTAATAATAATAAGTGTATTCTCTGTCGTCGCTGTGTGGCTGTTTGCTCTAATTGGCAGGATGTTGGGGTCATTGGGGCGAATAATCGAGGGTTTAAGACTCATATTGGCTGCGCGTTTGACAAGGATTTAGGAGACGTGGCTTGTATTTCTTGTGGTCAGTGCATTGTGGTTTGTCCAACAGGTGCCATTACTGAGAAAGATCAATCAGAGTCGGTGTGGCAAGTTTTAGCAGATCCAAGAAAGCATGTAATCGTTCAAACGGCTCCCTCTACTCGGGTGACATTAGGGGAAGCCTTCGGAGTGCCAATCGGAACCAATGTCGAAGGGAAAATGGTGGCAGCTTTAAGAACCTTGGGATTTGACCGAGTATTTGATACAAATGTGGCAGCAGACTTTACGATTATGGAAGAAGCCAATGAGTTTGTCGAGCGAGTAAACAATCAAGGCCCTTTCCCAATGTTTACGTCTTGTTCGCCAGGTTGGGTAAAGTATTGTGAATCCTATTATCCTGAGTTAATTCCCAATCTTTCCAGTTGTAAGTCACCTCAGCAGATGTTTGGGGCCTTAGCGAAAACGTGGTATGCTGAAAAAATTGGAGTTGATCCTCAAGACATTTATGTAGTGGGCATTATGCCATGTACGGCGAAAAAATTTGAAGTAGGTCGTGAAGATGAAGCGGCCTCTGGTTTCTCTGACGTGGACGTAGCCCTAACGACGAGAGAATTAGCTCGCATGATTGAAAAAGCAGGCATTCGTTTTGTGGAACTGGAGGATCAAACCTTTGATGATCCTTTTGGAGAAGCGACTGGTGCTGGGTATATATTTGGCGCGTCAGGAGGAGTCATGGAGGCGGCTTTGAGGACGGCTAGTGATGTTTTGGCAGGTCAGTCTACTGACTTTGATTTTAAGGAAGTCCGAGGCATGGCGGGGATTAAAGAAGCGACTTATGATTTAAGCGGCACCTCGATTAGAGTAGCGGCTGTCTCTGGTATGGCTAATGCTAAAAAGCTGTTAAGGCGGATCCAGGAAGGGGAGCTTTACCACTTTGTAGAGGTGATGGGGTGCCCCGGAGGCTGTATTAATGGTGGCGGTCAACCGGTTCAGCCTGCCTCTGTGCGGAATTTTATTGACTTAAAACGAAAAAGGGCAGCAGGACTCTACGCTGAGGATCAGGTTAAAAAAATTCGAAAATCCAATGACAGTCCAATCGTTCAGCTGGTTTACAATGATTTTTTAGGTGAGCCTGGTAGTCCAAAAGCTCATCGTATTTTGCATACGAGTTATCAAGAGCGATCTGAATTTTAATCCAAGATTAGCCCTCTATTTCCTGGGTGGAGGGCTAATCTCACTATGTCTTGAGTGCTTTTTTCAAGGTTGGCAGCAATAAGCTGGCTAAACCGCCGCCGATTAAAGCGGTAATTAATTGGGGATAGGAAAAAGCCGCCCCAATCAGAGCTATTTTAGCGGCAGGTAGTTGAAGTAATAGAGGCATCACGAATTTTACAATGGTCATATATAAGAAAGCGAATTTTATGATAGCAGCGCTGATTGTGGCAAGGAGGTAAGCTTTATAATTGGGGTCAGTTTGCTTACCGGCAATTAAGTACCAGTCTAAGATTAGAGTCCCATTACCTAAGGCGACAAGGGGGATAATTTGCCAAAAGGGAGGGCCGATACTTAACAGAAAGGCCAGCATTGGGGATAAGAAGGCAACGGTTAAGCCACAGCTCAGACCTCCTGTCATTAAGGAAAGAATCAGCAACAAGTTGACCATTGAGCCAGTAATCAAAGGATTGCGAAAAGAGGCAGTGACGGCTTGAACAACGATTAATAAGGCTAATAAAAGGGCGGTTTGAGTAATCCATAAGGTTCTTTTTTTCATCGTGGTTCCTTCTTTCTGTTAGTGAGTTCTTAGGTTGCGATCGCTCAATTATTCACAATTAGTGATACGTTAATTCTAGCTGATAAAGCGCTTTAATTCAATTGTGAATTTACACTAACTTACAGACCACATGACAATTTTGTTAGGTCAATCGGGCAAAGTGAAAGTTGATTCGATGTTGAAGAGCTTCTCATTCGTCTATACTTTAGGAAAGAGCTAAAGGAGATGGAGAAAATGATGGGATTAATGATTACTGGGACGATTTACCTAATGATGACAGGTGGTTTGGTCAACAATGTGATGAAGGATCAAAAAAAATGGACTGTTTCTAGTTGGTTGCTATTTGGCCTTTTGGCAGTGCTGATTGTGATCAGTTTAACAGTTGTTTCTTTCGGCATTGTGATGATCTTTGTCCTTGGTCCATTCATTATTTTTTCCACGGGAATCGTCTTTACCATTAATGGTGCTTTCATGTTCCATCGTGAATCAGTTTCCCTTGGCAATAGTTTGGCCTTGCTCCTAGGGGTTGGCTTGTTGGGAGTTAGTTTAGGTGATGTTGTGGCTCACTGTACTGGCTTGGCCTCCTTGCAGATCTTAACAGTGGCTGCCAATACTTTGGCTTTAATATTGTTGATTGGTTTTTTGATTTTTTTAATCATGGCTTATGTGACTCAGCGAAAGGCAAAGGCAGAAAAAGCTGACTATATCATCGTGCTAGGCTGTGGTCTTGTCAATCATCAGGTGACGCCCTTACTTAAGAGTCGACTCGATCGTGCTCTTGAATTGTATCAACAGCAATCAGCTTTTGGTTATAAAAGCAAGCTTGTTGTGACAGGCGGTCAAGGCCACGATGAAAAACTGTCTGAGGCGGAGGCGATGAAGAATTACCTGGTACTTGAAGGGGTTGATGAGACAGATGTTTTCCTTGAAGATCGTGCCGTCAATACTTACGAAAACATGCTCTTTAGTAAACAGTTGATTGAAAAGGAATCTCTGGCATATCAAGCTATTTTTGTCAGCAATAACTTTCATGTTTTTCGCAGTCAATTATTTGCTAAGGAAGTCGGATTATCGGCAAAAGGGACCGGCTCTCAGACAGCCGCCTATTACCTCCCTAGCGCGATGTTAAGAGAGTTTGCTGCTGTAAGTTTAATGATCGTGAAAAGCGGCTTAAAAAGCATCAGAAGGGCTCCTAGAGGGTCTGTGATCTATAAATAGAAAAACTTGGGGCTGTGATCGAATCAGCCCCAAGTTTTTATGTTTGTTTGCCTTCCAATTCAAGGCTAAGGGTTTCCCATTCGTCCATCAGTGTTCCTTGTTTACTTTCCAGTTCAGTCATCTGATGTTGAAGATCCAATAATTTTTGATGATCTTCAAAATACTCAGGATTGGCCATGTCAGTGTGAATCAATTCAATGTGAGAATCAATTTTTAGGAGCTCTTCTTCAAGCTGCTCCACTTTGCGTGTCAAGCTGCGAATCGCACGCTGCTCATCTTTTGATTGTTGGAATTGATTGCGGGTTGTTAGCAGTTCTGGTTGGTTTCCTAGGCCTTTAGCTTCGGCGGCTTTTAGTGCAGTTAGTTCTGTTTCTTCCAATTTTTTCTCTAAATAATAATCGTAATCGCCTAAATAAAGCTTGCTGCCAGCAGATGACAGCTCCACAACTTTTGTGGCAATTCGATTGATAAAATAGCGGTCATGGGAGACAAAGAGAATCGTCCCAGTGAATTCAATTAAGGCTTGTTCCAAGACTTCTTTGCTGTCGATATCCAAGTGATTGGTCGGCTCATCTAGTACTAGAAAGTTCTCTTTATTCATGGATAGCTTGGCTAAAGCTAATCTGGCTTTTTCACCACCACTAAGTAGGGGAACAGTCTTCTCAACATCTTCACCTGAAAAGAGAAAACTTCCTAAGACCGAGCGAATATCCTTTTCCGGTGTTGTGGGATGCTCATCCCAGAGTTCCTGTAGGACTGTTTTATTTGATCGGAGATTGGCTTGTTCTTGATCGTAATAGCCAATGGAAACGTTGGTTCCTAAGCGAGCTTCTCCTTTAATAAAGGGGATGTCCTTAATAATCGATTTTAGTAAGGTGGATTTTCCAACACCGTTAGGACCGACTAAAGCAATGGCTTCACGTTTGCGAATGTCAAGGTCCACAGGTTCTGACAGAATGGTCTGGTCGTAACCAATTGCGCCTTGTTCAAGGTGAAGAACCACATTGCCAGATTCCCGTTCAATACCAAATAAAAAGCGAGCGGATTTTTCATCCCCTGTGGGTTTGTCGAGACGGTCAATTTTTTCCAGTTGTTTGCGGCGACTTTGGGCTCTTTTAGTTGTGCTGGCACGAACCAGGTTGCGGGCGACAAAGTCTTCTAATTTATTTATTTCGGTCTGCTGTTTCTCAAATGCTTTCCAGTCCTGAGTGAGTTGTTCTTCTTTTAATATAAGATAACGAGTGTAATTCCCCTTGTAATGAGTGATTTTCTGGCGGCTTAAGTCGTAGACCTCTGTGACGATTTTATCGAGAAAGTAGCGGTCATGTGAGACGATTAAGAGCGAGCCCCGGTAATTTTGTAAATAATTTTCTAACCAGGCCAGTGTTTCAATGTCCAAATGGTTAGTAGGTTCATCGAGGATTAGTAAATCTGGGCTTTCAAGTAAGAGTTTGGCTAAAGCGAGACGGGTTTTTTGACCACCGGATAAACTGTTGACTGGTCGGCTGTAAAAACTTTCGTCAAATTGAAAGCCGTTTAAGACAGCTTTCATCTCTGCTTCATAACCATAGCCATTTTGTTCGCTAAAATCATGCTGCAGTTGATCGTATTCTTTTAATAAACGTTGATAGTTATCCTCATTGGCCATTTGTTCGGGTTGGCCTATCTGATGTTCCAATTCACGTAGGCGGGCTTCCATCGCTCGGATACCGTCATAGGCCGTCAACATTTCCTCCCAAATAGGCTTGTCGCTTTTGAAACCGGTGTGCTGGTCAAGGTAACCGATTGTCAGTTGCTTGGTTTTTGAAATCGACCCCTCATCAGGTTCGTCGATGCCAGCGATGATTTTTAATAAGGTTGATTTTCCCGCACCGTTACGGCCAACTAAGGCGATGCGACTGCGGTCTTGGATTTCTAAATGTATATGGTTAAACAATGTGTCAGCACCGAAATGACGGGCGACTTGGTTAGCTTGTAATAAAATCATGTTGTTTTCCTCGCTTGCATAGTATAGTACTAGTCTATCATACTTATCTTTTCTTGTGAAAAATAATGGAAATGAAAGTCATTCTCAAGAACTTTTATTCACAATACCAAACAAGAAAATTGCTTTTACCTGCCAGATACTGTTATTATAATAATGTGAAATCGATAGTAAAAGCCACTATTGTTAATTGAGTACCTTGTTTAGTAGTGGTCAAGAACTAGCATATGTCAGAGTTTATTTATCATAAGTATTGTTAAGAATGGCTAATTAATTAGGAGGATTGAGGATTAAAATGAAGAATCAAGTGATACCAAAAGCAACAGCGAAGCGTTTGCCGCTGTATTATCGTTATTTAAAAGTATTGTTAGACTCAGGTAAAACGAAAGTATCATCAACTGAGCTAAGCGAAGCGGTCAAAGTAGACAGCGCGACTATCCGTCGTGACTTTTCTTATTTTGGTGAATTAGGCAAACGCGGATATGGTTATGATGTCCAAAGTTTACTGGATTTCTTTGCTAAAACATTGAGTGAAGATCGCTTAACCAACGTTGTTTTAGTTGGTGTTGGTAACTTGGGAAATGCGTTGCTAAATTATGGTTTTCATCAAAATAACAACATTCGCATCAGTGCGGCCTTTGATGTTAAAGAAGAACTTGTTGGACGGATTGTTGACGGGATTCCTGTTTACCCAATGAGCGACATGGAAGATCAAATTAAACAGCAACAAATTGAAATAGCAATTATGGCGATTCCTGCCAATGCAGCCCAAGATACAGCTAACTTGTTGATCAAAGCGGGTATCAAAGGAATCATGAACTTTACGCCTGTTCGTCTGTCAACACCAAATGACGTTCAAGTTCAAAGTATTGATCTGACCAATGAATTGCAAACACTGATTTATTTCTTGAATCACTACACCAAAAAAGACGAAGCATAAACTTAAACCACCTACTTGCTAATGGAAATTGCAAGTAGGTGGTTTTTTAGATGGTAAATTGCAATAACATCACACAAAAATTCATGGCGCAATGGGCGATAATTGAGGTCCAAATGCTGCCGGTTTTTTGATAAAGGAAATAAAAAACCATTCCCATGGAAAAATAAACGAGTAAGTGGCCATCAGCATGAACGAAGGCGAAGAGTGTTGAACTGATCAGGGCACCGATAATCGCTGGAAGATACTGACTTAAAAAACCGATGAGACTGCGGCGAAAAATAAATTCTTCCATAATGGGTCCTGCAATTGAAACAGCAATTAAGAAAAAAGGGGAGCTACGAATTAACTGGGCGATGTTGGCAGTATTTTGTGATTGGCCGCTCTCCCAGAAAAAGCGATCGATTGAGCCGGCGACAAACTGAGTTAGAAAGGCTAAAAACAAGCCATAAATTCCCCAAATCAGGATATCTTTTCGCGACGCCCCCCTTTTTTGCTCAACAACTGGCACTTCCTTTAATGAGGGACTAAAGTAAATCATTAGTCCGGCCCCAATTAGATAGCTGATGGTGGTGAAGGTGATATTGAAATTGTTGCTGGGATTAAAGGGTTTTAAAAAGAGCGGGCTGAAGAAAATAATCAGATATAGCGAGCTCTGGCTAAAAAAATAGTGTTTGATTGTCATCTAGTTACCTCCTAGGGAAGAAGCGCTGACAGTGCTTCTGACTAAAATAAAGTATAGCACAATAAAGAAAAAGAAGTTTTCTTGAGAAAAAGTTACCATATTTCTTGCAAAAAAGACAAATAATGAGTATTATATAAGAGTGAGTTAGCACTTAGCACAAAAGAGTGCTAAATGCTAATTGAATAACTAAAGACTTGATAAAGTGGAGGGATTTACAGTGTTAAAACCATTAAATGATCGTGTTGTTATTGAAGTAGGTCAAGAAGAAGAAGTAACCGCAGGTGGCTTAGTATTGACTTCGGCAGCTAAAGAAAAACCACAAACAGGTGAAGTAATCGCTGTTGGCGAAGGTCATGTGCTAGAGAATGGCACACGAATGAGCTTATCCGTTAAAGTCGGTGACAAAGTGATGTTTGAAAAATACGCTGGGTCAGAAGTTAAATACGAAGGCAAAGACTATTTAATCGTTCACGAAAAAGATATCGTGGCAATTGTTGAGTAAGCATTAAACACATTTCAATGAATCAAAAATTTTAGATGAGGTGAAAGAAATAATGGCTAAAGATATTAAATTTTCAGTAGATGCACGTGCAGCAATGGTTAAAGGTGTAGACACACTAGCTGACGTGGTAAAAGTAACATTAGGACCTAAAGGACGTAACGTTGTGTTAGAAAAAGCATATGGCTCACCCCTTATTACCAATGATGGTGTGACCATTGCAAAAGAGATCGAACTTGAAGATCATTTTGAAAATATGGGTGCTAAACTTGTGTCTGAGGTTGCATCAAAAACAAACGATATCGCTGGTGATGGTACGACAACTGCTACCTTGTTAACTCAAGCAATCGTTCGTGAAGGTATTAAAAACGTCACTGCTGGGGCAAACCCAATCGGCATTCGTCGTGGGATTGAAAAAGCCACGAAAGCAGCCGTGGAAGAGTTGCACGCTATTTCCGTTAAAGTTGATTCAAAAGAATCGATTGCTCAAGTAGCAGCTGTGTCTTCTGGTGATGAACGAGTTGGTGAATTAGTTTCTGCGGCAATGGATAAAGTTGGCAACGATGGGGTTATTACCATTGAAGAATCTAAAGGGATTGAAACAGAATTAGATGTAGTGGAAGGCATGCAGTTTGATCGTGGTTACTTGTCACAATATATGGTAACTGATAACGATAAGATGGAAGCTGTTTTAGACAACCCTTATATCTTAATTACTGATAAAAAAATCTCTAACATTCAAGATATTTTACCTTTGTTAGAACAAATTTTACAACAAAATAAACCACTTTTAATCATCGCTGATGATATTGATGGCGAAGCATTACCAACATTAGTTTTAAATAAAATTCGTGGAACATTCAACGTTGCAGCTGTTAAAGCACCTGGCTTTGGCGATCGTCGTAAAGCTATGTTGGAAGATATTGCAATCTTAACTGGTGGCACATTAATCACTGAAGACTTGGGCCTAGAGTTAAAAGATGCTACAATTGAAGCTCTTGGAACTGCTCGGACAGTCGTTGTGGACAAAGATAATACAACTATCGTTGAAGGTGCTGGCGATAAACAAGCCATTGAAGATCGTGTTGGTTTAATTCGTTCGCAAATCGCAGATACAACTTCTGATTTTGATCGTGAAAAATTACAAGAACGTTTAGCTAAATTATCAGGTGGTGTTGCCGTTATTAAAGTCGGTGCCGCTACTGAAACTGAATTAAAAGAACTAAAATTACGAATTGAAGATGCACTAAATGCAACTCGTGCCGCTGTTGAAGAAGGCATCGTTTCTGGTGGTGGAACAGCATTAGTCAATGTGTCTCACAAAGTGGCTGAATTAAAAGCAGAAGGTGATGAGCAAACAGGAATCAACATCGTCTTGCGTGCCCTGGAAGAACCAATTCGTCAGATTGCTGACAATGCAGGTCATGAAGGATCAGTTGTTGTGGATAAATTAAAACAAGCCGAAATCGGGATTGGCTTTAATGCTGCAACAGATGAATGGGTCAATATGATTGATGCAGGAATCGTTGATCCGACAAAAGTAACTCGCTCTGCTTTACAAAATGCAGCAAGTGTTGCCGCATTAATTTTAACAACAGAAGCCGTTATTGCTGATAAACCAGAACCAGCAGCACCTGCAATGCCAGGTATGGATCCAGGAATGGGTATGGGCGGTATGATGTAATAGTCTCAATAAGCTACCTCGTAATGGGGTAGCTTTTTTTACGGTTGTTTCTGAACTAAACAATGAGTTATAATTTAGTAAAGGACGGTGAACGTGATGTTATTACAAGAATTACCAGAAAACCAACAAAAGATGAAACAACTATCACCAGGCTATGCTATTTTTTTATTGATTCTTTATTGGATTTTAAATCTTGTTGGTCAAGCGATTGCCATTGTTCCCCAAATGGTGGAAAATTTAGTAAGAGAAAGCGATAATTTAACGAGTATCAATCCAAATGAACTGGTTAATGAGTTGATGAAGAAGCTGAATTATCCATGGTACATAAATCTTTTTCAGGCATTGGTCTTTGTTTTTATTTTGTGGTTGTTTAAACGCCAGAATGTCCAATTCTTTTCTACTGGTTTTAGCAAAAGAGAGATCGTTCAGATTGTCTTCTACGGAGTTGCCTTAGTGGGAATATCTCTCGTCGTTGAACAAGTTATTGGTTATTTCGTACAAGATTTTAATACTGCTAACCAAGAAGCCTTGGAAGGGATTTTTGCTAATTCATCGCGAATTACCATGTTTATGTCAATTGTGATTTTAGCACCAATCACCGAAGAAGTTATGTTTCGAGGTGTGTTTTCATTAATTTTTAAGAAGTTTCAACTGTTAGGCTTTTTTGTTTGCGCTGTAGCGTTTACTTTAAGCCACATGCCAAATGATCTTTTAAGTTTTCTTGTTTATTTTATAATGGCTTTGGGATTAGGGGCAATTTACTGGAAAACAAAACGAATTGAAGCCAGCATCTTTGCTCATATGTTAAATAATTTTATTGGCTTTTTACTGATGCTATAAAAAAAGAGGATTGAACACAATCCTCTTTTTTTTATTTTTTATCTGCCTCATCTTCGGTTGTCGCACGAAATAGCTTATTATAACGGTCTTCATCTTCTTGATTATCACGAATGACTTTTGCCAGTGTGAAAGAAGAGGAGATAAGACCAACAGACCCCATTAAATAGTAACCTTTAACCATTAATGGTTCTTTTAAGGTGTAGAGACCAATCATCATCAATGCCACAAAAAAGGCAAAAGACCCCCAACTTAAGAAGATAAATGCTGGTGAATTGCGATATGCTTTCTTTTTCATAAATTCCTCCAAAATAATAATCGTTTTGTGAACTAATTGTGTAGCTAAAAAGCCTCCACGATTTGTTCCGAATTTAATCATACCTTAAATTGAAGGTAAATGTTAGCAAAAATTGTTATTTATTCATTTTTTTATTGAAATAAGGGGATTAGCCAAACGTAAAGGGTGATTAAGTTAAAAACTAGAGATGCAAGATTTAAGGTGGTTTGAGTAGGCATAGGAGACAGATATCGTTTATAATAATAAAAAGAGGGGCTGAAGGATGATGGAATTCAAACCGATTATTTGGCACGAAGGAGCAAGTTATTATCAGGAAGTAAAACCAGCATTGGCGCTCCAACCTTATATCGATTGTTATTGGTTGAGTTTGCCTCAGACTGGTAAAGTTCAATCCCGGGTGATTCCTGATTTGTGTGCTGATTTTATTATGACTTTTAGTGTGGATATGGGGCTTAAGAACTTGGCTTACAGTGGACCAAATACCCGTTATTTTATGTCAGTCAGTCAATCGGCTGAACTAATCTTAGGGATTAGATGCCATTTGAGTGCATTGAGAAGTTGGTTGCCTATTAATTTGAGTCAAACAAAGGATCAATTATTAGTAGGATGGGACGGATTTGAGCATTTTTCCAAGTACCTAATGACGGTGATGGAGTTGAACCCTACGATAGAAGAACTGATCAGTGGCTTCAATGAGTTTTTTTTAAGAGAGTTATCAACTACCAAGGCAAGTCATTCATCTGATCTGATTAAAAATATCATTCATAATAGCATGGAATTAATTGATTACCGAGATGTCATTCGCAGAGAAGTATATTCAGAACGTACGATTCAGCGGGTATTTCGCGAAGAGACAGGTCTTTCCCCTTATGAAGTTCACGATATCTTACGGTTTCAGAAAAGTTTAAAAAGTCTGCTGGTGAAGCCGGAAACAAGCTTAAGTGAGATAGCCTTAAGCCATGGGTATTACGATCAATCTCACTTTACTCGCCGTTTTAAGGTAATCAGTGGGTTAACGCCTAAAGAGATTCGTTAAGGGTGTCGCAATTATCCAAGACATAGATCAGTTAATTAGGTAGAATAGTCATAATAATGAAAGAGGTGGAAAACATGAGATTAGATATGGTAGGGATTGTTGTCAGTGATATGGCAAAAGCGATTGAGTTTTATGAGGTATTAGGTTTTAAGGTAATCGGTGACCCGAAGCAGGCTTATGTGGAATTAACTAATCAAGGTGTTAGAATCTCATTAAATACTCGTGACATGATTGCCGGCATTTACGGATTTGTACCAGAAAGCCAAGGAGATAAAATTGAGCTGGCTTTTTTATGTGAGACGCCGGCAGAAGTCAATGAAGTGACAGCCGCAATTAAATTGGCTGGTTATGAGGTTTTCAAAGAGCCTTGGGATGCCTTTTGGGGGCAACGGTATGTAATTATTAAGGACCTTGATGGAAACTTACTCAGTCTTTTTGCGAATTTGGAGACTGATTAATGGAAAATTTAATTAGTTATTTACAGGCCGAAAGTCAAAAATGGCCCGGGGTTAAAACCAGTTATCGAAAGTCCTGGGAATGCGAATACTTTGAGGTGATTGATAAATTTTTTTGTATGATTGGAGAAACCAAAACAGGGGACGTAGTTATGACGGTTAAAGGGGATCCGGAAAAGAATGAAGAACTGCGAGAGCAATATCATTTTATCGTACCAGGTTACTACACGAATAAAACCCATTGGAATTCGATTATGTTGGCTCAATCAACCTTTGGTAAAGAAGAATTGTTGGCTTATTTAAGGCGTTCTTATGAGTTGGTCTTTGCAAAATTACCTGAAAAAGTTCAGAAAAGTTTGCTTGAATCTAGTTGAGTGACATGATGGAGGTCTGAAATGAAGACGGAGCGTTTATTAGCTTTAGTAGTACTGCTTCTAAGTCGTAAACAGGTGACAGCTAAGGAGATGGCCCAACATTTTCAAGTGTCTAAGAGAACCATTTATCGGGATATGATAACTCTGGAAAATGCCGGATTTCCGATTTTTGCGCTTCATGGCAATGAGGGTGGGTATCAGTTAATGGATGGTTTTAAACTTCATAGCTACACCTTCTCTGAAGAGGAAAAAGCTTGGTTAATCAAAGCTTTGGACCTACAGACGGAGCTGTTGACAGAAACGGATGTAGGTCGGGGGATCAGCGATAAGTTGCGTCTGTTAGTCACAGAACCGGCGACTCCTCACCTTAGTATAGAGCAGAGCACCCTGCACCGAAAACAAATCGAAGATGAAGCAAAAGAAAAACTTAGCTTATTGGAGAGACTGATGGAAAAAGAGCGCAAGATTCGTATTTCCTATGTGTCGGCAAATGGCCAACAAACCACACGAATCATCAACCCTTGGCAATTGCGACTAACAAATGGTAGCTGGTATTTATTGGCCTACTGCGAGTTACGGCAAGAAGAAAGGGCCTTTAAGCTAACGCGTATTCGTGACATAATGACCTTGGATGAACGGCGTTTGGCTCCGTCTTTGAAGCAGAGGGTGGAGCAATTGGCCCAACAGGAGGTTGTCTGTCTTTTTTCAGCCCAAGAGCTTGGGAAACTTTTTGACTTCTTTACAGAGGAGGACATGAGGGTGTTAGCCAACGGCGACATTCTCGTGTCCTTTGAGGAAGACCGAGAGAAAAATTTAGTCCCCTTTTTATTGATGTTTGGCCCGTCTGTCAAGGTGCTAGCGCCAGAGATTTTAAGGCAAGCCCATATTCAAGCAATTGATCGGATGGCAAACAATTATTTGGACTAAGCTGACAGGTTGTTGTCAGCTTAGTTTCTTTATAATGAAAAGGAAAGGGTGATTTAAGATGAATATTTATGAATTAGCAGCAGTTCGTACAAATAATTTTAAGGATCTAGAGATGGTGGATAAGATTCAGCGAGTTTGGACGGAAGCACAGAGAAAGCTAAGGGAGGAAGGCAACCTTTATGGGGTATATCATGAATTTGAAAGTGATTATAAAGGTGATTATACCTTGTCTATTGCCAGTGGAAGTGCTGAAGGCAGGTCTCTAGTCATTGATGACAAGGCTAACTATCGGGTGTTTCCAGTGGATCGAACTCAAGAGATGGCTGTTTACCAAACATGGCAAGCTATTTGGGCATTAGAGGAACAAGGTGCGTTAAAACGGGCTTATAGATTGGACTATGAAAAGTATGACGTAGATGGTTCAATTGACATTTTTATCGAAATTTACTCCGAAAGTTAATTAGTAAAAAAAAGACGAGATTATTTCGTCTTTTTTTATGTATATCTGCATAAACCTGTATATAAAAAGATCTTTTTGCGGAAGGTGTAGAATAATTAAGCTATTAATAGCTGCAAGGTTTTAACTGATTTTTGTTCGTAAAAGGTATAACGATTAGTTGGTAAAAGCATGATAAATAAGGCATTTGTCTCAAAAAATGTGATTATTTTCTGAAAATCTGAGACCAGTTACATCTGTTTTCATTTTATACTGTGTAAGAAGTAATAAATAAAACAACACAGAAAAAGGAGATGGAACAATGTACAACTCACTTACTTATGGAACTGTTATCAAAGAATTACGGACAAATCGATTTTTATCACAAGGTGAATTAGCAGAAGATATCTGTTCTCAGGGCATGTTAAGCCGGATTGAAAACAATGATGTCGTGCCTAATGTTCTTGTTATGCAGAAGTTATGTGAAAGGTTGAATGTCTCCGTCAACTATGTGTTGACTCGTGAAGAAACAGCTAAGGCACCGGCCAATAATTGGTTGGAATTGTTAAAACAATACAAGCACAGTAAAAAAATGACGGAACTAACAGAAACTATCGATGAAATTGAAACTAAAGCTAATTCTGTCTTTAAAACGAAGCTAGAATTACAGGAATACGCCTATTATAAAGGCTGTGCCATAAGCTACTTGAATCCAGGTTCAACTGAAGCCTTGACTGTTTTACAAGATGGCTTGAACTATACTTATAATCGGAAAAAGCAACATGCTACTGATATAGAAGTGATGCTATTGAGTGAGATAGGTCGGGTTTATTACAATCAAGGTAAATTCGAACTAGGTGTATCATTTATGAAGCGTAGCATCGCTCAGTTTTACAGTGATATTAATAAACGAGATAAAGTTGATTTAATTAAAGTCTTTTATAATATTTCAGCCAGTTTTGTTGATTTAAAAACATACTCAGAGGCTTTAGAATACATTGAACAAGGTGTTTTATGGAGTCAAAAAAAGAAGAGTTATTACCGTTTGAGCGATCTATATATGCTAAAAGGGATTGTCTTAAAAGATTTAGGTCGGATGGACGAAGCCATTGAAATTGTGGCGATTTCAGATACCTTAGACAAACTCGTAGATTATACTAAATAAAAAACAACCGACTTGTCGGGAGGCTGCTGAAAAACTCATAAAATAACAAAATAGAAAAATCAGGAAAATTCAGTTTCCAAAATAGATTGAAATAAGCGTTCCCAGTGGAAATGAACCTTCATATTTTATTATTATTTACTATACTAGTGGGAAAAAATAAAAAGTCCAAATTTTCGGTTAAGAAAATTTGGACTTTTCAGCATCCTCCTTGTCGGTTGTTTTTTTTCGCTGATTAGATTGTTGGCAACTTAGTTATTTTTGGCATCTGATTTTTCTTTATCTCGGTAAACATCCATTTTTTTACTAAATAGCTGGCCGTTGGAAGGGGGGGTGTAAGTAATTGCGTTGGCGCCAGCTTCGATGGTTTCAAGGATTGCTTCCTCAGTTGGGCCACCTGTGGCAATAATGGGGATCTTAGGGTAATCTTCACGAATTTTACGAACGATGCTAGCAGTGTCTTTGCCACCGCTAACGTTGAGGATGGAAACACCAGCTTTTAGGCGTTCTTCCACATCGGTGAACAAGGAAGTAATGGTACCGACCACAGGGATATCGACTACTTCTGCAATGTCCTGAATGGTTTCTTTAGGAGTCGGAGCGTTAACAACCACACCGATGGCGCCTTGGGATTCAGCGAAAATACTCATTTGAACGGATCGTTTCCCTTGTGTTAAGCCACCGCCAACCCCAGAGAAAACAGGAATATCGGCAGCCTCAGTAATGCTTTTAGTAATTGTGGGATGGGGGGTGAAGGGATAGACTGCAATCACGGCATCAGCATCAATATTGCGAATAATCGCAATATCAGTGGAATAAACGATGGACTTAATCCGACGGCCGAAAATGCGAATACCGCTACACTGACGGATAACAGGTGGGACTTTTATAATATCTTTTCTTAAATCAGTCATAATTTCAGGGACTTCAAGTGGTGATTTTTGTTCAGTCATGGATATTCCTCCTAATTAATAAATCAATACGATATACATTATTATAACGCAGACAGAATCTAAAAAGATAGTTTGAATTAGTCTAAGGCTTTAATTAGTTCAAAAATACGGGTGAATTCCCCTTCGAACAGGCTAGCTTTTAAATAAATAAAATAGAAGCTGTGAGATGTTTCCAAACGTTCGATCTGAATCTTTTTGTAAGCGTGGCCGGTCAATTCCTTTTTGACAACCTCTTCGTAGAGAAAGGCAATGCCTAAATTATTTTTGACCAATTCTTTAATGCTGTTTAAGCTACCTAACTCTAATAAGCGTGAAAAATCGTCAACAGCGTAATTTTGTTCAGCCAATAAATTATCGAGAATTTTTCGTGAACCTGAGCCTTTTTCTCGTGTGATCAAGGTTTCTGACAGCAAATCTGCCAAGGCATAGATCTGACCTGTTTGATAGTGACTGTGATTTGAAGCAATTGCGATAAATGGTTGAGAGGACAGCTCGTAATAAGCGAATTCTTGCTTGGGAAAGTTACCTTCTACTAAAGCGAAATCGATGTCACCTCGCCGTAATTGTTGTAAAATTTGCTGGGTATTTTCAACTAAACAAGAAATGTTTAGGTGAGGATCAGACTGAGCGAATGCTTGAATAATTCGCGGTAGCAAATCATCACCAATGGAAAGGGTTGTTGCAAAATTAAGATCTTTGTTGGCCGTTTCTTTGTGGGCTAAATTACTTTCGATTTTTTTGATTTGAGCTTGTAGATTTTGTAAATAATCGTATAGGAGCTGGCCTTTTTCTGTTAAGCGGATCTCTCTATTCTGATAGGTGACAAGTTTTGTCTGATATTTTTGTTCGAGCCATTGAATGTGCTGGGTGACTGCAGGTTGAGTGATATACAATTTTTCAGCTGCTTTAGTGTAATTTCGTTCGACACAGAGAACGAGGAAGGTCTGGTAACGATAATCTAACATGATAGTCTCCTTTATAAGCTGGTATTATAGACGTATTATAAGTGATAATTTTATTTTATTCCAGTCTCATGTTATTCTAGTAGTAAAAGCGAGGCTTTAGGTGAGTCGTTTTTGAGAATCATTGAAGAGAAGTGCTTAATAACGTGATTCAGGGAGTGTTGTAGATGAAAAAAATAATAACATGGGTGAAAGACCGTTGGCAAGGGTTTGCTGCCTGTTTATTAATTGCTTTAGTGGCCCAAGTGATTGGCAGTTTTGTGCCACAGATAGGAGGCGCACTGTTTGCCATACTATTAGGCATTTTATGTGGGAATACTTTTTTAAACCGTGAGAGTTTAGGAAAAGGTGTTCGCTTTTCTGAAAGTAAATTATTGGAATATTCGATTGCCTTAACAGGATTGACCTTGAATATTACTGATGTTATGAGTGTTGGCTGGCGTGGCATCAGTTTTATTGTGATTCAGATGACTCTTACCGTGATTGTCGCATACAAGCTGGGACAGTGGTTTGGGTTCGGCCGTAAATTTTCACTCTTAATGTGTGCCGGTAATGCTGTATGTGGGTCTTCGGCCATTGGAACCGTCAGCCCCATTTTGGAAGCCGACGAGAAAGATAAAGGTATTTCAATTACCATTGTGAATTTGACTGGTACGATCTTAATGGTGGCCTTGCCTTTGATTACTAGCTTATTGTATCAGCATCAAACCTTGCCGACAAGTGCGATGATCGGCGGTGTGTTACAATCAATCGGGCAGGTGATTGCCTCTGGTAAGTTAGTCAATGAAGAGGTGACCCAGTTTGCAACTATTTTTAAAATTTTACGGATTGTTTTATTAGTAGTAGTCGCCTTAAGTTTTTCAAAGATGAATACATCAGAGGGGCCTTTGTTTGGTAAGTCTGCTAACAGAAAAAAAGCCAAAGTGGGGATTCCGTGGTTCATCACTGTTTTCTTTATTTTTTGTCTAGTGATTTCTTTTGGTAATATTCCAGACATCGTGCCGATCGTGGCTAAAAAAGTCAGTGGTCAGTTTGAAATTATTGCGTTAGCGGGCATTGGCATGCGGGTTAAGTTCAAAGACTTAATCAAAGAGGGGCCAAAAGCGATGGCTCTTGGCGGAACCATTGGTGTCAGTCAGGTCTTAGTTGCCGTCCTTTTAATCTTTTTATTGATCAAGTAAGAAAGAAGTCATTCTGGGCAGTTCAAGGGCTGTCAAGTTGACATCACAAAAGATGAACCTAATAAGAATTGAATTTAGAGCAGTTGGAAAATAGAATAGGCGAGGAAGAACCCATATGTTAGATGAACTTGATTTTACAGTTGAGGCAATCCTTGCTCTGATAGTATTACTCTTTTAGGTTTATTTTACTGAAACTAGTGATTAGCGCTTGCTTTCCGTATGATTTGATGATACATTAGATATCGGTTAACAACTTCATATAGAACGTCTTTATGTATAGGTGGGTGGGCAACAAGCTACCCGTCTATACTTTTTTTGTGTCCAGTTTTAGTCTGTGGGACTAGCTGTGGTCTTTTCTAAATGATTTTCTAATAAAAAAAGGAGCAAGTGATAATGATTGAAAAAAAGGTAGATCTAAAAAAAGAAATATTAGCAGGCTTAACCTCTTTCTTTGCTATTTCCTATGTCATCGTGGTTAATTCAATGATTTTAGCTGAGGCGGGAATTCCACCTGAGCTGAGTGTTTTTGGTACGATCTTTATCTCGATTATTGGCTGTTTAGCTATTGGACTGATTGGCAAAGTTCCGATTGTCATTACGACGGGCATGGGGGTTAATTCTTTTTTTACTTATACCTTAGTGTACGCACTGAAAATGAGTTGGCAAGAGGCATTGGCTGTCAGCTTCTGCGCTAGTTTAGTTTATCTGATCGTCGCCTATACGCCTCTCACTGAGATATTAATTGAAGCTGTTCCAGAAAGTTTGAAACATGGTATTACAGCTGGTATTGGCATTTTCTTAGTTATCGTGGGGTTAGAGAATGGTGGGATCATTGTTCGAGGAGAGCATACTTTTATGAGTCTGAATTCCTTTCAATCACCTGTTTTACTATTAACCTTGGCTTCCTTAGTGGTAACCTTGTTCCTGCTTTTTAAGAATGTTCAGGGCAGTTTTTTTATCGGCATTATCTTAACAACTATTGTCGCTAATTTATTTCAAATCGTGCCGAAGACTGAAAGTTTATTTTCACTTTCAGCCATTCAGCATTATCCGAGTATTATCGGTCAATTAGATTTTTCAAGAATTTTTACGACAGAATTTATTCTTGGAACCTTTTCTCTGGCGATGATTTTGATTTTTGAATCCATGGGATTGTTTAATGGCTTATTGACTGGTTTAACTCCTCAAGGATTTAAAAAGGTTTTTCGGGTAAATGGTATTATCATGTTGTTATCCAGTGTCTTGGGGACTAGTCCGACGATTCCAGCTGCGGAAAGCTCAACGGGGATTCAGCAAGGTGGTAAGACTGGGGCGACGGCTGTAACTGTTGGTTTGCTGTTTTTAGCAGCTGTCTTTGCCATTCCCTTACTATCCTTCATACCTAGCTCGGCTTTGTCGCCGGTTATCATCATTACAGGTTGTATGATGATGGAAAATATCCGCCACATTGATTTGGCTGATTTAAGCGAGTGGTTTCCTGCCTTTTTAATGATTGTGATGATGGCTTTTTCCATGAGTATTTCCGATGGATTAGCTTTTGGTTTTGTGGCATACCCCGTAGTCAAAACATTTGCAGGGAAACGTCAAAGTATTTCCTTTCCAATGTGGGTGATTTCAGCTTTATTTTTATTGTATCTCCTTGCCAAAGTTTGGATTTAATTCATTTATAATATCGGAAACTCGACGGTGAAAACTGTTGAGTTTTTTTAACGAGATACCTCCTGAAAAACGTACTTAGTTATAAAGGGGGGAATGGCGATGTTTATTGCAATGAATCAGGATGGGGAGTTGATTAATTTGTTGTTTAAGACCAAGGAAGAGATTAGAGAGCTGACTCGTCAAAAATGGTGGTGTTCCAGTTGCGGTTTGGCTCTAACCATCAAAAATGGTTCAATCAAGCAGTCTCATTTTGCTCATCAAAAAAATAATGCCTGCCAAAGGGTGACAGAAGGTGAAACCGAGGAACATTTGAAAGGGAAACGGTTATTAGCTCAATGGTGTGACACCTTTAATCTGACGTATCAACTGGAAGCTTATTTACCAGAGCTTAAACAGCGACCTGATGTTCTTTTAGGGCGGATTGCCATCGAGTTTCAATGTAGTCAATTACCTTTAGCTCGTTTGGTTGAGCGAACAGAAACTTACCAGCGCCACGGCTATCAAGTTATTTGGGTGTTAGGTAAACAATTTTTTGTGGAGAATCGACTGACGGCATTTCAGCGTGCCTGCTTGAACTACCATCAAAAAATCGGTTTTTATTTGTGGGAGTTAGATGTGGAGTTAGAAGCCTTGAGCTGTGTACTTCACGTTGAAGAAGTTACAGGTGAGCGAAGGGTGTATTACTCAAGAAAAAGCTGGCAAGTAGAAAGTGACAGCTTATTGAAGATACTCCATTTTCCCCAAGAAAATCAGCTTTTTATAAGGCGTCAGTTCAAGGAACGTTCCATTTTATTAGCATATTTTGAAAAAATTGAGGAGTGGTTATGTCGAAGGGATCGCCAGACCTTGTTAATTCAAGAACAGCTCTATCAGCAAGGCGTACATCTCAGAGGGTTAGATGTCTGCTTCTTCTTACCTGTTACCCACCCGATAGTAATGAGAGGTTCGGTTTTTATCTGGCGATTATTAGTCTGGACAATTATTGAAACGACAGGCAAAGGGACGTTTTCGACAATTTTTCAGACCTTCTATGCCCAGGTTATTCAGGGTGAACTTGAGCTTTATGAGATGCCCATGATTTCTCTGGAAACGAATTTGAATCTTTTTCTGACAGATTATTTGCGAGCCTTATATCAGTTGGGGTATGTGACGTTTAAGGAGGGGTATTTTTTTGTAAGACAGCGGCCTAAGGTTTTTAAGGATAATCGAGAGCGAGAGTTAGCTGTGACAAAAAGCTTGGCAAGCTACAATCATATTTCGGTAACTCCTCGGAAAAATATGCTATCATGAATAAGTAACTAACTATAAAACCTAAGTAAGATGTGAGAGGGGCAGATTAAGAATGGAAGCACAACAATTACCAAAGCGCTCGGAACTTGAGGTCGCGCAGACATGGGACTTAAGGAAGATTTTTGCAGATGATCAGGCATTTGAACAGGCCTTGCAAGATGTCTCTAAAAAATTAAAAGAGGTAGTTATCTATAAAGGGACCTTAGGAAAGGGCCCAGACGAACTGTATCGAGCAATTGAGTTTATCGGTGAAATAACCCGTCAATTTGAAGTGATTTATGTTTATTCTCATTTGAAAAACGATCAGGATACGACGGACTCAATTTACCAAGGTTTACATGCTAAATCCAGTAGTTTAGCGGCTCAAGTTAGTGAAGCCATCTCTTGGTTTGAACCTGAACTTCTGCAAATTAGGGATGAAACCATTTGGTCTTATGTAGACGAGAAACCGGAATTAGACCCCTATCGTCATTTTATAGCCAATGTCCTAAGGGAACGCCCTCATATCTTATCGGAAAAAGAAGAAGCCTTATTGGCAGGAGCCGGTGAAATTTTTGGGGCTTCAAGTAAAACCTTTTCGATTTTAAATAATTCAGATTTGAAGTTTCCAACGATTAAAAATGAAAAAGGTGAAAGGGTTCAATTGTCACATGGCTTATATGGGCAGTTATTGGAAAGTACGACCCCAGAAGTCCGTGAAGAAGCCTTTAAGGGCATGTACAGTGTTTATCAACAATTTCAGAATACCTTTGCCACAACCTTGTCCAATCACGTTAAAACCCATAATTTTAAAGCCACAATCCGCAATTATAGCTCAGCTCGCGAGGCTGCCTTGGCCAGCAATCATATTCCGGAAGCTGTATATGACAGCTTACTTGAAGTGGTGAAGGAAAACCTCCCATTGTTGCATCGTTATGTGGCATTGCGCAAAAAAGTATTAGGGCTTGAAACCTTGCATATGTATGATTTGTATACGCCTATTTTAGGCGATGCACCGATTCGTTATTCCTATGAAGAGGCTAAAGGGAAGGCCTTGGTTGCTCTACAACCCCTTGGACTTGAATATATGGCAGTGGTTGAAGAGGCCTTTGACAGCCGTTGGATCGATGTTGTTGAGAACCAAGGAAAACGCAGTGGAGCTTACTCATCTGGTTGTTATGACACTGCCCCTTATATTTTAATGAACTGGCACAATAGTTTGGATCAGCTGTATACCTTAGTACATGAGATGGGCCACAGTGTTCACAGCTACTTTACTAGAAAAAATCAGCCTTATATTTATGGGGATTATTCCATTTTCTTGGCAGAGATAGCATCAACGACCAATGAAAACATTCTGACGGAGCACTTATTGGCAACTGAAACAGATCCAAAGGTGCGGGCGTTTGTTTTAAATCGTTATTTGGATGGGTTTAAAGGGACTATTTTCCGTCAAACACAATTTGCTGAATTTGAACATTTTATTCACACCGAAGATGCTAAAGGAGTGCCTTTAACGAGTGAATACCTCAGTGATTATTATGGGAATTTAAATGCAGAATATTATGGTGATGCTGTTGCTCGTGATCCTGAGATTGCGGTTGAATGGGCGCGAATTCCTCATTTTTATTATAATTATTACGTGTATCAATACTCAACAGGTTTTTCAGCTGCCTCGACGTTGGCGAATAAAATCATCAAGCAGGAACCCCATGCTCTGGAAGATTACTTGACTTATTTGAAATCAGGCAGCAGCGACTTCCCAATCGAAGTGATGAAAAAAGCTGGTGTCGATATGACTCAGCCGGTTTATCTTGAAGAAGCCATGGCGGTTTTTGAAGCACGTCTTGAGGAGTTTGAAGCATTGATCGAGGCCTTGTAAAAAAAGAGTGACATTCTCAAATTCTGAGAATGTCACTCTTTTTTAATTTTCAATTAGTCGTAAACAATAATCGTTTAGTTTGGGCGGTTTGATTTGCCCAGTCTCTACATACGTATCAAAACAGGTTTTTTCATTTGTTTTGAAAAGTTCATGCAAAATTTCCGAGGTCGGTTCCTCTTCGATTAAGACGCCAAAATCGCGGTCACAGGCGTAGTTAAAAACAACGGCAGAAGTGTTTTTACAAACCTTCATTTCTTTTGCCGTCTCCTGGTCGGATATAAATGAATCGTGAACGATTGCTGACGACCGGTCGGCGCGAAACATCGACAAATCTCCTCCAATTTTTGTTACAATCCCATCAACTAGTGAGTCTGAATAGCTGGCGTTTTGTATGCAAATTTTCTCTTGAAGTTTCAAAAGAAAAGCTCGTCCTTTTTTCTTTCCTTGTAACTGCATGGCTTTGTAGTCCAAAGCGGCTGAGTAAGAGGCTTCAAACAAGCGATTGCGCTCATGAATGCCGATAGCTTCTAAGTGATGATCCTGTAGATATTGTTGAAAACTTTGCAAGTTGAGCAATGGTAGAAACTTAAATTGTACTTTCTTGTGCTCAGTTTGAATCATTTGTAAGATTCTCTTTTCAGATGCTAAGCTTTCTGAGCAGAGAGGGTGGATAAACAAATAGATTTCAATCATAGCCATTCCCCCATAATTCCATTTCTTTCTTTCGTACTCCTAATGTATCAGAAAATTAAGCAAATTTGAAATGAAACGGCTTAATTAGACATTTTCGATTCAAATGTACGTACAATTTTATTTTTGGCAACCTTATAGTCGATCGCGTTTTCTTTGAGGAAATTCACAAAGTATTCCTTCCCGAGGTGTGGATCACTGACTTCCATTTCTAGCTCATAATCATGTTTCCCATGGTACCAGCTTTCGTCTAATACAAGTAGAATGGTTGGCTCTAGTTGAGCTTCCACTCGCTTTGTGGTCAGTTGACCATGGACAGTTAATTGGTGGCGGTTAATGCCAAGGCTTTTTAGTTTCTCGGCTACAGCACCCTCTGCTGGAATTATTTGCTTTGTCACCAGTTGTTGGGCTATGGGCAGGGCTAATTCATCTGTCGTTTCTAGTAATCCCTCACCAGTTATTAAGGGTGACTTTAAGGTAAGCTCGGCTTTAGTTGATAATAGACGAATTCGCAAGCCCATGCCAAGGTCCTTTAAATGGAAATCCTCAGTGTCGTAATAGACATTAGTTTGGGTAAAGCTAGTAGTTGAATCAGCAATGTATTGTTGCCACAGTTGTTGATACTCCTCTTGAGTTAAGAGGCTTTTATATTCGATTTCTATGACTTCGCTCATGGTTACCTTCTTCTTTGTATTATTAACCTTCGTTATATTTATATTTAAACAGTAAAGTGTATCCGTTTCTTTATAGTTTGCCTTAAAATCGGGCTAGCGTCAAATAATAACTATCTAATTGAGACTCTTTTTATTGGAATCACTGCCAGTTAACTAACTTTTTTTTTGATTTTATGCTAGAATAAAGCTTGTGGCAATAAGCCGCTATTTTTAGTCTAGCTATGTTGATTTAGGTAAGTGGGCGTTAAATCCCTTACTGATAAAGTGGTTTTAAAAAGTTTATTAAGAATGAAAATGAGGTTGCTAGGATGGAAAAATGGGAATTGTTTTTAGCGCCGTACGAACAAGCGGTATCGGAAATGAAAATCAAATTAAAAGGAATCCGCAAGCAATTTAGAGAAAGAAATCAACATGCACCAATTGAATTTGTGACGGGGCGTGTTAAACCGGCGGATAGTATTAAAATCAAGTCAAAGTTACGGGGCATCCCGATGGACAAATTAGAGAGTGAGATGCAAGATATCGCAGGATTGCGAATCAT
Organism: uncultured Vagococcus sp.; assembly: GCF_963518325.1. Lineage (NCBI taxonomy): Bacteria > Bacillati > Bacillota > Bacilli > Lactobacillales > Enterococcaceae > Vagococcus > uncultured Vagococcus sp. The sequence goes on along the minus strand of NZ_CAUQJB010000005.1, from coordinate 108,794 downwards.
GTGTCAATTTGTTGATGATATCTATGAAGTGGTTCGCTTAATTCGCAGTCGCAAGGACATGACTGTCGTGCAGGAACGAGATTATATTACCAACATGAAAGAGAGTGGTTATCGTTCATATCATTTAATTATTGAATACCCGGTGCAGATTATTACTGGGGAGAAAAAGATTTACGCAGAAATTCAAATCAGAACCTTGGCTATGAATTTTTGGGCAACGATTGAACATTCCTTGAATTATAAATACCAGGGAGAGTTCCCTCAAGAAATTAATGAACGATTGCGCAATGCCTCAGAAGCGGCTAATCTATTGGATGAAGAAATGTCGAAAATTCGTGAAGAAATTCAAGAAGCTCAGCACTTGTTCTCTCACGGTCGTGGCAAGCAGGATGATTTATATTATCAGGATTTCTTAAAGCTTCATGAAAATAAGTTGTTAGAGGAATTAAAAGAACAGAGGGGGTCGGATGAGACACCTGAATAGTTAGAAAGTAACCAGAATACTTGGAGGTGAACTAGATGAAAGTGTCAATAATAGCCAATCATTCGGAGAAATCCCAACTAGTCACAGAGCGATTAAAGGCTTTGATTGCTGAGACAGAGATAGAGTTGGAAGAAAAAAAACCGGATATTGTGATTTCAATTGGTGGCGATGGGACTCTTTTGTCGGCGTTTCACCGTTATGCCCATATGCTGGATGATATCCGTTTTGTTGGTATCCATACGGGTCATTTAGGTTTTTACACGGATTGGCGAGATTATGAATTGGAAGAATTAGTTGAGAGTCTGCTGAAGGACGAAGGCAGCAGTGTCAGTTATCCCTTGCTTGATGTCACGATTTTCTTCGATGATCAAAAAGAAACGCAACACTTTTTGGCTCTAAACGAATGCACGATTAAACGAATCAATCGGACCATGGTAGCAGATATATTTATCAAAGAGGAGATTTTTGAACGATTCCGTGGAGATGGACTGTCTGTTGCTACACCAACGGGCTCGACAGGTTACAATAAAAGTGTTGGAGGGGCGGTCCTTCATCCACGAGTGAATGCTTTGCAGATGACTCAGATTGCCTCACTGAATAATCGGGTGTACCGCTCTCTGGGGTCACCGATTATTATTGCCAATAATGAGTGGATTACGATTGATTTACAGGCGGCAGATGATTATTTGTTATCAGTAGATCAACTTAATTTGCCTCAATCAAGTATTACTAGTATTCAATATCGGATTGCCGATGAGCGGATTCATTTTACGTCGTATCGCCATACTCATTTTTGGCGCCGTGTGAAAGATGCCTTTATTGAAGAGAGTCCTGAAAGGCAAGGAGAAGCATAACATGCAGTTTTCGTGGTCCTATGAATTAGAAGACAGTCAACAGATTAAAGAGTACATTAGAACAAAAGGCGTATCACGTGGGTTGCTGGCAAAGATTAAGTTTCAAGGCGGAACGATCATGGTGAACCAGCAGGTTGAAAATGTGTTGTATCAACTTCAAAAAGGGGATGTCCTGAGTATTCGGATTCCCGATGAAGGTGAGCATGAAACCTTGCTCTTGGATGCTACACCCATTGAAGTTATTTTCGAAGACGAGCATTTTTTAGTCGTCAATAAACCTACAGATGTGGCCTCTATTCCGGCTCAGTATCACCCTAATGGCACAATGGCGAATCGGGTGAAGCATTATGTCACGGAAAAAAAATCAGTAAATCGGGTGATTCATGTGGTGACACGTTTAGACCGAGACACTACTGGGTTAATGTTATTCGCTAAGCACGGTTTTGCCCATGCCATGTTGGATAAAGCTTTACGGGAAAAAAGGATTTTAAAAAAATACCAAGCCTTAGTGGGCGGCGAATTAGCTAATCTGGAAAAGCATGCTATCATTAACTTGCCAATTGAACGTGATGTAACCTCGATTTTAAAACGGCAAACAGGACCGACTGGTTTGGCTTCTAAGACCGAGTATTGGTTGCAAGCCAGATCTGAGGATGTGGCCTTAGTGGATATTCAGCTGCACACAGGCCGTACTCATCAAATTAGGGTTCATTTTGAAGCCATAGGTTGCCCTTTGTTAGGGGATGAGATGTACCATGGTGATTTGACCAAGGGGATTCAACGACAGGCACTCCACTGTGCTCAGTTAGTCTTTGAGCACCCTTTTACTCAGGAGTTAATTGATTTGCGCTTACCTTTACCAGAAGACATGGAAAATGTTTACGAGGCACAAATTAGCCGATAGATTGGAGGAGAAATTGTGAGTGATAATCAAATGACCATTGAAGAACAATACGCTCAATTACTACAAGATCTTCAAGCCGATCGATTAAATGAGTTTCGTGAATTGTTTTTTGATTTACATATTTATGAACAGGGCCAATTTTATTTATCTCTGAATGAAACGGAACGTCAACGACTTTATACCTATCTTTCACCTAAAGAGATGGCGGACATGTTCGATGTCATTGAAGAGGATGAAGAAGATGTTGAGGAATATCTGACTGAGATGAAGCCTAGTTATGTGGCTGACATGCTGGCTGAGATGTACACGGATAATGCAGTGGATACATTAAATCAGTTGGATAAAACAAGCGTTGCTAAGTATTTAAGTTTGATGAATCCGGAAAGTGCCAGAGAAATTAAAGAATTGCTTCATTATGAAGATGAGACAGCTGGGTCAATTATGACGACGGAATATGTCTCGATTGTTGCTAATCAGACTGTCCGATCGGCTATGTATTTGCTTAAGAATGAAGCAAAAGCTGCGGAAACCATTTATTATGTGTTTGTAGTCAATCAGGAAAACGTCTTAGTAGGGGTTATTTCCCTGCGAGATTTAATTGTCAATGATGACGATGTGATGATCTCTGACTTGATGAGTGAACGGGTAATTTCGGTAAAAGTAGGGGATGATCAAGAAGATGTGGCACGAACGATTCGTGATTACGACTTCCTGGCTGTGCCGGTTACCGACTACGAGGATCATTTACTGGGAATTGTAACGGTTGATGATATTATCGATGTTATCGATGATGAAGCGGCTAGTGATTATTCTGGTTTGGCAGGGGTTGACGTTGAGGAGTCAAGTGAAAATCCTTTTAAAGCGGCATCCAAACGGTTGCCTTGGTTAATCACCTTGTTATTTTTAGGGATGTCAACGGCCACCTTGATTGGGCGTTATGAAGAGATGGTGAGTGAAGCCAGTATTTTGGCTGTCTTTATCTCCTTAATTACTGGGACGGCTGGTAATGCTGGGACCCAGTCTTTGGCTGTAGCTGTTCGTCGTTTAGCTGTAAAAGATGATAAAGACAGTGGTTTTTTTAGTTTGATTCTCAGTGAGGTTTTAACGGGGTTAATTACAGGTGTGGTTACAGGAGTTACTATTTTCGTGGTGGTGGGCATCTGGCAACAGAATTTTCCCTTAGGATTTGTGATCGGAATGGCGATGATTTGCGCGATTACCGTGGCTAATTTGGCTGGTAGTTTAATTCCTATGTTGATGGATAAGCTGGGCTTTGATCCGGCTGTGGCTAGTGGTCCTTTTATTACGACCTTAAGTGATTTAACCAGTGTGCTAATCTATTTTAATATTGCCAGTTTGTTTATGCAGTATTTTATCTAAAAAATGAGACTTGGATATTTTCCAAGTCTCATTTTTTAATGGTTTTTTTCTTTGATAATGTCGTCTAAAATAATGTCCAAGTTGTTCCAATCACGGTCGGAAGGTGGGAAATCCCAAATGTAAGAGTGGTTGGCTAATGGTCCTTGACCCTGAGGGAATTTAATGTCAGACAGTAATAAGTCGTACTTGATCTTAGTGTCATCTCGCATATTACTTTTGGCAATAATAACGTTATGGCTGACTCGGGAACGAAGCATGTCACTTAAGGAAACTTCACTTATTGGGTCAGCGGCACAGATCAATTTGATTTTAACTGTATTTTCAAAGGCATATAAATCAAAATTCTGAGAAAAAATACTTAAAATAGAGTACAAACTGTAAAACGGGTGCATCAGTCTTCCCTTATAAGGATCAGACTGCTGAATGCCATAAACAATCTCTTTTATAATGTGATAAAAATGAGGCGTTTGTTGCTCAAAGTGTTTCAATTGTTTGCGCCAAGTGTTGGTCAGTTCATCTTGCATATATAAATTTGGAAAAAGCAAGGCGTAACTAGCTGTAGAAAATAGCATAAACATTACTTTTGGTTGTTTTAAGGGCTTAATTAGCGAATTATCTGGATAACGTTCCATAACTTGGGTTAATAACTCGTTGGTGACTGCATAAGTCATACTGTTTGTTTCTTTATACCAGTCCACGATTTTCTGAAGGTAGCCTTCATCTGGCGTATCAGGCATATAAGGGTAGGTAGCGAAGATCAACCCTAGATAGTTGAATTCATTTTTTTTGTAAGCAGGAGGGACATTGGCAATCATGGCCTCACCGATATTGTTAAAAAAAGCCAAACGATAAGGATCCAGTAGGACATTATCAGGCAATTCAGTAATAAATTGTTTTTTTTGATGTTGAATAAAATTGATGGCCATTCGATATTGCATTTGCAGGAATTCAACTGATGACAAGGTTAAGCCTGTCTCTTGATTCAGTTCCTTTAAGCGGTAACTAAAAAGCTCTTCTTTGACATGTGTGAATGGCCATTTTTCGGAGCGGACAATGGACCAATAAAAGATAAAGAAAAATTCTCGAATGTTCATTTCTGAGCCAATCAATTTTAAGTTGTTTTTATCTAGTTGCAAGTTATTTTTATTGAAAACAAAATCAATCGATTTTAGTTTGCGGTAGAGGGTACTTTTAGATAAAAATAAATCGTCCATTAACTTCTCGATTGTTAAGTCATTGCCTTGGAAGATCTTGTCAATAATTTGATAACTGGTGGTCTCCTGGTAATAGAGACCTTCTAAACGAGAAATCGAATAGTTCGATGAAGCGAGCAAGATAATTCCGCGATTTTTTTGACTGATTATTTCAAAGGCATTGTCGAAATTTTCAGCCATTTGGCTAAGAGAACTAACAGATTTGTTGGCACTCCCGACAGAACAATCGCTTTTTTGCGCCAGTTCTTCAGCACTCCACCAACGTTCTTCTGAATAAAGTAAAGACAGAATTTTGAGATCTCGCCGTTCCCGTTTCTCTAATAGTTGATCCATTTTTTTCCCTCCTTTTACTTAAAGGTCCACCTCATATTTCTTAGAACTTGAAGTACGGGGCACTACACTTTGTTTAGGCTTTAGTCGTACCTGATTAAATGATGTCTTTAGCTTAGCGGAAAAGGGTTAAGTTAACAAGCGAAAAGCCTTTGACTGTTTGCCATTAGGGTAAGTCGTAATAAATTAAAGGTCGACGATTTTAGTTCCATGGACTTCAAGGACTTTAAGAACATCTCTGACCGTTTCCTCATTTTGATAGTTTATGCCACCACCAGGTAAAATTGTTAATTTATTTTGGCTGTGGTCAATCAAGGTTTGCAAATGATCAAAGTTGTCCTCAATAGGAGTGCCTGCTGGGCCTCCGTGAGTCAGGATTCGTGTAACGCCTCGTTCTGCCAGCCAATCAATGGCTGCCAGTTGTTTTGGCAATGGCAACTGATCAAAGGCCATGTGAAAGGTGATTTGTAAGCCATCAGCAGTGTCCAACAAAAGCTCCATGGCTTCTTCGTCTAGTTCGTTGTCGGCGGTTAAACAGCCAATTACGACACCATCTGTCCCTAGTTTTTTTGCTTCGATAAGATCGGTGTGCATGATTTTTAATTCAGTGTCGTTGTAGACAAAGTTTCCGCCACGAGGGCGAATGATAGTCATGACCGTGACATTCCGCTCGTGACAATAATTAATTGACTCTTCCATCACACCGGGGCTAACGGTTGTTCCTCCAACGGTTAAATTATCGCACAGTTCAATGCGCTTAGCGCCTGCTGTGATAGCGGCAGGTATATTAGTGAAATTTTCAGCACAAAATTCTTTGATTAGCATCGTTATGTTCCTCCTATAAATAAATTAGTCTTACGGTTAATTGTATCATATATCTTTGAGAAGTTATGTTATGATTGGTAAGGATCTTCGAGGAAAGGAACGAGTGAAATGTTGTTAAAAAAAATCGATCGTGGTCAATTATTTTTAAAGGACCATTTGAATTTGTTTCGTTGCCCAAAATGCCAGCAGAAGATGATTAGCGCAAGCAATTATCAATTGAGTTGTGAGCAGGGCCACCACTATGATCTATCAAAAAAAGGGACGCTGCACTTTTTGGATCACCATGTTAAAACAGATTACGATAAAGAGATGCTAAGCCATCGACAAAAAATGATTCAAGCAGGTTTATATGGCCCACTATTAGCTAAACTAGAGACCATTTTAGCTGAGGACCAGATCAGTACGATTGTAGACATGGGGTGTGGGGAAGGGAGTTTCTTAAATGAGCTGGCTAGCTTAATGGTTCCTGGAACTAAAATTGGCTTTGATATTTCGAAAGATGGTGTTGCTTTAGCCACCGAACAAAGGGGAGAGGCCTTTTGGTGTGTGGCGGATATCACGAATCTACCTTTTAATGATGACAGTTTAAGTCATCTGTTGAACATATTTTCCCCAAGCCATTACAGAGAGTTTCGCCGGGTCTTAAAAGATGGCGGCAAGTTGATTAAAATTGTACCGGAAGCCAATTATTTATTGGAATTGAGGCAGGCTTTTTACGCAGATGATGTGGCTAAACAATCCTATTCAAATGAGAAGGTAGTCAGAAAGTTTTCAGAAGAAATGACGTTGATTTCAGAAGAGCGTTTGACGTATACTTTTGATGTTTCTGAAAAATTACAGGAGGATTTAGTTAAAATGTCTCCACTTCAATGGGGAGCCTCAGCGGAATCGCTTCAAAAAACTGAGTCACAGTTAATTGAAAAAATCACAATTGATCTCTTAATTCTAGTTGGTAGCAAATAAAACGTTTACAATTCTGAAAATTACAAAATAAGGTTGCAAAAGGGAAATCCTTTTGTTATAGTAGTTTTAAAGTTATTTTTCGATAGTTTTTATCAGATTCCTGTTCTGATAAAAGTTAGTGAAAAAAGCTTCACTAACGTAGCGACTCGCAGTGAATTGACACCGAGCCGATACGTTCTTTTTTTTGCCTAAAATAGGAATATACCTTAATATAGAAGACAGACAAATGAAACAAAGGCAGCTTGATGCTGTTAAAGGAGACCAATCATGACAAATCACATTGTACTATTTGAACCACAAATACCTGCTAATACAGGGAATATCGCCAGAACCTGTGCAGCAACGAATAGCCCTCTGCATTTAATCGAACCATTAGGCTTTTCAACAGATGATAAACAGCTCAAACGAGCAGGGTTGGACTATTGGCAGGATGTTGATATCCGATATTATGAAAATCTATTGGATTTTCTTGAAAAAAATCCTGAGATTGAGTTGCATTTAATCACTAAATTTGGGCATCGAATATACAGTGAAGTGGCGTATAATGATGGTAAGGATCACTACTTTATGTTTGGCAAAGAGACTACCGGACTGCCTGAGGAATTTATGCGCAGTCGAGAAGAGGATTGTCTGCGTATTCCGATGAATGATCAGCACGTTCGTTCGTTGAATTTATCAAATACAGCAGCGTTGGTTGTGTATGAAGCCCTGCGTCAGCAAGAGTTTCCTAATTTAGAAGTAGCTCACCACTATGAGAATGATAAATTAGATTAGATTTCCTTAAATCAAGTGAGAGGGGGCAAGTCAATGGAATTATATTTTACTCGTCACGGACGAACGGAATGGAATCAGGCCTTGCGATTTCAAGGTCGGGAAGGGGACTCTCCCCTATTGCCTGAAAGTTATGAGGAAATTGCACGCTTGGGAAAACATCTGTCAGAGATTCCTTTTGTGCGGATTTATGCTAGTCCTCAAAAGCGGGCAAAAGATACTGCTATGGGCATTCAGCGCTATCTCAAAGTGCCAGCGGAAATTATATATTCAGACGATTTAAGAGAAATTGGCATGGGAGACTTGGAAGGGGCGTCTATTATGGAAGCTCACCATATCTATGGTGAGACCCTTGATGCGCTTCGTTATGCCCCCAATCGTTATGACCCTAGCGCTTTTGGTGGTGAACCTTATGAGGCGATGCTGGCACGAGGAAAAAAGCTGATTTTAGAGGCTGCTGAAAAAGAACAGGGGCCGCTTTTATTTGTCAGTCATGGAGCGACATTGACTGGCTGTATCCAAACACTGGCCGGTGCCAGTGTTGCAAATGCACGAAAGATGGGCGGATTGGGCAATAATACCCTGAGTATTTTAAAGATGAATCCAACAAAAGAGTTGCCGTTTACACTTAAGCTGTGGAATGATGACCGTCATCTAAGTAAGTAGGCTAATGGTGATCAGACTGAGGCCTTCCATTTTCTAGTGGAAGGTACTTAAGAGCTGATCTCCATTGTTAGCAGAATGGATAGTCCATGTCGATCAAGCCTGTTGGCTGAGACGGCTATTTTTGTTTGGTGACAATTCTTTAAGTGGGGCGAGAGTTTCTTTACTTTCAAAAGTCAAAGGATTATCATAGTATGAGAACGAAATTGGAAAGTAGGTGATTAAGTGACCAAGACAGATACAGTGAACGACATGCCTTTTATCAGCGGAAAAGTAGCCGCAATCTTTTTTCAAAACGACACTAATTTTTACAAGGTCATTTTAGTCAAAGTCCTTGAAACAAATACCGCCTACTTGGAAAATGAAATAGTGGTGACAGGAAACTTTGGCCAAATTCAAGAAGAGGAGACTTATCGCTTTAGTGGTCATTTAGTCGATCATCCGAGATATGGTAAACAGTTTCAAGTAGAAACCTATCAACAAGATAAGCCAACATCAGCTAGTGGCTTGGTGGCCTATTTATCGGGAGAAAATTTTCCAGGGATTGGTAAAAAGACTGCAGAGAACATGGTGGCAGTCTTAGGTGAAGAAGCGATTGATGTCATTATGTCTCAGCCTGAACGTTTAGCGGAAGTCAAAGGACTGACACAAGCCAAGCGGCAAATGATTGCTGATACGATTCGCTTGAATTACGGCATGGAGCAGATTGTGATTGGCCTTAATCAATATGGTTTTGGTAGCCAGTTAGCCATGGCAATCTATCAATTATACAAAGAGGAAACACTAGAAATTATTCAGGAAAATCCCTATCGACTAACGGAAGATATTGAGGGGATTGGGTTTAAGCGAGCCGATAATCTAGCTGAGCACATGGGGTATGCAGCTAGTTCTCCTCAACGGATTCGGGCGGCTATTTTACATGAACTACTGGCTAGTTGCTTGGATACAGGAAATACTTATATTGAAGCGGAGGAGTTGTTAGGTAAAGCAATCCGCACCCTAGAGAACAGCCGTCCTTTTGAAATAGGGCCTGATTTAGCAGCAGATGAAATCATCCGTTTAGTAGAAGAAGGTAAAATTCAACAAGAGGGTACGCGACTCTATGAAAATTCTTTGTTTTTTGCTGAATGGGGGATTGGCACAGCGGTTCAACGTTTATTGTCTCGAAAAAAGGAAATTAAATATGCTGATGAGGATATTACGACGGCAATTGAGCTATTGGAAAAGAATTTGGGGATTAGTTATGGCGATTCACAGATTGATGCCATGAGAGCGGCTGTTAAATCTCCGATGTTTATCTTAACGGGGGGGCCGGGAACAGGTAAAACCACGGTTATTAACGGAATTGTGACCTTATTTGCTGAATTAAATGGCTTGTCCTTGGACATAGATGACTATCAAAATGATATTTTTCCGATTTTATTAGCAGCACCTACTGGGCGAGCGGCTAAACGGATGAATGAGACCACTGGTTTGCCCGCTAGCACGATTCATCGGCTTTTAGGTCTTACGGGTCGAGAAAAGAATACAAGCGTCTCTGCCAAAGAATTAGAGGGTGGTTTGTTGATTGTCGATGAAATGTCGATGGTTGACACTTGGTTGGCCAATACCTTGTTAAAAGCTATCCCAACAAATATGCAAATTATTTTTGTTGGCGATAAAGACCAACTGCCATCTGTAGGACCTGGTCAGGTTTTACATGATTTATTGGGCATTAATGAAATTCCGAGTCGAGAACTGATTGAAATTTACCGACAGGAAGATGGTTCCAGTATTATTCCACTAGCGCACAGCATTAAAAACGGTCAGTTGCCAGGTGATTTTACTAATAATCATAAAGATCGTTCTTTTTTTAACGCCAATGCTTATCAAATTGAGCAGACGATTCGACAAATCGTGACCAAGGCAAAAGAAAAAGGCTTTACGGCTCAGGATATTCAAGTGTTGGCACCCATGTATCGCGGGGTAGCCGGTATTGATAAGTTGAACGAGATGATGCAGGAGATTTTTAATCCTAATGAGGATGGCCAACGGAAAGAAGTGGCATGGAATGACAAAGTTTACCGAATTGGCGATAAAGTATTGCAATTGGTAAACAGCCCGGAAACCAATGTCTTTAACGGGGATATGGGAGAAATTGTAGGTATCATTTATGCCAAGGAATCGGAAGACAAAGTGGATGAACTGGTCATTCACTTTGATAGTAACGAAGTTTCCTATAAACGGAATGAGTGGAATAAAATCACCCTCTCTTATTGTTGTTCCATTCATAAATCTCAAGGGAGCGAATTTAAGATGGTGATATTGCCAATGGTTCGGCAATATCAACGCATGCTTCAACGAAATCTCTTGTATACTGCCTTGACTCGAAGTAAGGATATTTTAATATTAATGGGAGAAGTTAGTGCCTTTCGTGACTGTGTCAACAATGAAGGGATTAACCGCAAGACCAGTTTGAAGGAACGAATTACCTCGGCTGAAATGATGACTTTAACCGTCAAAACCCAGTTAGAAGCTTTTGAAGCAGGATTTGTTAAGGAAGAAGAAGTGGCGTATCAAACGAGTCCTGTTGCAACCAAAGAAAAGTCTCCGCAAAAGCTGACAGAGATTGCCGTCACCCGTCAAGCAAAACCAGAGGTGGAGGAGCTTTCCCTCTTTAGTGTTGAGGAGGAGACAACAGAAGGTACCTCAGAGCCAACTAACTTTATCTTAAAACTGTCACAAGTGGTCGGACTGGAAATCGACCCGTTAATCGGTATGAATGAGGCATCGCCCTATGATTATATGTAACAAAAAACAGTTTGCTAAGCAGACTGTTTTTTTGTTACAACCAGAAGAGGCGTTGGACAGTTGTAAAGTGGATATCGAAGGGGCGAGACCCTAGTTCTTCACCATCGGCTTGACCAAATTGAGAGGTGGTAGATACGATCCGTACCTGTTGGCTTTTGAAATGATGAACATGAGGAGAAGCCATGTGTTTTTTTTGTAGGAGTTGGATGACTAAGCGAATGAGTTTAAGGAGATGAATCCGCTCCACAATCACAAGGTCGATCGTTTTAGATTTAGCATCAGCTTCTGGGGCAATCGCAATGCCGCCACCAAAAAAAGGATGCTTGGTAGTGGTGCAGAGAAAGGCATTATCAAAGCCAATTGATTGGCCATTAACTTCAACCATTAGAGGGAAGCCTTTTTGTTTGGTCAAGACTTGAATGGCTGCATAGAGATAGGTCAAAGAGCCTAATTTAACTTTATTTAAGGTCTGTTTTGAAGCTGAGGCAGATGAACGGGCAACGATGGCCGCATCGATGCCGATTCCCACATTATTAGTTGCGTATCCTTCTTCTTCTTGAATGTTTTCCACATAGTGAAGGGTATGATAAGGTTGGGGTTCCAAGGTTTCCAATAAATGGTCTAAGGCAATCAGAGGATTGCGACTAAGAGAAACACCCCGAGCAAAATCATTGCCAGAGCCACAAGGAATGTAAGCGATGGGAATATCGACTCGATTTCCTAGGGCATTCACGACTTCGTGAAGAGTGCCATCGCCGCCTAAGACCACTAGAAGCGGAAATAATTGAGGAGGCGTCTTAGTCCAAGGGAGTAAGGTTGTTTCTAAAAGTGTTTGAGCAATATCAATGGCATGACCGTGATAGTCAGTTGTATAAGTTTTGTAAGGCATATTTTTTTCATTTAAAGCAGATAAGACCTGATCTGCTGATTTAGCGGCATTGCCACTAGCTGCGTTTCGGTTAATAATCAGATGCAGTTCAAGTTGAATGATGTCCAACTCCTTTCACAGAGTTATATTATACCAAATCAATCAGACTTAGGCTAAGTAAAATAGTTTTTTTGGGGGGGAAAATTAAATAAGAGTTAAGGAATAGAAAAAGCACGACGCTTGCAACGAATCGTGCTTTTCTTACTTAAGGTTGAATGGCTAAGGCCATCATGGCTGCCTCCACTTGTTTGGTTAATTCTTTAGCTGTTAGGCCAGTTGGCATAATTGGTTTGCCGTAAACCACGTTGACAGGGTATTTGCGCATTTCAGAAAAATTGAACCACTTTGGCAATTTATTACCCCGTGGATAGATTTCATAGGCACCATGAATATAGGCAGGAATAATCGGAACTCCCGAATCAATCGCCAACATGGCAGCTCCTTTTTTTAGGGAACCAAGTTGTCCACTTTTACTGCGGGTCCCTTCTGGATGAATCAGCAAGCCGTTATTGGCTTTTAAGGTAACCTTGCAATGATGGAGAGAATCAGAGCCAGCTTGATCGCGGTTAATCGGAATCATGCCACAAATCCGAGTCAATAATTGGCTAATGGCGGCTTTATTGACGACTTCTTGTTTAGCCATACAATAAAAGGTTTGAAACTGTTCTTTTTTAAAATTAACGGTTAACCACAAATAATCTAAGTTGGATACATGGTTGGCACAAATAATATAACCAGTATTATTAGGAATGGTGTGGTCATTTTTGACTGTCACCTTGTAAAAAACACGGGCTAAGACACAGGCTGATCTAAATAAGATGTAGTCGATTTTCCGTTTGACTTTCGGTTCAGAGCCAGGTTCTTTGACTTGTTTATGCTTGTCCTTAGGGTGTTGAATAAAGCCGACTAAATCGGCGACGGACATTTCAGGGTGAAAGGCGTCTTCCACATTAAGGTGATAGTTGTCCTCTAACTCCAAGGCAAGATTGATGGCAGCTAGGGAGTCCATACCTAACTCTGAAAATGGTTTGGATGTGGCGGAAATGACACTGGCATCAATTTCTCCCAATTGAGCAATTAGTTGAATGACTTTTTGCTGAATGTCTTGGGAGGTAACTATTTTTTCTGTGGGTTGAGTTTCGTTAGCTACTTCGTCTAATGCTATTTTTTTTAATAAATAACGCTTTGGTTTTTGCAAGGAGGTTTTGGGTATGGCCTCAATAAAATGAACTTTCGTTAACTTCACGTGAAGGGAAGCTTCGGCAGTTTTTTCAGCGATTCCCTCTAAGATACGCTCTTTGGGTAGTTCGCTGTGATCTCTGACAACAAAGGCGTGAATTTCGTCATAACCATTAGGAGAGGGAACACCAGTAATGACTAGTTCCGAAATGCCTAAAATGTTACAATAGGCGGCTTCAACATCGTCTGGCGTTAATTTTTTACCTGTCCCTAGGATGATATTTTCCTTGGAACGGCCGACGATTCGGTAATTCCCTTTTGAATCGATGGCGCCAATATCACCTGTCTTTAACCACCCATCCTCAAAAGCTTTAGCTGTCGCTACTGGATCACGGAAATAGCCTTTCATCATATAAGGAGATCGAATCAGCAGTTCACCCTGAGGGCTAAGTTTTACTTCCACCTCATCGTAAGGTTTGCCACACGTCTCAGCGGTTAAATTATTCCCACGATTGCCAATTGTCGGTATGTTTGTTTCAGTGGCTCCGTAAGTAATCAGCAAATTAAAGCCTGTGCCTAAATAAAAGTCGGCAGTTTCTTGAGGCATTGGGGCCCCAGCGGAACACAAGATGTCAATCTCACCACCAAAAGCTTGATGGATGCTTTTAAAGATGACTTTCCCCAAGTTAAGGCCACGCTTGCGGGCAAATAGACAGAGTGGAAACAATAATTTAAACATTAACTTGGTCACTTTTTTGCTGTTAATCGTCATAAGTGCCTGGGTCTTAAATAAATCAAAGACCTTCGGGACACAGGGGAAAACAGTTGGCTGATAGCTGTCAAAAGCGACTCTAATAGCTGGGGCAGTCATTGATTCAATGTAAAAACTGTCAGCACCTAAGAGCATGGGTGCTAGAACCAGACAGACTAATCCATAGACATGGCTGTTAGGAATGACGGATAAATAGCGACCCTCTCGGTCCAACTGATTACTGGTTGCACACATCATTGTTGAGTTTATCAATGCATCGTGGGTATGCATAATTCCTTTTGCCGAGCGTGTGGTACCAGAAGAAAAAATAATCGTGGCAACTTCTGGGTCACCCTCACTAACCAACTCTGGCGACTGACTGGGAAAACCAGAGTAAACTTGACTCTGATTCATCAAGTCAAAGACAGGGTGAATGGTTCCCAGATGCTCCTTTAATTTTTCCATGATCTTTGGGGACGTGTAGGCCGCACTCACATCTGAATGTTCGATCAGGTTGGTAATTTCACTTCCCGTCAGTGAAGCGTCAATTAGGACTGCTGTTGCATTTAATTTTAGAATAGCTAGAAAAGCCACATTCCACTCTGGTGCGTTTTCCGAGACAAGTGCTACTCGATCTCCTGGCAAGATACCGCTATCAGTTAATATCTTCGCGAATAAGTCCGCTTGATTTAATAGTTCTTGGTAGGTAAGATGGCAAGTGCCCTTGTCTTGTGAAAATGTGCAGGCAATTTTTTGTAAGTTGTTTGCATTATTTTGTGCTATTAGTGAATAGATATTCATATGTATAGTCTCGTCCTTTTCTCTATCAATCCCATTATAATTCCCCAACCATATCAGTTATGTGGGCATAGGAAATCTAGTAGTCGTTTCATTATGCGTCATATTTCTCAAGTCAGCAACCTAATTTTGATTTCGAGGGGGATTTATGAGGTGATTTAAGAAAAGTTTACTAAAGAAGCAGGATTGATAAGTAAAAAGAAGGCTGAGATCCAAGGTAGCTTATTTGGCTTAATTAGTGTAATATATTGAAGTACTACTTTTTTGTAGTATCGCGGTTCGTCAACCATCCCGCGTCATCAAAACTCGGAGGAGGTAGAAAAATGATAAGTAGTAAAAAAACAAAAATACTGGTGTTAAATGGCATAGTGGCTGCGATGTATTTGGCGTTATCGATGATTACGCCCTTTGCGCAAGGTCCTATTCAATTTAGAGTGTCAGAGAGTTTGAATCATCTAGTCGTCTTTAACAAAAAACTTATGTGGGGTGTTTTAGGGGGCGTTGTCCTTTATAACATGCTATTTTCAGAGTTTGGCTGGCTGGATGTCGTATTTGGAGGCGGTCAGAGTTTTCTGGCACTGGGACTAACAGCTATTATTAGCAAGTATGTCACTGACATCAAAAAACGGATGATCTTCAACACGATTTTCTTTACGATCAGTATGTTTATGATTGCATGGATGCTCCATATTGCGATAGAGGTTCCTTTTTGGCTGACTTTCGGTACAACAGCTCTTAGTGAACTCGTAATTATGAGTATTTCAGCACCCATTATGTACTTAATCGGTCAGCAAATTGATTTAACATAGTGGCTATCAATCAAAAAAGCTTAAGACATTTCGTCTTAGGCTTTTTGATTCTCTATCTGTGATGTTTGCTGGAAAGGGACTTCTAAACAGAAGCTAACTAAAAGGTAAGATTGACATTTTCACCCCAAAGTTCACCATTTTTTTGTGATTAACCACTATTTAGAGTGGATTACACTAAATAGTGGCTAATCTTGCTTTTTCAATCCCTTTTAATTTTTTTATACTGACTACATGGTATCAGTCTGAAAGTTAGTAGGTGGAAGGATCCAAGTTGTTAATGGATTGGTTCCCTAAGATTAATTGATCAAAGGACGTCAAAAAGTGTTAGCGTGTTTTTTTTATGAGCCATCTAATCTTGAGGGAAAAACGATGTACACACCCAGACGACATGGGTTAAATAACGAATAATAAGATTGATGAGTTTTTTTAGGGGCAGTTATGTTAGTTGTTAGTAGGGAAGTTCTAGTGATTAAATCAAAATTTTATTTTTTACGTAAACGCCACGTTTAGGTCAGCAACAATCAAAAAAATAGTGAGACTACCAGTGACAAAATATCTCTTTAAGTTTCATTATTTAATTATTAGCCGGACCCTGATGAGGTGGTGGAAACATTCTATCAGTTATCACTTGTAGAGAACGAACCGAAATTAATTGGAATAAAAAAGTAGGAAGGAATCCGTGAGCAACGATGCTCTTTATTCCTTCCTGCTTTTATTTACATTTCTTCAGGTGCTTTTAAGCCAAGTAATCTTAACCCCTCTTTTAAAACGGTCTTAACAGAGAAAACAAGTGCTAAACGAGCATCTTGTTGGCCATCGTCGTTGACAATTTTAACGTGGGCGTAGTATTTATTAAAAGATTGAGCTAACTGAATGACATATTTTGCAATAACTGAAGGCTCATATTTTGTTGCGGCACGTTGAACGATTTGTGGGAAAGTTTGTAATAATTTAATGACTTCCCAACTTTCCGTGTCATTTAGTGTATAGTCGGCATCCTTCTGAGGTGCCCAGTTCGTTTTGCGCAAGATAGATGAGCAGCGAGCATGGGTATACTGGACGTATGGCCCCGTTTCGCCTTCAAAACGAACGACTTCTTCTAGTGAGAAATCAAAGTTATTTAAACGGTCATTCTTTAAATCATGGAATATAACTGCTCCAACCCCTACTTGTCTTGCCACTTCGTCTTTGTTAGCTAAGTCTGGGTTTTTTTCTTCTATTTGTGTTTTAGCTAAGCTGATGGCTTCTTCCAAAACTTCTTCAAGTAAGATAATCTTGCCTTTACGGGTAGATAATTTTTTCCCGTCTTTAGTAATTAAACCGAATGGAACGTGGTGAATATCCTCAGACCAATCATAGCCCATTTCTGTTAAAACAGCTTTTAATTGTTTGAAATGAGTGGACTGCTCATTGCCGACCACGTAAAGGGCTTGAGCAAAGTCGTATTCTTTTTTACGGTAAAGAGCAGATGCTAAGTCGCGAGTGATGTAAAGGGTGGCACCGTCAGACTTGCGAATCAGAGCAGGATTTAAATTGTATTTTTCTAAATCAACAATTTCCGCGCCTTCATTGGTTTCCAATAATTGTTTGTCTTCCAAAATAGCCACGGCTTGATCCATCTTATCATTGTAGAAAGATTCACCATTATAAGAATCAAAGCCGATTTCCAGAATGTCATAAATACGTTGGAATTCTTTCAGTGATTCTTCGCGGAACCATTTCCAAAGAGCGGTTGCTTCTTGATCGCCATCTTCTAATTTTTTAAACCACAAACGGGCGTCATCTTCCAGTTCAGGATGTTTTTCAGCTTCTTCATGGAAATCTACATATAGTCGTAATAATTCTTTGATTGGCGCCTCTTTGACGGCGTCTTCGCTTCCCCATTTTTTATAGGCCACGATTAATTTGCCAAACTGTGTGCCCCAATCGCCGATGTAATTAATGCGGATTGGCGCATAGTCAATCTTCGTTAGGATATTGGCAAGGGAATTTCCAATGACAGTTGAGCGTAAGTGACCCATGGACATTGGTTTGGCAATGTTAGGTGAGGACATGTCGATGGGAATGTTACGGCCTTCACCAATTGCTGCATCACCGTAGTGTTCTTGTTCAGTAATGATATTTTTCAGTGTCCCTTGGCTGACCAGTCCTTTATTTAGGAAGAAGTTGATATATGGGCCAACCACTTCAACTTTTTCAAAACTGTCGGCAGGGATTTTAGCAACTAAATCAGTTGCGATTGCTTGAGGTGCTTTGCGTAACACTTTAGCAAGTGAAAAAACTGGGAAAGCCACGTCCCCATGTTGGCTGGATTTAGGATTTTCCAAGAGAGTTAGAATCTCATCAAGGGTTAGATGGTCAGCTAGGACTTGGTGTAAGGCATTTGCTACTACATTTCTTTCATTCATCAGTTAAACCTCCAAGTAGTTGTACATTTATAAAAAAGCAGTCAGATATTTCCCTTGAAATAAGGGGGAAATGAGTTGCTTTCATTAAGTTTCTGAAACTTTAATAATAGACATTGACATTATAACAAAAATAAGGGGGAAATACTATCTCTTGCGTGTAAAGATAAATTAAGAAAACCGAGTGTTGTTGATTGATTATCTGGTAAATCAGTGGTATTATATCTCACAGGAATGCTTTTTATTATCCATGTTTTTCGAAAAAGGGATGAATTAAAAGAAGGTTATGAGTGGGGACTCATAGTGTTAAATTTTAGACCTTCAGGAGGTAATTAATGAAAATTAGTATTAGTTTCTCGGCTAAGCCAGAGCGACAGAAAAATAAAATTGGTTCGATTAACATTGAAGTCAGTATAAGCGAAGCGCTTGATCGTCGCATAGTTGAGAAGACGATGTCCAAGTACGGTGACACATTGAAAGAAAAATTCATTTTTGAGAAAATTAACATTCATAAACCGTCCCTTTACTCGTATGAGTTTATTTGCCAACCTAACCGTCAAATGATGATGCCTGTTTCAGAAGAAACTTTTATTAATTATTTATCTTACATTGGATTTGTTGGAGTGAACAACTTGGAAGAATTTGAGGTAATGGAAAATAATCGCTTATTAACTATTTTTAATGGCTATTCAGCTAGGATTATGAAAGAACAGTCATTTAAAAAATACGTTTCTAGAAAAAGCTTTATGGATAAAAAAGAATTTAATCGCCTTTATCAAAAATTATTAATTACTCGAGATACGATTGAGCAACTAACTTACACAACGGAACATACGATTGACTGGTTTGAAAAAATCAACGATTGCGATATAATTTTAGATCATATTAATGATTTTTATTGGGATATGGGATTGTTTGTTTTTATCGATATTAAAGTAAAAAAGGAATTACGCTATTTTTCAGATTTTTATGACAACATGAAAGAATCCCATATTTTAACTGAAAATTAAAAAACAAAAGATTATTATTGCTCAGCATGAATAATGGTCTTTTTTTTGTTGTTTTGTGTTAAATTCAGTAAATAGGGGCGTGGAAGCTTTAAGTTTGCTATAATAAAATTGACAAATTATAGGTGGGGTGAACTATGAAGAAGAGTAGCCGACAAGGCATTATCAAAAAACTTATCCAAACCCATGATATTGAAACTCAAGAGGAGCTAATTGCCAGACTTAATCAGGAAGGTATTCAAGCCACTCAAGCGACTGTTTCTCGAGATATCCGCGAGTTGGGAATTGTTAAAGGTCATGGGAGTCGTGGCGAAGTTAAATACGTTATCATCGAACAAAATCAACCGGTCAATGGTGAGCGCTTTAAAGAAATGGTGGCCGATTCTGTTGAACGTGTGACTTTAGCTCAATTTATCGTGGTGATTCAAACGTCTTTAGGCTCAGCCAATATGTTAGCAGCGATTATTGATGAGCTTCAATTGGATGGGGTGGCTGGAACCATTGCTGGGGCTGATACGATTGCGATCATCACTCAGAGTAATCAGGCAGCTACTGAACTGCATGACCTTATATTAACTTATATGGAAGACTAGGAGGAATAGTATGAGTCAGTTGCAAACATTAAAAAATGGATCAGATATTCGTGGCATCGCCATTTCAACAGCAAGGGAGGAAGCAAATTTAACGGCAGTTGAAGCTAAAAAAATCGCTTTGGGGATGGTTAAGTGGTTAGCAGTTAACAAGGAATTGTCGACAAAACTGATGGAAGGTCAGTTAAAAATCGCCATCGGTCATGATAGTCGCTTATCGGCAGTTGAATTGAAAGAAGCGATGATTAATGGCT
Organism: uncultured Vagococcus sp.; assembly: GCF_963518325.1. NCBI lineage: Bacteria > Bacillati > Bacillota > Bacilli > Lactobacillales > Enterococcaceae > Vagococcus > uncultured Vagococcus sp. The sequence continues at coordinate 88,895 of NZ_CAUQJB010000005.1, read as the reverse complement.
TTGAAAGTGTGGGTGTACATGTGATTGATGTCGGCTTAGCCACAACACCGGCCATGTTTATGGCCACACAGTTTACCGATTATCTTTGCGATTGTGGGGTGATGATTACCGCCAGCCATTTACCTTATTATTTTAACGGCATTAAGATTTTTACTAAGGGTGGGGGCGCAGAACACGAAGACATTGATGAGATTGTGGCTTTTGCCGAAGACTTTAATCTGCCTTTAAAGAAAGGGTCAGTCGAGGAACGCCAGTTGATTCCATTGTATGCGGCAGACTTAGTTGCCAAAATTAGACAGGGCATTCCTGGAGGGGCTCAACAACCACTTAAAGGGTTTCATATTATTGTTGATGCTGGAAATGGTGCAGGTGGTTATTTCGCGAAGGAAGTCTTGGAAGTACTGGGTGCTGATACGACAGGTAGCCAATTTTTAGACCCCGATGGTCATTTTCCTAATCATATGCCAAACCCTGACAATAAAGAAGCCATGGCTAGTATTCAGTCGGCTGTCCTAAAGGTCAAGGCCGATTTAGGCGTTATTTTTGATACGGATGTGGATCGGGCGGCAGTTGTGGATCAAGATGGAAATGTGTTAAATCGCAACAATTTGATTGCAGTTTTGGCAAAAATTGTTTTCGACGATTATCCAGGGACAACGATTGTGACCAATTCTCCAACATCCAGTCATTTGAAAACCTTTATTGAAGAGCTAGGCGGCAAGCAATACCGATATATTAGTGGTTATCGTAATGTAATTAATCAGGCTGTCAAGTTAAATCAAGAAGGGGTTCAGACTGAGCTGGCAATTGAAACTAGCGGTCACGCTGCCTTTAAAGAAAATTATTTCTTGGACGATGGGGCCTATGTCATTGCTAAAATAGTAATGTTGCTTCCTAAATTAGCAGCTTCTGGTCAAACCTTGGGCCAATTAATCAGCAGTTTGAAACAGCCAGCGGAAGCTCAGGAAGTGCGTTTTAAGATAGACTCAGAAAACTATCGTTCTTATGGAGAACAAGTGATTGAGGGGATGGCGACTTTTATAGAAGACAGACCTGGCTTGAGGATTGACCCGGAAAATGAAGAGGGAATTCGTGGCGATGTTCGTGGCCACTTTGGTTCAGGCTGGTTTCTCTTGAGAATGAGCCTTCATGAACCTTTGCTTGTCCTGCAAGTCGAAAATGATCAATTGGGTAAAAATAAATTGGTCTTTGAGACCCTTAGTCACTTTTTTGCAGCTTACGATGGACTAAATCTGGGGGCTTTAGAAAAAATAATAGCGGACTAACCCAAAAAACTCTTAAGGAATCTCCTTAAGAGTTTTTTGGGTTAGTCCTTGGAAGGAATCTTCAGGTAACTGGGTCTACCAAAGTCCAGGTTCAGCTTTGACATCGATTAATTCTTTGGTAAAGGGATGTACCAGTGACAGACTTCTAGCATGAAGCATTAATCTGTCGGCTTCTTGAGGTCTTGGATTGTAAAGAGGGTCTCCAACAAGTGGGTGGCCGATACTTTGCAAATGAACGCGAATTTGGTGGGTTCGACCGGTTTCAAGAACACAGCTAACAAAACTTTGAGTATTACTAGTTTCTTCAACTGTTACATGAGTGATCGCCGTTTGTCCTTGATGATCGCTGACTAAGCGCTTGCGCTTGTCGTGACGGTCACGACCTATCTTTTTATTGATGGTGAGATAGGTTTGTTTCATACTGCCACTGGCGATTCCTTGGTATGTTCGCTTGATTTCTCTGGCCTCTAACATCCGGCCAAGAATAGGTAGGACAAAGGGATTTTTAGCGATTAAGATAGCGCCGCTGGTTTCTTTATCTAGGCGATGAACCACATATGGAAAAAGGTTTTGAGGCGCTAAATAAGCCGCCACATGGTTGAGTAGTGTTTCGTTTTCTGAAGGTTGATTGGGATGGGTCTTCATGCCGTAAGGTTTATTGACAATTAGCATGTGTTCATCTTCAAATAACACCGTAACGAGTTCTGCATTGCCCAATTCTAAGTCGGGTTGACCGTAGTCGCTATCTTCAAATGTTAAGGTGATGGTATCTCCCGCTTTAACTTCCAAATGAAATTGGGTGACTTCGCCATTGACGGCCACATTTTTACGGGTGCGTAATAAGTGACGGACTTTACGTGGTACTAGCCACGTTTCTTCCAGTAGCTCTCGAAGTTCGGTTGTTTCGGTATTGTCAGGTAAAGTTAACTTTACTTCCATTGTATTTTCCCCATTCTGATAAGAATAATCATTAAATTTACATAATTCTTATGAATTGTACCATAAAATATTAATAAATTCATGCTATGATTGTGACCAGGCTGAGAATGAATTCAGTCCTTGGGCTTATAACAGTGGGGAAAATCTGTGTTAAACTAGAGATAGAAACTAATTTAAGCTTAAAAATGAAAATAGATTGGTTTAATTAATGAAAATTTCAAGAAAAATGCTAAAATATAGTGAGTAAAAGAGGGGATTTAATGGATTTTAAAAAAATAAGTGTAACGATTGCCGACTTTTTCAAAAAAGTCTGGATTTGGTTAAAACCATATTTAATCCAATTCCATCATTGGCGTAAACGGATATGGAAAAAATATCAGGTAAATAAAATCATCTTGTTAGTTGGTTTAGTGGTGGTACTAGTGACCAGTATTTATTTATTCTATCTAGCAAAAAGTTCGGATGTGGGAACTTTGCAAAAAGGGGTGTCACAGGTCACGACGATCTATGACAAGGACGGAGATGAAGCGGGAACCTTGAATGGGCAAAAGGGAACTTCTGTGCCTCTTACTCAAATGTCTCCGTATCTTGTTGATGCCTTGATTTCAACAGAGGACAAACGTTTTTATCAGCATGGCGGTTTTGATATTAGAGGGATTGGCCGAGCGGCTGTCGGGATTTTAACTAAAGGAAAAATCACTGGTGGTGGGAGTACCATCACTCAGCAGTTGGCTAAAAATGCCTATCTGACCTTGGATCAAACTTTGAATAGAAAGGCCAAAGAACTTTTTTTGGCAATCGAGATTGAGAAGCAGTATACCAAAGACGAAATTTTGGAGATGTACCTAAATAGTTCTTACTTTGCCAACGGTGTTTGGGGAGTGGAAGATGCCTCCCACAGATATTTTGCCAAATCCGCTGCTGAATTAACGATTGATGAAGCGGCTGTGATGGTAGGGATGTTAAAGGGACCGGGCATATATAACCCGATAGACTACAAGGAAAATGCCATGGATCGTCGAGATACGGTGCTTCAATTGATGGTTGATAATGGAAAATTAGATCAGCCAACAGCCGATCAATTAATGAAGGATGATTTGATTGTAACGGACAACTACATGGATTCTCGTAAAGATAATCAGTACCCTTACTTTTTTGATGAAGTAATACGTGAAGCCGAACGTGTGGCTAATATCAAAGATGCTGATTTGCTAAATAAGGGCTATAAAATCTATACAACCTTAGATCAGCAGTATCAGCAGGATATGAATACCACCTTTAGTCAAGATGTGTTGTTTCCTCCCAATGCGGCTGATGGGGAAATAGTCCAAGGAGCTTCAATTGCCATTAATCCTAAAACAGGTGGCGTTCAAGCCGTAGTAGGCGGCCGAGGAGAGCACACCTATCTTGGGTTTAACCGTGCGACTCAATCCAGTTTATCACCAGGCTCGACAATGAAGCCCTTGGTTTATACGGCGGCTTTGGAGTCAGGTTATTCCCCTGATTCGATCTTAAAAGACGAAGCCATGTCTTTTTATAACGTGGAAAATTACGATAAAGTTTATCGGGGAGAAGTCCCTATGTACCAAGCTTTGGCAGAAAGTTTAAATGCCTCTTCAGTATGGTTGCTAAATGAAATTGGCTTGGAAAAAGGAACGAAAAAAATTGAAAAGTTTGGCATTGCTTTAGACGACAAAGATCAGTACCCGGGGATTGTGCTTGGTGGTATGACCAAGGGAACCTCGCCACTTAGAATGGCCAGTGCTTATACGGTATTTGCTAATCAAGGTAAACAAAAATCCCCTCACTTTATTCGTAAAATTGTTGATTCAGCTGGTACAGTTGTTTGGGATAATGAAGATGCTAAAGAGAAGCAAATCACTACGCCACAAGTTTCGGAAGAGATGACTAGCATGCTGCAAGGTGTCTTTAGTTCTGGAACAGGCTATAGTGCTCAGCCATATGGTTATACCATTGCTGGGAAAACAGGGACTACTGAAAGTGTTAACGTGGATTCTCAATCGAAAGATCAATGGATAATTGGTTACACGCCAGATGTGGTAGTTGCCAGTTGGATCGGGTTTGACGAAAGCAGTGACATTCACTTCTTGCAAAGTGGGGGCGGTCAAGGAATTTCGCCAATCTTTAAAGATCAGACTCAGCGCATCCTGTCTCATTCGCCAGGCACGCCTTTTAATGTAGAAGATGCAAGTATCAAAGCTCAAGAAGAAGCAACACCCGAGGTTAAAGCTGGCTTGGATGAGTTCGGCAAAAAAGTCAAAGAGGGCGCTGAATATTGGGGTGGCCAAATTAAAGACGGGGCTGGTAAAGTCAAAGATGGCTTGAAAGACCTTTGGAATAACTTTACACAATAAGATAGGAAACAAGCTGGGACATAAAGTCATTTTGTTTCCTCGTTGGACAACTCATCACAGATAAGCGCATGCTCCGAGCACTAGGCAAGCTTCGTTGTTCTTATTGCTTTACTACATTGTCCTTTGTCTCTACGCATTAAAACGCAAGAACAACGGTAGCAAATAGAGACAAGGGAAATCGAAGAGAGCAGTCTTTTTGAGCGCGCCTATCGCACAATGTTTGTAAAAATATCGGAGGCTGGGACTATTATCTCAGCCTCTTTTTGACCGTTCACAAGAGGTTAGCAGGAACATTTCGAAGATAGTAATAATCGGACTGTTTACAAACAAAATAAAAAATGTTAGTATATAAACAAACGAATCATGTGAATGGAGGCGATGGAGATGGATTATGTTGATTTGCAAAGAGGTTATCAACATAAAGATGGGGCTTATAGGTGTTTGCATTGCGAAGCACGTTATGAAGATGGGGTGATTTATCCCTTCGGTGACTTGTTCGAAACGGCAGAGCACCATATGATCAACCATCTTAAAAACAGTCATGGTAATGCGTTACAGCCTTTGTTAGAACTGGACCGTAAAGAAACCGGGCTTTCTGAAATTCAACATGAGGTCTTCAAATTGTTTGCCCGAGGACTGACAGATAAAGAAATTGCTCAGCGCATGAATGTGATTCCAGCAACAGTTCGTAATCACCGGTTTAAGCTACGTGAAAAGTGCCGTCAAGGAATGGTTTTAAATGCGATGATGAGTTTACTGGATAAAGAGAAAGGGAGTGGGCAGATGACTGAAAGGGATCAACGATTTGAGATTAGTGAGTCGTTCCGTGTCGAAACGTTAAACAATCATTTGGGTGCTGATGGGCGGGCACGGATTATTCCTAGTAAAGAAAAAAAGAAAATTGTCTTGCTTCAGGAATTAATGAAAAGATTTACCTTGAACCGCAATTACACCGAACGAGAAGTCAATGAACTTGCCAGTCAAATGTTTGATGATTATGTTAGCATTCGTCGTTATTTGGTTGAATATGGTTTTTTGGGACGAACAAAGGATGGTCAAGTTTATTGGGCAATCTAAAGAAATCCTGAGAATATTAAGTAAATATTTGAATTGAAATGAAAGAATGTTACAATTAAGGAGATAAATTGAAGAGAGAAGGATGACATCTATGACAGTTAATATTTACGATAGTGCGAATCAAATCGAAAGAGAAATTCGCCAATTGCCAGAATTCTTGGCATTGAAAGAAGCCTTTGATGTAGTTAAAGCCGATGAAGAGGCCTATGCATTATTTAAGCAATTCCAAAACTTGCAAGTTGAGTTACAACAAAAACAAATGCAAGGTGAAGAATTTTCTGATGAAGATGCTCAACAAGCACAAGAATTAGCTGGAAAAGTTCAAGAATCAGGTTTAATCAACGATTTGATGACCAAAGAACAAACTTTCAGCATGATTGTGAATGACTTAAATCGCATTATCATGAAACCAATTCAAGAATTATACGCTGACTAGTCCAGTCGTCAGTTGCCCTTTTGTCATTTTGGCAAGGGCTTTTTTTATTTATTGTTATTTTTCTGGCTATTTATTCGATAGACACTAGTAATTTAGGCTGAAAATCAGTATGATTGAAAGAGTGAAAGGAGTTTTTTTGATGAAATTTATTCATTTAGCAGATTTGCATTTAGATCAACCTTTTGAAGGCTTAGGAAAGCTCCCAGCTCGCTTATTAGCTGAATTAGTGGAACAACATGAAAAGATGATTAAACAAGTGGTACAGCAAGCTATTACGGAAAATGTTGATTTTATTTTAATAGTAGGTGATACTTTCCATCATTCTGTGGTGACTATCCAGACACAACAATTATTGATAAACGCGATGAATCGCTTAAATAGGCATCAAATACCGGTCGTGATGAGTTTTGGCAACCACGACTATTATTTACCGGATAACTATTGGTTTGAGTTTCCTGAGAACGTGGTGCTGCTAAAAGAGCAAGAGGTAACCACTCACTGTATAACGACGAAACAACAGGAAAAAGTCGCTATTTCCGGCTTTTCTTATGAAGAACGCTGGATTAATGAGAGCAAGGTCTCTCAGTTTCCTACCAGAGACAGTCAGGCTGTTTATCATATTGGCATGTATCATGGCCAACAAGGAAAGAGCCAGTCAACTCAACAGTATGCTCCTTTTACGTTAGGTGAGATGAAAGCTAAAGGCTATGATTATTGGGCCCTTGGTCATATTCATCAGCCTATGGTTATTAGCGAGGATCCCTTGATGATCTATCCTGGCAGTCCTTTAGGGCACACTAAGAAAGAGGCTAATAGTGCAGGCTTTCTGATGATTGAAACTGGATCAGAGGGTTGGCATTATCAGTGGTATCCTTTAAATCAAGTTAGCTGGGACGTTATGACAGTTGAGTTAAGTCAGTTAACCACCACAAAGGAATTGTTGCAACAATTGGCCAGTTCCTTAAAAGAAGGTGCGGCGTCACCTATGGTTCAACTGACCAGTATTACTCTATTGGGGATGAACACTGAGTTGGAGCAGTCACTGGAAATGGAACTGCGAAATGGTGGTTTGTTGCGTTACCTCCAGTCCGAATTAGGTGATAGTCAAGAGCTAGTCTGGCCTTTTGAGATTAAACGACAACTTGATGAAGAGCGAGTTGAACTGCCTTTAGGCGTCACTCGTGAGTTGATTTCTCAACTAAGCCGACGTTATTTAAATGAAGAATCCTTTAATGGGTTAATGGGTGATTTATATCGACAAGCAGACTTAAGTCGCTTGGTGGAGTTAGATGAAGAGTTAAGACAGGACTTGGTGGTAGAAGCTGAGGAGCTATTAGTTCGTGAATTAGGTGGTGGCAAAGATGATCATTAAGCGTCTGGAGATCGTCGGTTTTGGTAAATGGCAAGACAAGGTGATTGAATTGGATCAGACTTTCCAGTTAATTCATGGGGATAATGAGGCCGGTAAATCAACGATTTACCAGTTTATTAGAGAAATTTTATTTGGCTTTCCACACAAACGCCAAAATTTTAAGGATTATACACCAAAAAGGAACAGTTTGTATGGTGGACGTGTTATTTTTGAGCACCCGGTTCATGGTGAAATTATGGTGGAGCGGATTAAAACGACTAATCGTGGAAAAGCACATGTTTACTTGAATCAAGGGCAGATTGGCGATGAGAATACCTTAAGGGAGTTATTATATCCTCTTACCTTAGAAGTTTTTGATGAAGCCTTTAGCTTGCAACAAGAGCAGTTGACGGAAATCAAAAACTTAAGTGAGCAGCGGTTGCAAAATTTATTGTTGGCTGTTGGCTTATCTGGCAGTAAACGGTTGTTAGGAACAAAAGAATTGTTACAACAACGTCAGCAAGAACTGTATAAACCCACAGGCCGATTGCCAGAGCTTAATCAGAAATTAGCGGATTATCAAGAACTTAAGCAGCGGGTTAATCAGAAAGAACAGAGTGAAAAAGAGTACCGCAAACAATTGCAAGCGGCTAACTATTTTGAAGAACGATTAGCAACAGGGCAAAAGGAACTAAAGGTATCAGAAGCAGAATTAGACCGATTAAAAAAACAGCAACAGTTATTTCCTTTGTACGAAGAGCGCAAACAGTTAATCAGCATCACTAATTATCGACAAGAGGATCAAGTTGAAGCAGAGAAAATGGCCAAGGCTGCCAAAGCCTATGAGAATTATCTGTTTTTACTTAGTCAGGAGAAGCACTATCAGGAACTTAAGACAGAGCAATTATTAGCGAGTCAAGAAAGTCCGGCCTCACTTTTCTATTTGAAAAATGAGTCGGAGATTCAAGCTTTGACTGGGAAACAAGCTACGGTGGAAAGTGCTCTTAACCGTCATCGTTGGCTAACTGAGGTTTTGGCCAAAAGGGAAGCAGAGTTGTACCAATTAAAAAGTCAGTTAAACTTGCCAGATGAAGAAGAAAATTGGTCGCCAGATGAGCCGACGAAAGTTAATATTACGGCATTGTCTGAGAAAGAAAAAGAGTTAGAAGAAGCTCTTCACATTCAGGAAACGGCCTTTGATCAGCAGATGAAGACATTGGATCAGTTGCAACATCCGGATCCAACTATTATTGGTCAGCGAACTCGAGCTGAGGTGCAGCCACCAATTATTCAGCGTTACATGGTGGCTTTGATCGTGGCCTCAGTCGGATTGGTTTTAATGGTCATGAAGCAATTACCTTTAGGCTTGTTGGTATGTCTCGTTGCGGGTGTTATTGCAGTCTTGATTGGCTGGAGGGCAGCTCAGAAAGAAACAGCGGAGGTAAGTGAACCACCTGCAAGGCTAGATGAGCAGATTGAAAAACTAGCAGCTGAATTGGAAGTGACCCAAAAGTTATTAGTTAATATTACGTATCAAAAAGTGGCTTTAGCCGAAACGTATCAGTTTAAAGAGACGGAACCTATGGCCAGTTGGTTATTTGAGTTTCCTCTAAGAGATCGCTTAGTGGCTGTTCAAAAGGAGCGGGAAACGGCGTTATTGGAATTAGGTGATGTTCGAGAAGCTTTGGCTAAAAATCGCCGTGACATTCAATTTATGTCAGAATGGTTGCCAGTTGAGTCAGAAGAGTTAGATTCGGTCTTTCGTAAGTTGGTTGAATTTAATAAAGAGATGCAAAATAAGCAACAAATTGTAGCGGAGCAAAATCAAGGGATTCATCGTTGGCGTGAGCCTTTGAATGACGTGAGGGCGCGTAAGGTTGAGGTGCTGCAGGAAATCAATGAGTTGATTCCGAAGATTACTGAGGAGACGATTGAAGAACTGCCCGTCATTCTCGCCAGCCAAGAGGAACGCAATAATCAATTAATTGAAGTTGGACATTTGACGAGACAAATTCAAGAGGTCTTTGACTTAAAGGCGGATTACCGTTTGCCTGACGTCCTGGCTAAGACTCATAAACAGGATCAGAAGACTAGAGAGCTTAAGCAGGCAAATGAGGATACTGCTCAGCATTTGCAAGAGGTTAAGTTTACCATACGTCAACAGGAATCCAATGGGACGCTAAGTGAGTTGTATCAGCAACAAGAAAATAGCGAGTCAGAATTAAGACAGTTAGCGGAAAATTGGATGACTTATCGCGTCAGTGAGACGGTTATGCAGGATATATTAGATTTCTTAGCGACCCAACAATTGCCTGTTTTACTGGCAACTACGAGTACTTATTTCAAGGAATTAACCTTAGGTGCCTACCATAAATGTCAAATGGACGCTGGCAAATTAATCGTTGTGACGAAAGAAGAAGAAAGTTTACAATTGGGTGAATTGTCAACGGGGACGCGAGATCAGCTTTACATGGCGATTCGCTTGGCCTTTATTCAACTTCATAGCCAAGATCAGCTTGCGCCTGTTATAATAGATGACGGATGGTTGCATTACGATACTCATCGCAAGCGGCGTTTGTTCCAATTATTGGGACGCTTAAGTGAAACAGTTCAAGTGATTTGTTTTACCTCAGATCAAGAATTGTTGGCATATGCCAATGAAAAAGAGTACCAAGTGGAACAATTATAACGAAACCCTTTGTGAGTCAGTTTTGATATAAGATCATGGACAAAGGTTAAGAGTGTGTGAAAATAGGAGGAGCTCGTATGAAAAAATTAAGAGAATTAGCCGTCGACGAAAGTTTTGAAATTTTTGTCTTAGTTAAACAGGCAGATGTTAGAATCGCCAAAAATGGAAAGAAATTTATTGCCTTTACTTTCCAAGACACATCGGGTTCGATTGATGGTAAATTTTGGGACGCCTCTGAAGATGAAATTTCGAAGTTTGTCCCTGGTAAAGTTGTTTTTTTAGGTGGCAAACGAGAAGTCTATCAAAGTAATCCTCAAATCAAGATCATTCATCTGCGCCTAGCTACGGATGAAGAACCAAATCAGCCTCACTTATACATGGAAAAAGCACCAATGCAACGGGATGAGATGGTCGAGGAAATCAATCAAACTATTTTTGAAATTACCAATGCTACGTGGAATCGCATTGTTCGCCATTTAATGACGCAATATCAATCTGAGTTTTTTGATTACCCGGCGGCTAAACGAAATCATCATGCCTTTGCTGGTGGTTTGGCGTATCACACTGTTTCCATGTTGCGCTTGGCTAAATCAATCTGTAAAGAGTACCCAGATCTGAATGCCTCTCTCCTTTATGCCGGTGTTATTTTACACGATTTAGGTAAGGTCATTGAATTGTCTGGTCCCGTTTCAACTGAGTACACCTTAGCTGGTAATTTGATTGGTCATTTAGTGATTGTGGATGAAGAGATTACCAAAGCTTGTCAAACCTTGAAATTAGATGAGCGATCTGAAGACGTGATTGTGTTAAAACACATGATCTTAGCTCATCATGGCTTACTGGAATATGGTTCACCAGTTCGCCCTCGTATTTTGGAAGCTGAAGTATTACATCAAATTGATAATATGGATGCCTCAATTCAAATGATGTTAGGTTCCTTAAAATCGATTGCGCCAGGAGAATACACGGAACGAATTTTCGGCATGGATAATCGCAGTTTCTATCTGCCAAATGTTAAATAAGAAAAGCTCGAACTCTATTAATAGAGTTCGAGCTTTTTTGACAATAGTCTACGATTGAATGGAAATGGTAACTTGGCTTAACATCTTTGCAATGATGTTAGGCTGAACAAAGCCAACAGCCTCTTCCAAGGCATTTGCAACACCGCTAACCATGCCATACCGAAGAACCTCTTCAATCTCAAAGTGACGATCAAGAGCATAAGCGATACCGCCAACAGTGGCATCACCAGATCCAGTGGGATTAACGAGCTCAATGGTCGGCACCTTTAAATCGTAAATGCAGTCGTTGTATTTAGCCACTGCTCCGTCTTCGCCGCAGGAGACTAATAGGAGTGGAATCGGCTTAACTAAGGGATGATTGAGATAATCGAAGACTTCCGCTTTTGAGTGGAGGGGAATTCCTAACAATTCCCCAAACTCAGGTAAATTGGGTTTGATAAAAAAAGGCAAAGTTTCAGAGGCTAAGGTATTCCTCAATTGGTTCCCAGAGATGTCCGCCAGTACCTTTATTCTGTCTTGAAAATGATGGGAAATGAGTTGAATCAATTCATGATAAAGTAACTCATTTGTTGAGTTAGCTGAGCCTGACAGACAGATAACGGAGATGTCAGGGTGTTGTTGACACATGGTGATGACATAATCAAAAAGAGCTCTTTCGGTTATGGGATCAATTTCCGGGCCTTCTTCAACAATTTCTGTTTGGATTCCTTGATCATGCATGATGGTAATCGCGTTGCGCGTTTCCCCAGGTACAGGAAAAAAATGGTGCTTAAATGTTTCTGCACTTAAAAGTTTTTCCACGATTTTACCATTGGTTCCTCCTAACACTCCTGTAACAAAGACCTTAGACCCTAAAATGGTGGCGGTTCTGCCTGCGTTGATGCCTTTACCACCGATCATGCGGACAGGAGCAGTAAAGCGATTTTGAGCCCCTAAAGTGAAGGTATCTTTGGCATAAAGGTAATCAATTGAGGGATTAAGAGTAACTGTCAGAATCATATATGTGGCCAACTTTCATTTATTTATTAGTTTTCCAAATTCGCTGTAGTGATTGAAGAGGGTCTCAGTCAACTGATTATCTGTGATGACGGCATCCAAATCACTTAGTTTGTAAAAGGTAAAGACGTCTGAAGTGTTGAATTTAGTACTATCAGCGACGATAATTTTTGTTTTTGAACTTCTGAATGCTGCCCGTTGAATCTCTCCTTCAAGTGAATTGGATGTGGTGATGTTATTATTATAGATGCCATTGGTGGCGGCAAAGGAAATATCGATATTTAACGTATCAAAGATACTTTCAGCATGCTTACCAATAAATTCTTCGGTTGTCGGCAAAAATTCTCCACCGGTTAACAGGATTTTATAGGTGGTGTGATTAATTAAGTAATTAAAGGTGATTAAGCTATTGGTAACAATTAATAATTTTTTTTTAGTAATAAACGGGAGCGCGTAGTAGATGGTGGTTCCCGCACCTAAGTAAACCACATCATTCTCTTGGATAAGGGTATTCATCAGTTTTCCAATGTATTCCTTTTTCTCAATATGAAGAGTTATTTTTTTGTCTGTCGGCAACTCAATCTCTTTAATATTTAGTTTTTGTGCTCCCCCGTATAGTCTAACCAATTTCTTTTTTTTCTCAAGTTCTTGAATATCTCTTCTGATAGTCATGTCAGAGACATTAATTAATTTTGCCAAATCAATGACAGTCATAAACGTTTCTTGATCTAATAGTTCCAGAATTTTATCTTGACGTTCAGCTTTTAACATTTGCTAGTACTCCTTTCGAAAAAGTCATTATTTTGACTATGTTTGTCCAACTTTGTTTGACTTAACTATTATTATACTGCTATTTTAAAAAAAAACAACCTGAAAACGTTGACATTTAGAATTTAACGTTGTATGATTTAACTGAGAACAACAAAGTTAAACAATATCGATAAAAGAGTTACAGGGAGGGCTGAGAAATTGGAAATTTCAGAGATGTTTCAACCAGAGTTAATGGAATTTCACTTAAAGGTTGTGTCTGAAAGTGAATTGTTTCAAGTCGTTGGTGAAAAACTTGCTAAGTTAGGTTATGTCACAGAGTCATATGTCGGGGGGTTGATTAAACGAGAGGAAGTATTTCCAACGGGACTCATAACACAGTATCTCAACATCGCTTTGCCACATGGAAATCCTGAACATATTTTAACTCCGTTTGTTTTTATTACCAGGCTGGATCAGGCCATAGTGGTGAAACAAATGGGGGACGGTCAAGAGTTGTTAACAAAGGATTTTTTCTTTTTAGGTATGGCTGATGGCAAAAAACAAGTGGGCTTATTGTCATCGTTAATGATGTTGTTTATGAATGAAGGGTTTGTCCAAACTTACCAAGAAGCAACTAGTAGAGACAGTCTTAAAGAGGTATTAGATGTTTATTTAAGAGAAGGAGTGCTTAATTATGACTAAACGGTTAGTTGTAGCATGTGGAAGTGGTGTTGCTACAAGTACCACTATTGCAGAAAAAATTAAGGGATTGTTTGAAAAGGATCGAGTCAATTGTCAGATAGAGGCAGTTGATTATAAATCGATTCTAAGTGAATTGCCTCGTACTGATATCTATGTCTATATTGCGCAGCCTGATGCAGAAGTCATAGCTGAAGCAGAACGACTGGGTGTTGACGTTTTTCCTGGGGTTCCATTTTTAACCGGGATGGGGATGGAAGAGGTTTATCAGGAAATTGTGAGCAAGACGATTTAAATGGGAGAGGTTGTTTTGTGAAAAAGTTAAAAAGGAAGAGAAGGTGAAAAAATGGAATTATTTCAATCCATTGTACAATATATCTTGGATTTAGGGTCGGCTATTTTTGTTCCGGTGATTATCTTAGTTTTAGGGCTGATTGCAAAGATGCCTTTTAAGCGGGCCTTCATGTCAGCTATTACTTTAGGCATTGCTTTTACGGGAATGAATATGGTGATTGGGTTTATGTCAAATGCTGTCAGTCCAGCTTCGGAGGCATTAGCCAACAATACGGGAATCGTTTTACCGGCATTGGATTTAGGGTGGACGGGAGCAGCCAGTATCACTTGGTCATGGTCATATGCCTTTGTCTTTTTCGGTGTGGTCTTAGGCGTCAATTTTTTGATGTTGGTCTTAAATTTGACTAAGACATTAAACGTCGATATGTGGAATGTCTGGGGAAAAGCCTTGACCGCCTATTTGGTTTATTTTATAAGTGGCAGCTTGATTGCCGGATTTATTGTAGCAGTTGTACAAGTCATTTTAGAGTTGAAGATGGGAGATATGTTTCAAAAGCATATTCAAGACTTAACAGGTATTCCATTAGTAACGGTCACTCATCTCATGAACATTTCAGCTGTCTTGATGTTGCCGGTTAATAAATTAATGGATAAGATTCCCTTTTTTAATAAAGAAGCGGATACGGCTGCGCTGAAAAATAAAATAGGTATCTTTTCTGAAAACTCGGTGATGGGATTTATCATTGGACTGCTGTTAGGTTTTGCTGGGGCATACGGAATATCAGGTTCCTTAAATTTAGCGATTCAAGTGGCAACGGCCATGACTCTTTTTCCAATGATTAGTAAGATGTTTATGCAAGCCCTTTCGCCTTTAGCTGACGCTATGTCTGAGTTAATGAAATCACGTTTTAAGGACAGAGAAGTCTATATTGGCTTGGATTGGCCGATACTGGCTGGTCGTTCAGAAGTCTGGGTAACGGCGATTATCATAGTTCCAGTATTTATTGGTTATGCTTTAGTATTACCTGGCAATGGGGTTTTACCGCTAGCCGGAGTAATTAATTATTCGATTGCAGTTGGTGGGTTACTTTTAACAGGCGGCAATCTGTATCGAATGATTGTACTGGGAATTATTTACAGTCCCCTTTATTTATACAGTGCCACTTACTTTGCACCAATATTAACGGGATTAGCGAATAAGACTGTGGCAGTTGAGGTGGCCAAGGGAACTGAGATTACTTGGTCCTCTCTTGAAGGACCCGAGTTTAGAATCTTATTTGCAGAGGCATTTAAAGGTGATTTTTTAGCTGTTGGAGGAGCCATCATTTTCATCGGGTTATTTTATTGGCTGTACAAAGAGATGATGAAAGCAAAGGTGCCGTCACAACGCTATAAAAAAGCGCCACACCCTTCAGGAAAATAGCAAGATCCTGTTTTTAGGGTGTCGTCGCAAATGAGAAATGTCCTATCGGCATTCTAATAATAATTAGACACCAGGTTCCACGGGATGATTATTAAATAGAAACTACAGAGGGACAAGAATCAGGTGGTTAGATTAATGAGTAATAAAAAAAAGATGTGGTTAGCTCTCTTACTAGTAGCAATCGGCTTATTTTTATTAGGCCTTTATACGCAACAGCTACTCTATTTTTTCGTGACGATAGGAGTGAGCTTTTGGATTCGCCAAAAGGGATACGATAGTTTGTTTAAAGCATTTGATGAGGAACAAAAGGCAAAGCGCATAAGAACAGAAGGTCTTATGAAAGGGATTAGAGAAAAAAAGGGTTGCGAAAAATCCAATAGGTCTTAGTTTTGATAAACCTGGTTATTAAATAGTAACAGATTGTTTTTGTAAGAGCAGAGGAGGAAGGTAAAATGAATGATGGTCGTATTGTATTTGAAAGAGAGCGACAAGCTTTAGCAGAGGTGATTGAACTGACTTACTACCGAAAAAATACCAATACAGCAGGTGGTAATTTTTCCTTTAAAACTCGAGGCCCAGACGGGGAGGACTACCTGATAATGACGCCATCGATGATGTCAGAGGCTTATCATGGGAAAGTGAGTCCCTCGCAAATTCTAGTTGTGAATCCAGAGACCTGCGAAATTATCACTGGCGAAGGCGAATTAACACGGGAGATCAACATGCATACAGCGGCTTATAAGGCTAACTCAGACATTAAATGCGTGTTTCATGCCCATGCGCCAAATGCCATGTTTTGGGCAACAAGCCACTTGAACTTACCAAATTTGACTGAAGCAACTCAAAAAGTAACCCAAATTGAAGTATTGGATTTTGAACCCAATTGTTCACCGGAATTAGCTGAAATCGTTAGCCGGAAAATAAAAAGTGATTTGAGTTTGCCTAAAGAATATTTGTTAGACAGCCATGGTGTTTTAATTTTAACGCCAGGTGAGACAGGTGTGGTAGCACTTCATAAGGCATTGTCTATTTTGGATACGGTTGAGTGGAATGCGGATATTGCCTATAAGCAAACTATTTTCCAACAGATGGGCCTTTTGGATGGCTATTATTCTAAAGGGGTCAAAGTAGGGGATTTATCAGACTTGGTTAATCGCAAACCAATTTGGAACAATGTTGTGGCAGACTCAGACGGGGATTAATAAAAAGAGGCGAACTCAGGGTATCCTAAGTTCGCCTCTTTTAGTTATAAGATATAGTTGCTGCCGATAAACTCTTTGCCGACTTCATTGTCAAAAGGCAATTCTAAAATGCCTCGAGCGACTGGGGCGTTAGGAACATGCAGTTCCCGAGCCGAGCAAATCATGCCGTGACTTACTTCACCGCGCAATTCACCAGGCCAAATAACTAGACCGTCAGGCATCATAGCACCAGGTTTAGCTACTACGACTTTTAAACCAGCTTTAATGTTTGGGGCGCCACAGACAATTTGTAAAATGTCTCCATTGTCAACTTCTGTTTGGGTAATGGAAAGGTGATCGGAGTCAGGATGGACCTTACAACTCTTCACGAAGCCTGTTACGATCTTTGGCAGACGATCATCAGTCACTTGCTCTGAAAAGCCCTCAGCAGCTAATAGCTCGTTTAAAAGAGCTAGTTGCTCATTAGTTAAGTGAACTTGACCATTTCCCTTTAAATCCGTCAGTTTAGTTGAAATATCAAAAAAATTCCAACCGACAGTTTCGCCTGTCTCTTTAACAAAAACTCGCGTAATTAATCCACGTGAGTCTTGATTAACCTCTTGTCCTTTAACGTTTGCGGCAATTACTAAGAGAGTATCGCCGACGGCTTCTTTATTGTAACTAAAAATCATGTTGAGCTCCTTTAATCAATGTATTATTCACTAACAGTCGGACGGACCACTAAGACGTCACAGGGGGCATGGCGAATGATGTATTCACTGACACTTCCCATGACAAGTTTTTCCACCGCGCTAAGCCCGGATTGTCCAACCATAATTAAATCAATGTTGTATTTTTCTGGTAGTTCCTCTGCCATTAACACTTTTGGAGAGCCAAAGGCTAAAATAGTTTCCACGTTGTCATAACCTTTCGAGTGGGCGTAATCTTTGTATTCGTTGAGCATGTCTTTTGAAAGGTCTGTTTCTTGTTGCAATAGATCGGCATTGGTTAAGGAATATCCCATATTGCCGTATAGTCGATTTTCAATAATGTGGGCAACGACTATTTTTGCCTGATTTCGTTTGGCCACAGAGACGGCCTTATCAAAGGCTTCTCGTGCTTGTTCACTGCCATCAATTCCGACTAAAATGGCTTGATATTCTTGTGATTCTAACATGTTACTCACCTTCCTTAGGTTAGAGACTGTTTAAAAAAGTCACAATTTCTGTTTTTGTTTTACGATGTTTATTAACTAGACGGCCAATTTCTTTGCCATCTTCAATGACGATAAAGCTGGGAATTCCAAAGATGTTCCATTCTGCACATAAGTCGATATACTCATCGCGGTCGACTTGAACAAAGGTATAATCAGGAAATTCAGCTTCAATTTCTGACATGGCTGGTTTGATATAAACGCAGTCGCCACACCAGTCAGCGGTGAAAAAAAATATTTTTTTTCCTGTTTCCACATAACTGGCTAACTCTTCAAGAGAAGTTGGAATAATCATCTAGGTACCTACTTTCCATAAATAATGGTATTAATTTTATCTGCGGTTAACGTATTCATGGTGGTAATGGCCATTTCTTTAGCAGCTTCGTAGTCACTGATGCTAAACATGGTTTGATGGGTGTGAATATAACGGCCAGGAACGCCGATAACGGCACTTGGAATGCCATCGTTGACCATATGTGCTGCGCCAGCATCTGTGCCGCCTTTAGAGACAAAGTACTGGTGATTAATGTTGTTTGATTCAGCCACATCCAAGATAAATTCACGCATTCTCCCCAAGGTGATCATACCGGGATCAAAAATTCGAACTAAGAAGCCTTCTCCTAAATGACCAAAGGTGTCCTTTTTACTTTCCAAATCATTGGCAGGCGAACAGTCAACTGCAAAAAATAAATCTGGTTTAAATTTGTGAGTGGAAGGACGGGCACCGCGCAAGCCAACTTCTTCCTGAACGTTTGCCCCAGCAATCAGGGTGAAAGGTAGGTCCACATCTTTTAAGGCTGCCAAGGTTTCGATGACAAGGATACAGCCGTAACGATTATCCCAGGCTTTACTAATAATATTTTTACCATTAGCTGTTTTAATGGTTTCCACGTCTGGAACGATGCTGTCTCCAGGGCGAACGCCAAAGCGCTCAGCTTCTTCTTTTGAGTCAAAACCAGCATCAAATAGAATGTCCGTCACTTCAACTTTGGCTTGCCCATCTGTTCCTCTTAATAAATGTGGGGGCACAGAGGAGGAGATGACCGGATAGTTCCCTTTGCGAGTTTTTAACGTAAAGCGCTGTGCCGAAACCACATAGGGGTTCCAACCACCTAAAGGCACGACTCTAAACAGCCCATTTTCCGTAATTTGTGAGAGCATAAAACCCACTTCGTCCATATGTGCTGCTAACATCACACGAGGAGCTTTCTCGATTTTGCTTTTCTTAATGCCAAAAATCCCACCTAAACCATCGAATTCAATCGAATCCACATAAGGGGCCATTTCTTTTTTCATGATATCGCGGACGTCATCTTCAAAACCACTAGTACCTTGAGCTTCTGTCATTTTTTTAATCAGTTGAAATGTTTTTTCTTCCATATGATTCTCTGCAACTTGCAGAGCCCCACCTCACTTTCACTTGTTACTTTCCATTATAACGCAAGCCGTCTTTTTTTTCATGGATTTCTCTTAAAGTCATAGAGAATCGAGTTACCTTCGTTTAGCCTCTGGTTGTGATTAAATCTTCAATGGTTATTGACCTTTAGTGGCGTAGAAAAGACGAAGCTATGTTAAAATTAAAGATGACATCAAGTCAGTAATTGTTTAGGAGGTCAAAATGAATTCAATCGAAGCGTTAATCCAGGCATATCAGCCAACCTGTCTTCAAGAAGAACAGGATAAAAAGCAACTCTTAGCTTATTGTCATCTCTTTGATAATCTGTTAACCCGAGAAAACACCATCGCTCATTTTAGCAGTTCGGGATTTATTGTCAATCGCGAGCGGACAAAAACCTTATTTATTCATCATAAGATTTACAATACTTGGTGTTGGACAGGGGGCCATGTGGATGGCAACCCAGATTTTTGTGAGGTCGCGTTAAAGGAGGCTCAAGAGGAGACTGGCTTAACAGATTTAGAACTTCTGTCAAGGGAGATTACTAGTTTGGACATCATTCCTGTTATTGGTCATTTGAAAAAGGGAAAATGGGTGTCAGCTCACCAGCATTTGTCGGTCGCCTATGTGATTGTAGCTGATGAAGAAGAACCACTCATTCAAAATAAAGTCGAAACTAATGGGATTAAGTGGGTCCCTTTTGAGCAAATTGCCGAAATGAGTGGTGAAGCTGAGATGATCCCCATCTATAAGAAGTTACTGGCCTTTACTGATAAATAGTTTACTAGTAATCGCTAGTCGATTTACGCCTGTTGGTAAAAGTGCTCAAAAAAAATCAATCTCACTAAAAAAGTAAGTTGATTGAGGTTGAAACTTTAAAACTATGCTACAATAAACTCAACGTAATAAATTGAGGTTATTGATAGAGGAGGTTTAAGGGATGTTTGAAGATGAAAAATACGACTATCTGGGAGCAGGTTTATTAGCGGGGGTAGTTGTCGGAACTATAGGTGGCGTAGTAGGCGCATTGTGGATCAAAAAAAATAAGACAATCAATGCTGATGTTATTTTGGAAAATGTTAAGTCTGCTTTTCTAAAAGAAGGTCCAATCGAAGGCTCATGGATTGAATTTAGTAAGCAACCTTTACAAAAATTTGCCATCAAATCAAAAACATATACAGGCGGCATTACTCGGTTGGAAGATTTAGAAATGGTCCAATATGAGTTTATCGCAGATGCGTATACAGGGACTGTCTTGGATATTTATCGTTTATAACAAAAAGTGACTAACAAGTAAATCCACTTGTTAGTCACTTTTTTAATTTTTTTCTGGAAAATAAGCCTCCACCCGATAAATAGGCTGGCCTTTAGATGAGAATTTTTCTTCGTATTCAGTCATGATATTGCCTTCAAAATCACTGGCGTGCAAATCAAGCCAGACTTCTTTTAAGATCATGCCATACTGAGAAAAGCTGGCCAATGAATACTCGAATAACCCACGATTATCTGTTTTGAAATGAAGCTCGCCATTTGGCGGCAAGATCTCTTGATACCCTTTTAAGAAAGTGTGGTAAGTCAACCGCCGCTTAGCATGGCGGGTTTTTGGCCAGGGATCAGAAAAATTTAAATAGACTTGGGCAATTTCATGAGGGGTAAAATAATCGGTCACTGAGCCACCATCTACATGTAATAATTGCAAGTTAGCTAAGGGTTCTGCTAGTTGTTTGTCTAAAATATCGATTAGGACACTTTGCTGAATTTCAATGGCGATATAGTTAATCTCGGGATGAGCTTTTGCCATTCCATAAATAAATTGGCCTTTACCAGACCCAACTTCAATGTGTAAGGGATGACGATTACCAAACCGTTCTTCCCAGCGACCACGCCAAATAGCTGGTTCAGAAACCACGTACTGCGGGTTTGCCTCAATTTGTTCTTTGGCCCATGGTTTGTTTCTAACACGCATAATGTAACGCTCCTTTGTTCTGTTTATTCTGTCATTCATGCTGAAAATCAGACATCTCGTGACATGATATCTCATATAAAAACTCTCTGATAGTATATCAGAGAGTGAGGTTAAAGGGTAATCTTTTTCATTAATAGCTGAAAAGTTCCTTGAGTAAAAGAATTTCTTGGTTCATCTGTTTTAAATTTTGTTGCAGGTAGCTGATTTTGATTCGCTGCAAAAAGTCCATGCCACTGTACCAATAAATACGCTCAATGCTTTTGGCTGGTTCTCTGATGCCGTAGGTTTCTAACCATTGTGACCAGTCGTCAAAAGGGACGTAACGACCTAAAATCGCACCAAGGTCCGCCGCCGGATCGGCTAACATAGTCGCATCCCAGTCCACGAGATAAAGTCGGCCGTTGTCTGATACTAACCAATTATGATGGATGGGATCGCCATGACAGGCTTGGACTTCAACTGAATCAGGGAGATGGTCCTCCAAATAACGGAAGACACGCATCAAGTAATGATTTCGTTTAAGTTCAGTAGGGAGTTCCTGGGCATAAGCACTTAAAAAATCAAACGCCTGCTTTTCAACACCACCTACCCGGTACAACATATTTTTTAACGATTCGGACTGGTGGAGATGCTGCATGATCTGAATAACATCTTGCCGTTGACCAATGTCTTGGGGATTTAATAAGTAACCGTCTAGCCACTCTTGGGCAGTTAAGACATCACCATTACCTGTTCGTTTTGTCCACATTAATTTGGGCGCAATTCCTTCCAGGGAGAGTGCGGCTAAAAAAGGCGATGAATTACGTTTGATAAAAACTTTCTCAGCTTCATCATTAATCCCCATATACGCTTTGCCAGTATCTCCTTTGATCGGTTGGAGAGACCAGTTTTTATCAAATTGAAAATCAACCATATCTTCTCCACCTAACATTTGTCTCAAATAAGTTTTTGAGGAAGTACTTTACTACCAAAAATTGGAAAGTATTCCTATTAGTATCTTTCATTGTAAAACCCTAAGTGGCGTTCGTCAAGTTCTGACCTCTCTTTGTACTAAAAGCGATCGATTTTTCGCAAACGACTTGGTAGATAAAGGGTTGTAAATAACAAAATTTCCACAAAGATGGCAGCAATAACCATTAAACTGTCCAGTTTATTAGGCAGGACAATCAAAGCTAGGAGGCTGAAAATAACACCGACAATCAGCAATAACAATCTGACTAGCGTATTAACGGCTTTTTTCTTAGCTTGGTTATTTAAAGGGTAAAGTTCAGTCATAACCATGTAATCAAATTGACCATACATGGGAATCATTTGGAAGCCAATCAAGTAGATAATGACCAAAGAGACAATCAGAACTAACATAAATTCATTTAGAAAAATAAGAACAATGATTCCGACTAAGGTGAGTCGAATAAATAGACCACTATACTCAGCTCCCCGAACAAAACTGCGACTGTAGAGGTAGAGATAGGTGTTTTCAGAGGTCTTCTTGATTTTATTTAACAAGCCATCAAATAGTCTACGGCGTTTGACTTTCCCAGAAATACCTGGCACATCTGTAAACATGTTGATGAATTGATAAATTCGCTTCATTCGTTGTTGCTCGTTGCTAATCATATTTTCCCAGTCCAAGTTTTTAGTGGCAAAGGTCTTTTTGGTTGCTGAAAACTGGATAATAAGTGAGACAATGGCCACCAGCAAACCAGCGAGACTATGTAGATATAAAGAGCTTATGATAGCGACTAATGCAAGCAGAAGCCAAATCAGTTGTTCTTTTTTTTGGGTCTTCTGATTGGCTAAAAAGCAAGGGTTAAACTGTTGTAGTAGATGGCTAGCTTTCAGCAACCATAACATTAATACGAATATAGCAAAATCTAAAATTGATGAGCGAGCCACCGCTACTAATAAAGGCATGGAGATGCCGGCAGCAAGTAGCAGAAAACTTAAGGGCAAAACTAGAGAATGGCGGTAAGCTGCTTTTAAGTAAGCCGTCATCTGCCGTTCTTTTGGTAAAAGAAAGACCTTGTCAGCGTCTTTCATCAAGGTGGCCAAGTGACCGGTAAAGAGAGCCATTAGCCAAATTAAGCCAATTAGGGGTTTTCCTAAAATAAAACGGCTGTCCAATGTTTTGACTAAGTCAGAATAATAAAGGCCAAATCCTCCCAGTAAAAAAGAGGAAATCAAGACAACATGGTCGTTAAAAACATATTTTAAATAACGGATAAGCTTGGTTTGATGACGGCTTAAACGGTCTTTATAAAATTGTTGCATTAGGCGGTAGCTCCTTCTTCGTTGGTCAGGGCCACATAGATGTCATCTAAGGAGGAGCCAGGTAAATTAAACTCACGGCGCAAGTCATCAATTGTGCCGACAGCTCGAATATTACCTTCATGAAGAACCACGAAGCGGTCACAGTATTTTTCAGCTGTGGCTAGAATATGTGTCGACATCAAAATCGCAGCACCTTGTTGGCGCATCTCATTCATTAATTCCAGCAAGGCGTGGATGGCAAGGGGATCCAACCCCAAAAAGGGCTCATCAATAATATAAAGACTTGGCTCAATTAAAAAGGCACAGAGAACCATCACTTTTTGTTTCATTCCTTTAGAGAAATGAGCAGGAAACCATTCTAGTTTATTTTCCAAGCGGAAGGTCTTTAATAAAATCGCTGCTCGGCGATGAGCCTCTTCAACGGGAATATCATAAGCCATGGCGGTAACTTCAATATGTTCTTTCAGGGTTAGCTCCTCATAAAGAGCTGGTGTTTCGGGAATGTAGCCGATTTTTTTCCGATAGCTTTCTGGATTGGCCTGAAGGGTTTCTGAATCAATTTCAATTCGGCCTTTCTGTGGGGTCAGTAAACCGATAATATTTTTAATGGTAGTACTTTTACCGGCACCGTTCAAACCGATTAGGCCAACCATTTCCCCTTTGCTAACGTCAAAACTAATATCTTTTAGGACTGGGATATGGCCATAGCCACCAGTTAAATTTTTAATCACTAAACTCATTTATTTGCCTCCGATTACTTTTCTTGTTTCAATTATAACATAGTCCCTTGAGAAAAATGTTCGTTATTATTGTGAATAAAGATGGAATTAATGATCTAATAAGGATTAGCTTTTGACTTTTACTAGAAGTATCCTTTATTATAGGAGGTAACGTGACTATGACTTGATTGAAGCAAGGCCAACAAAGTAGAAAAGGAGCGAATGAATTGATGGATAACTGTATTTTTTGTAAGATTGTCAACAAAGAGATTCCTAGCTATAAAGTGTATGAAGATGAGGTGGTTTACGCCTTTTTAGACTTAACTCAAACCACTAAAGGTCATACCTTGGTTATTCCTAAGAAACATGTGACAGATATTTTTGAATATGATGAAGAGGTGGCGAGTCAGTTGTTTGCTCGAGTGCCGAAGATTGCCCGGGCGATTGAAAAAGCTTTTCCAGAAATGGCAGGCTTAAATCTGGTCAACAACAATCGAGAGCTGGCCTATCAATCCGTCTTCCATTCTCATATTCATCTATTGCCTCGATATAGTAAAAAAGATGATTTTAGTATGAGGTTTGCTGACAATAGTAGTCAATATTCTTCAGATGAAATGGTTGCTTTGGCTGGAAAAATAAATGGGCAGGTGAGTCAATAATGCTGGGGAAATTTATTAAGGGGTTAGCATTTGGGTCAGTTGTTGGAGGAACTTTAGGTCTCTTATTTGCCCCAAGAAGCGGCAATGAAACGCGTCGTAAATTGATCAATGAGGTGGATGAAGCCACCGATTTAACTTATGATTTAAACGACAGCTTAAAGGAGTTTCAAGATTCTTTGGCAACGCTAAAAGATACTGCGGCTCAGGTGATTCCAACCTTTAAGGAAGAGACGCAAAAATCAGTTGAGACCTACAAATTTAAAACAGAGCCACGACTAGCGGAAATTAATAGACAATTAGAGAAACTTAATCAAGACTTAAAAAAAAATGAAGATAGTCATAATTGAAAGTCTATTTTATGAATATTGTATTCAAATTTAGCTTTTTCGTGAATTTTCTTTGATTTCATTCTAAAAACTACGAGAGAGGTAGTTGTTTCTGTACTCGTTTATGGTATAGTTATTGAGGTGGAATTATTTTTTACTAGGATTAAATTAAAATGAAATGGAAGTGCAATAATGAAGAAAAAGAAATTAGCCTTGGCTATTGTAGGGTTATTCAGCGTGATTACATTAGCAGCCTGCTCTAATAGCGGCACAGAATTAGTAACAATGAAAGGCGGCAAAATCACTCAAGAAGCCTTTTTTGATGAGATTAAAACACAAGATGCCAATCAACAAGCGTTGAGTACATCAATTATCTTTAAAGTGGCTGAATTAGGTTTTGGTGACAAAGTGGATAAAAAAGAGGTTGATGCAAAATATAAAGAATCACAAGAGCAATATGGAGATGCAGATACCTTTAAAGATGCATTAAAATCTGCCGGCATGACCGAAGCTTCCTATAAAGCACAATTGAAAAAAAGCTTAGCCTTTGAAGCGATGATGAAATCTCATATCAAAATAACAGATGCTGACTTAAAAGAAACATGGAAAACATTCCATCCAGAAGTTGAAGTTCAATTGATTGCAATGGACGATGAAGCAAAAGCGAAAGAAGTTTTGGAAAAAGCTAACAAAGGCGATGACTTTGGTAAATTAGCAAAAGAAAATTCAACAGCACCGTCAAGTACTGAAAACGGCAAAGTGACATTTGATTCAACAACCACCGAAGTTCCGGCAGAAGTGCAAGAAGCTGCTTTTAAATTGAAAAAAGATGAAGTATCAGCATTAATTCCAGTTGTCGGTAACAATGGTATGACTGAAACAACGACGTATTACATTGTTAAAATGGTTAAACCACAAGACAAAGGTAACGACATGGAACCATTTAAAAAAGAATTAAAAGAAATTGCAACAACGGCTAAATTATCAGACCAAGCGTTCCAACAAGAAGTTATTAGTAAAGAGTTAAAGGCTGCTAACGTTAAGATCAAGGACGAAGCCTTGAAAGGCGTTCTTGCTGGCTATATCGAAGAAGAAACCAAAGCTAGCTCAACTGCAGAAAGCTCTGCTAAGGAAAGTAAAGCTAAAGAGAGCTCAACCAAAGAAAGCTCAACTAAAGATAGTGCAGCTGAAAGTTCTGCCAAAGAAAGCTCAACTGAAGAATCTAAATAAGGTAAAGCCAAAGTTGAAATATACTTTGGCTTTTTACGCTTAAGAGCTTCAAATATGAAAAAATGTTGAAGATTTGACTAAGGTTCTGGTCAAACTGCTTGAAAGTCACGATATTGTTTGTAGTTTGCCGTTATTTCTTGTAAAATGGAGATGACTATTTAAAGAAAAGAGGTGGAGATGGATGAGTTTTACAGATGAAACCGTGCGTTTCGATTTTAATGATCATCGTAAGCAAGAAGTAAGTGAGACATTATCAACTGTCTACCGTGCATTAGAAGAAAAAGGTTACAACCCGATTAATCAAATTGTAGGGTATTTATTATCAGGAGATCCAGCGTATATTCCTCGCTATCAAGACGCCAGAAATCTCATACGTCGTCACGAACGAGATGAGATTATGGAAGAGTTAGTAAAAAATTATTTATCCGGTCACGGAATAGAATTTAAATGAGAATGATTGGTTTAGATGTGGGATCGAAAACGGTTGGAGTTGCTGTTAGTGATCCTCTCGGTTGGACGGCCCAGGGAATAGAGATTATCAGAATTAATGAGGCGGCTGATGAATTCGGTTTTGACCGAGTATTGGAGTTGATTGCTGAGTATCGCGTGACGCAAATTGTCATTGGCTTACCTAAAAACATGAACAATTCTATCGGACCGCGGGCTGAAGCTTCCATGACTTATGGCGCTTCATTGGAAAAGCTTTCTGGCTTACCAGTCGCTTATCAGGATGAGCGTTTAACAACAGTTGAGGCCGAGCGGATGTTAGTCGAACAAGGCAATGTTTCTCGCAATAAACGAAAAAAAGTGATTGATAAGTTAGCCGCAGTCATGATTTTACAAAACTACTTAGACAAACATAGCAATTAATCGGTTGATAACAATAGGCAAATGGTTTAAGTTAGGCTATAATATAAGCTGAAGTAATGACGAGAAAAGAGGAAAAAATAGATGTCACACGATCATAACCATGATCATGATCACGATCATGACCACGAGTATATTACATTAATTGACGAAGAGGGTACTGAATCGTTATTTGAAATTTTATTGACGATTGATGGCGAAGAAGAATTTGCTAACAAGCAATACGTTTTACTTTTCCCAGCTGGGGTTGAAGAAGACGATGAGCAAGTCGAAGTTGAGCTTTTAGCTTATGAGTATATCGAAGCTGAAGGCAGTACTGAAGGTGACTTACGTAACATCGAAACAGATGCTGAGTGGGACATGATTGAAGAAGTCTTTAACGCATTTATTGAAGACGAAGAACAAGCATAATTAAGAGAAGAGACCGCCTACCGATATCGGTAGGCGGTCTCTTTGATATGTTGACAAGGTCTGAGTGTTAACTGGGAGGAATTAATTTAATTTCCTCTGGGCTTTCTGAGTATTGGCAAAATGGAGTTTAGCGTATTTACCTAGTAAAGTCATTCCGCCACGCTTTAATAGTTTAGCACCAGCCACATCTGATTTTGGACCAGCTCCTGAAGGGATAACCATCCCTAATTCCTTACTGGCTTGATCCAAGGCATCCAGAAAGCTAGCGCGGCAAATAATTGAGGCAGCAGCAACGGATAAGTGATACTGTTCTCCTTTTGTGGTGAAGTAAATTTTTTCTTTGACCTGATTTTTTTCTCGTGCCAAATGCTTTCGATAGTTATTTTCTGGTGTAAATTGATCGATTAGTATGCCTTCGGGTTTAATGGGGGCTATTTCTTGTAATAACAGATAAATAGCCTGATTATGTAAGGCGACTTTCATGCGATTAACATTATAGTCCGGCTGAATTTGGTTGTACTTTTCTGGGGTGACGATTAACTCATGATATGGGACTGCCAGTTTAATGTCATTGGCGATTAAGCGAATTTGTTTATCCGTTAATTCTTTGGAATCACGGACACCTAGTTCTTTTAATAAAGGCATTTGTTTTTTTTCAACATAGGTGGCACAAACAACCACTGGGCCAAAGTAACTACCATTGCCGACTTCATCACTTCCAACAACGGACCAGTTAGCAAAGTCTTTTGGTAAGCTAGTGCTTGTCGAATTTTTTTTCGGTGTGCCACTAGCCAACTCTCCCCATTTACTGGCTTCGGCTTCAGCGCCAGCTCCTTGGAACATAACTTTTCCAGAGTTGTACGCTGTAATTGTTAAACCGCCGATTTTGGCTGAAAATTCAGCGTAAGGTGGTGTCTTTGCTTTAAAACTTCCTTGATAATGAGCGGCCATCTTCTTGATGGTAGCAGGAGAAACTTTAATAACGCATGAATTTGTCATGTAATGTCCTCTTCTTTCCTTAAGTATCCTCTCTTTCTATTCTAAACAATTTTGAGAGAAATCTCAAATGGGTCAATAGGGTTTGTAAATTCAATTAATCTAATTTATAATAGATAAAGGTTTAAAATAAGCGTAAATCAGGGTTTTTTATGTAATTATCGGAAAAATCCATGGTAAACTATGGATATATGGATTCCGTTGACTCATTCGGACAGATATATCCACTCACAAAAGGGAACAATTGTAGGGGGTGCCTAAATTAGTTGTTAGTTGGCTAAGGAAAAGTGCCTTACAATTTTATAACAGGATATATAGATAGAATAATGGAGGATTCGGTATGTCTCAAGAGAAAAAAAGATATAAAGCGAAAATCGCAAATAACACATATACTATTATTGGCAGTGAAAGTAAAACTCATATGGATATTGTCACAGAACTTGCGAATGATCAGCTGCAAGAAATTATGGCACTCTCTCCTAATACGGATTTAGCTCAAGCGTCAATATTATTGGCGATTAACTCAATTTCGGATCAATTGAAAAAAGAAGAAAAAATCTTATATTTAGAAAAAGAAATCAGTGAACTACGTGAAAAAGTAAGACATGTTGAAGAGTTAGAATCTCGGTTGCAGCGTTATGATGAAATGGAAAGTCAAGCAAGAAAAGCCTTGGCAAGTACGGGAAAAGAAACAGAGAACATCTCGCCTGTCGATGTACAAAAAATCATGAATCAACAAGTGATTGAAAAGATACAACAGAATGCGGCTAAGCTCTCTAATAAAAAAGGGTAGTACAAAGGAGCCGAACAAAGACTTAAAAAGGAAAAGGTTAAATATATGTTAACAATAGTTATTATTATCGCTCTAGCGGTGGCATTTTACACGGGTGTTCGTCGCGGTCTAGTTATGCAAATTATCTTAACGGTTGGCTACATCTTGTCATTAGCCATGGCTAAAAAGTATTATTTAGTTTTGGCTAAAAAAATTGAGTTGTTGGTTCCCTATCCGGCACCCACTCCCGATAGCAAATTGGTTTTCTTTGAAGGAGATAGTTTATTTAAGTTAGACGAGGCCTTTTATGCTGGTTTGGCTTTTCTGCTGATCTTGTTCATCGGTTGGTTAATCACTCGTTTTATTGGTATATTGTGCCATAATTTGACATTTTTTCCATTGGTTAAACAAGTTAATTTACTTGGTGGGGGTATTTTAAGTTTCGTCATTGTTTATGTGGGACTCTTTTTTGCTCTGTCAGTTTTAGCAATGATTCCAGTAGATTTTATTCAGAATCTGTTCAGAAGTAGTGGAATTGCTCGTTTTATTGTTGACAGTACCCCTTATTTTTCAAATCAAGTGGTTATTTGGTGGTTGAATGCAGTGGGGTAATATTAAGCTGAACGGGAATCGTTCGGCTTTTCTTAGGATAGAGAAAGTGGGGCTTTTTCCTTTATTCTGCTAGCTAGCTTGTCTCATAAAAGTAGGAGTGTTTATCAGGTGTTTGAGGGGATTTCAGTCAATTAACTAGGAAGTCAGCCTCCTAAGAAATGGAAGTGAAGAAATGAATCAAAAAATATTAAAAACCTTGGAGTTCGAAAAAATTAAGGCTCTACTAAAAGAATTGACCAGAACAGCACTTGGACAAGAGGAAGTTTTGTCTTTAGAACCGGTTAGTGACCGTCAGACGATTGCTGGTTGGTTATTGGAAACTGAGGACGGCGCTAAGATTTTACGTCTTCGTGGTGGTATTCCGATACCTAAACTGGAGAATATTCGTCCTCATATGAAACGAATTGAGATTGGCGCCATGTTAAATGGGATTGAAATTGCTCAAGTCGGACGTGTTTTGCAAACAACCTCCGAATTGACTCGGTTTTTTGAAGACTTAAGGGACGCTGAAATAGAGTTACATCGTCTTTATGAGTGGGTCGAACAAATGGTGACGATTCCCAGTTTGTCTCGTAGGATTCGTGAGTCTGTGGAAGAAGATGGGCGGATTACGGATGAAGCCTCAGCGGATTTAAAAACCATTCGCTCGCAAATTAGGCGAAGTGAACAAAGTATTCGGGAGCAGTTGGATAATTTGATTCGTGGAAAAAATGCCAAGTATCTTAGTGATGCTCTTGTGACTATGCGAAATGATCGCTACGTGATTCCAGTTAAATCCGAGTACCGCAGCATGTTTGGAGGAGTCGTTCACGATCAAAGTGCCTCCGGTCAAACGGTTTTTGTGGAACCAAAACAAGTGGTAGAACTAAACAATAAATTGCGTCAGCATCAAATAGCAGAACGTCAGGAAATTGAGCGAATCTTAGGAGAATTATCTAATGAGTTAGCTCCTTATCGTCAAGAAATTTTGCATAACGCTTATGTCCTTGGAAAACTGGATTTTATTCAAGCAAAGGCAGAGTTTGGTAAAAAGTACGAGGCGGTGGTGCCAGCCTTAAGTGAGGTTAAACAAGTTGACCTTCATTTGGCGCGTCACCCATTGATTCCGATTGAAAAGGTAGTTGCCAATGATATTACGATTGGCAAGGGTTTCCAGGCGGTCCTGATCACAGGACCTAACACGGGTGGTAAAACGATCACCTTAAAAACCTTGGGCTTGTTGCAGTTAATGGGACAGTCTGGCTTGCCGATTACGGCGGCAGAGGGAAGTTCGATTGCAGTCTTCAATGGTATCTATGCAGATATCGGCGATGAGCAATCGATTGAGCAAAATTTAAGTACCTTCTCCTCTCACATGACTAATATTGTTGATATTTTGACTAAAGTTGACAGTGACAGTTTAGTTTTGTTTGATGAGTTAGGAGCCGGGACAGATCCTCAAGAAGGCGCGGCCCTTGCCATTTCCATTTTGGATAATGTAGGTGCAAAGAGTGCTTATGTGATGGCGACGACTCATTATCCTGAATTAAAAGTTTATGGTTACAATCGTGCAGGAACCATTAATGCTAGCATGGAATTCGACGTGGACACCTTAAGCCCCACTTACAAACTATTAATTGGTGTGCCTGGTCGAAGCAATGCCTTTGAAATTTCCAAACGCCTTGGGCTTGATCATAGTGTGATTGAAGAAGCCAAACAAATACTTGATGGTGAAAGTCAGGATTTAAACGAAATGATTGCTGATTTAGAAAGCCGTCGCAAAATGGCTGAAACTGAGTATTTAGAAGTTAGGCACTATGTTGATGAAGCGGAGCGCTTGCATCGAGAACTAGAAAATGCCTATGGTTATTTCTTTGAAGAACGGGAAAAAGAACTAGCAGTTGCTAAACAAAAAGCCAATGAAATTATCCGAGAAGCGGAAGAAAAAGCAGAAGGCCTTATTAATGATATTCGCAAGATGCAATTGGCTGGTGGTAGTGGTAATGTGAAAGAACATGAACTGATTGAGGCGCGGTCGAAAATTTCCCAGTTGTATCAGGACGAAAACCATTTGCAACAAAATAAAGTTTTGCAAAAAGCGAAAGAGAAGAAAAAATTCCAAGCGGGTGATGATGTGATGGTTCAAGCCTTTGGCCAGCGAGGCACATTACTTCAAAAAACAAGCAACAATGAGTGGCAAGTTCAACTGGGAATTTTAAAGATGAATGTCAGTGAAGATGGTATGACACTGTTGGAACCGGAAAAAGAAGTACCGCAGAAGACTATCGCTGTTCGCAGTAATGGCGGACCACGAGTCTCTACTCAATTAGATTTACGGGGGCAACGGTATGAGGATGCTCTCCAAGAGGTTGACCAGTATTTAGATGCTGCTATTTTAGCCGGTTATTCTCAAGTGACAATTGTTCATGGCAAAGGAACCGGAGCCCTTAGAACGGGAATTACCGATTATTTGAAAAATCATCGCAGTGTGAAAAAGTTTGAACTTGCACCTCATAACCAAGGTGGCAGTGGCGCAACCATTGTTCAATTTAAGTAATGGAAGACTGCGCAATCCAATTATTAGAGAAAAGGAAAAAGCTTTGTTATAATCAATAGTGTAAAGAGAGTAACTCAGTTGAAATAGGTGAGTTTTCTAGCTCGACTTCAAAAAAACATTCCTTAGTGGGATGGATCAATGAGGCCCCAGCTTAAAAAACTCTTCAAAATAGGAGGAAATAACTATGGTAAAAACAGTAACGGATAATAGCTTTGCGTCAGATACAAACAGTGGCGTGGTTTTAGTTGATTTTTGGGCACCTTGGTGTGGCCCGTGTCGCATGCAAGGACCTATCATCGATGAATTAGCAGGTGAGATGGACAGTGTAACATTTGCGAAAATGGATGTGGATGAAAATCCCGCAACAGCGGCTCAATTTGGGATTCAAAGTATCCCAACCTTACTTGTAAAAAAAGATGGAGAAGTTGTTGAAACCTTAGTCGGTGTTCATCGTAAAGAGCAATTGACCTCTATTTTAAGTAAGTACGCTTAATTTAATCAGTAGCAACATAGGACTAAAAAGGAGGGTGGGGCAAAGGTCTCATCCTCTTTGATTTTCCAGATAAAGTCATGATGGAGGGATTAAGTGGAATCAATTGGTAATGTATTTTGTGTGGGTCGTAATTATCAAGCTCATATTGAGGAATTAAATAACCAACGACCTAAAGAGCCGGTTTGGTTTATGAAACCATCCCACAGTGTGGTGGTTTGTGGCCAAGATCAGCGTATTATTCTTCCTAAGGATCAAGGGGAGATTCATTATGAAGTGGAGTTAGTTATTCAAATGAAGGCTGATTATTTGCCAAATCAGCCATTAGAAACATTGGTGGGAACCGTCGCTTTAGGTTTGGATTTAACTCTGAGAGACCTTCAAAGTCAATTGAAAGCTAAGGGGTTGCCGTGGTTAAGGTCGAAAGGATTTAAGAATAGTGCCGTTTTGACAGAGGGAGTGCCTTATTCTAGTCTAGGTGATTTTGGTGAGACAAACTTTCAATTGAGAATTAATGATCAAATTGTCCAAAGGGGAAATACGCAGTTAATGATTTTTAATTTAGAAGAGTTGTTAGCTAATTGCTGGGAGCAGTTTGATCTGAAAGCAGGAGATATCATTTTTACTGGGACCCCAGCCGGAGTAGGTGGGCTAACAGATGGAGATAAGATTAGTATGTATCTCAATGACGGCTGTTTAGGTGAATGTGTCATCAGTTTAAAATAACTGAGGATAAAGCATTTTTGGTTTTATCCGTATAAAAAAACGGAAGAGTTTAACTTTAAAGTTAAACTCTTCCGTTTTTTTATACCTTGATTCACTTCGGGGTTAACGATAAAGTTAAATGATTGAAAGCGCTTGACAACCGTTATGAACTGGTATATATTATTTTTAACAGCTGTTTAGTATATAATTTAGTAAAAGTATTATTTTTTGTTTTACTTTATAGTTAAATAAGGAGGAAGAAGATGAGTACCTTGAGTAGCACGCATCCACGACCGCAACTGACACGAAAAGAGTGGGTCATGTTAGACGGCGAATGGTCGTTTAAGTTTGATGAAACTGACAGTGGGGTGAAAGAACAGTGGTATAAAAACTGGCTCGGCAGTGATATCATCAACGTGCCTTTTTCATATGAAACAGAGCTAAGTGGCATTCATCAAGAAGAATTTATTTCAATAGTCTGGTATCGAAAAGAAGTGGAATTAGAAGAAGGTCAAGACTACTTACTTCACTTTGAAGGAGCCGATCATTACAGCCAAGTCTGGATTGATGGTGAGAAGCTGGGCGATCACCGGGGTGGTTACAGTCGGTTTAGTTTTCAAATCAGTGGCAAAAAAGATAAAGTAAGTTTGGTAGTTAGAGTAGAAGACACTATGCTATGCTCACAGCCAAGAGGGAAACAACGATGGTTGAAAGATAACTTCGGTTGTTGGTATATTCAAACTACAGGTATTTGGAAATCAGTCTGGTTAGAGAAAGTAGCAGCTAATCACATCAGTGAGATTAAATTAACACCCGATGTGAGTCAACAGACATTGGCCTGTGATATTCAATTAAATCATTTTGATCGTCAGAAAAACTATCACTTAATTTCGACTATTTCTTTTCAAGGGAATCTGATTAGTCAAACAACTAGTTCCTTGCCCCAAGAACTAAGTCAGATAAGTTTATCTGTTGTGGATAGGTTGGACACAGCTTGGGGGATGCGTTTATGGTCGCCAGATGAGCCTAATCTATACGATTTAAAAGTGGAACTTCTAGTGGACAATCAATCAGTCGATTTGGTTGATAGTTATTTCGGAATGCGGTCCATCGCCATTGAGGGCTCGACAATTTTATTAAACGGCCACAGTCTTTATCAGCGGTTAATTCTTGATCAAGGGTACTGGCAAGAATCTGGTTTGACGCCACCTTCTGTTGAAGCGCTGGAATTGGATATTATGCGAATTAAAGAAATGGGCTATAACGGAGTTAGGAAGCATCAAAAAACAGAAGATGAACGATTCCTCTATCTATGTGATAAGCATGGTCTGTTAGTTTGGTCGGAAATGGCGTCGACGTATGAATTCAATGATCAAGCCATCGAGTTATTCACCCATGAATGGTTAAGCATTGTTAAGCAAAATTATAATCACCCGTCTATTATTACATGGGTACCCTTTAATGAGTCTTGGGGAATTGGCAATATTTATGAGGACGTTAAACAACAGAAATTTACTGAGAGCATCTATTATCTGACAAAAGCCATTGATTCCGAGCGACCGGTCATTACCAATGATGGCTGGGTTCATACAATCTCAGATATTATTACGTTACACGATTATGAAGAGCTGATTCCTTTGTTTAATAAACGGTATGAGGATCGAGACAAAATAATGAGCAATCAATTAATGTTTAATAAGGATTTTTATGCATTTGCTAGAGATTATAAGTATGGCGGCCAACCAATCATTATGTCAGAATTCGGTGGTATCGCTTTTAATAGTAAAGATGGCTGGGGATACGGTAATCAGGTGGCGGATGAAGAGGCGTTTATGAAACGATTTGATGAGATTCATCAGGCTATCCAAAATCTTGATTATGTATCAGGTTATTGTTACACCCAATTAACCGATGTGGAGCAAGAAGTTAATGGGTTGTTAACGCCTGATCGTCAACCGAAAGTTGATTTAAGAAAAGTTAAGAAAGTGAATGAAAGACGAAAAAGTTAAGAATGTTGAGACATAAAGTCGTTTTGCTTTCCCGGTGGGCAACTCGTTACAGACAAACACATGCTCCGAGCACTCTCGAAAAGCAGGAACAATGTGGGAGAAAATATTCGAGGCTAGGACAATAGCCCAGCCTCAGAGTGGAAATTAGTTATCAATATAATAAAGGTTAACGAGAATATCTTGATCATGGTTTCCAAACCCTTTGCCAAATAGAGTTAGACCGCCAACGTTGGGAGAATCGCTTTCGACGGCGAATTTTAAAGTGATTAAAGAATGCTGATCCAACTTAAGGTCATTGATCGTGACGGCTGAAAAAGGCTCCCCATCCATGCCTGAATCCAAAGAATTAATTCTCAGGTGTTTTAGTAAGCCATACTGGCTGAATTGATTGTTCCACCAAGTTGGTGTATAACGACCTCTTGTATCAGAGAAGTTACCGGGAACGGTGTAGACGCCGATCTTAATATCGTTAATATAGATGCTGATGTCACTTGGCCAAACGTTATTTGACAAAGGGAACTCAGAAGATAATTCAAAACTGATTTCAAGCATTTCAGCATGTTGATTATCCTGCAATAAATTGGGGATTTTATATTCCACAAATCCCTTTGAAAACCAAAGGAGGGCGGCATTAACCCGGTCGCTTTCCATAAAATATTTGGGGTCATCGGGTTTGCCGACAATATTGTTGGTAGTAGCTAGTCCGCAAGTTGGGTTGACATTAAAATTAGTGAAGTGGCCAAGCTTCAACTCGGTCTTATGCAAATTGAAAGCATGGTAAATCTTTTCTGGAAAACGGATGTGAATATCGTCTACACTGAGAAAGACCAATTTTTGAATACCGGATTTACCTGGAACTTTTTCAGATTTGATGATATTGGCTTTTTCCATTTTTTGGATGTGTCGAGTGATAATGGCGTTACTTAAATTAAGAGCAGAGGCAATTTCTGAAATGTTTCGCTTTTCTTTTCCTAATAACTTGATGATATTTAGTCGAGTTTCGCTGGCTAAAACTTCGTACACGAGTAACGAGTCTTTGCTAATATCTAATTCCATAATAACCTCCCAATATGTATTCTAATCAAATAGAATCTTTGATTTTATTATACCATTAACTTTAGAGTTAAGGTAAGGGGGTTGTATCGAAAAAATCACTGATTTTAGTCAGTATTACTTGTTAGATAATAAAGTTAGTTTAACTATTATGTTAATAAAAAATGGAGGTAAGCGTTATGAAGATAAAGAAAGTAGTTATTGGAGCGGCTGTGGCTGCATTGGCATCATTGTTATTAGTTGGGTGTGGCAGCAGCAAAGATGATAAAGGCTCAGCGAGCAAAAAGAATGAAATCACTTTTTGGAATCCTTTTACTGGAGCAGACGGCTCCAATATGCAAAAAATGATTGATGATTATAACAAAACAAACCCTGAGTTTAAAGTTAAAAATGTTTCCCTTAAAGAAGGTGATATGTACACCAAAATACCAACAGTCGTTAATTCAGGTAAAAATATTCCAGATTTAAACATTGTTCATGCGGAACGTATTACTCAGTATAAGGACAATGATATGTTGTTAACTTATGATGAACTATTGAAAGATTTCCCAGAAATAAAAGCAGATAATTATGTGCCGGAAGCTTGGAAGTTAGGCGAAAAAGATGGTAGCCGTTACAGCTTGCCTTTGGATATACATAGCTGGGGAACGTATTATAACAAAGAATTATTGGAAAAATACTTGCCGACGGCTTTAGATGATAATATTTTAACCTTTGATGAGATTGAAGAAGCCAGTAAGGCAGCGAAAAAGGATGACATTCGTGGTTTGGCGATTACTTGGATGAAACCTAATTTCCTTTCTCTCTATGCTCAAAATGGTGGTGAATTAAGTGCTGACGGAACGGAACCAACACTTGATAATCAAGCTGCAATTGACACCTTCGACAAATGGCTTTCTCTTTCAAAAGAAGGCTTAACGACAAAAGACGGTGAAGATCCAACGCAACTTTTTGTCAGTAATAAATTATTGTTCTTCCCTGAAGGAATCTGGATTCAGAATAATATTAAAGACGCTAAGATTGACTGGGGCTTTACAAATTCTCCTCAGTTATCCGATGATTTAAGTAAAGCTGTTAACTGGTCCTCTTCTCATCAGTTCGTGATGTTTAAAAATAAAGAGCGTTCAGATGAAAAAACAAAAGGGATACTAGCCTTTATCGATTGGTTACGTGATAATTCTTTAGAATGGGCTAAGGCGGGACAAAATCCAGCAAGCCTAAGTTTACTTGACGACAAAGAGTACTTGGAAATGCCTCAATCATTTTACCTGTCAACTCCTGAGCAACAAGGGACATTAAAAATCTTTGACTACAAGTACAATGGTTATGTGTCAGAGTTTATTGATGCTAACGGATTGGATGCTGTTTTTGGTAAAGTGCCTGTAGAAGAAACTGTTAAGAATATGCAAAAAGAAGTGTCTGATAAAGTGGCAAAAGATTCATCTGGCAAATAGACAAGTGAATTTCTTGGTGTGAGTGTGCTTACACCAAGAAATTGTTTGGTATTATGTGATAATTCTTACGATAAAATTGGTTAATGTCGAGTTAGAGCACGCTGACTGGCTATTAAATGAAAAGGGGAAATTAGGATGGAAAGTACAGGTTCTATTAGTAAAAGCAAAATAAATAAACGATTAATGCCTTGGCTATTTGTTGCCCCACATCTGCTTATATTTGTCATCTTCTTCTTGATTCCAGTTGTTTTTGGTATTTATATTTCGATGACAGATTGGGATTTGGTAAATGCGCCAACCTTTGTGGGATTTAAAAATTTCCAAGAGATACTCTTTCAAAAAGATTCCACTTTTTTTGAACAGTTTCATAATGGCTTAAAGAATACCTTTTTCTTTGTGATATTTTCAGTTCCATTTTGTATCATTGTTCCGTTGTTATTAGCAGCGGCCCTCAATGCAAAACCGAAATTAGGCAAGCTATTCCAATCTTTGTTCTATTTGCCCTCATTATTTTCTATTTCAGCAGTGGTCATTATTTGGACGCTGATGTTTAATGTGACATACGGGCCGATCAATAACTTATTCAATTTAGATATTGTTTGGACAGGCACCCAGCCATACGCCTGGATGGCGATTGTAGTGGTGACGGTTTGGTGGACGATTGGCGGCAATATGATTATTTATCAGGCTGCGCTAAACGGTATCTCCAAAGATTTTTATGAAGCTGCAGATATTGATGGAGCATCGGCAGTGCAGAAGTTCTTTAAAATTACGTTACCAAGCATTAAAGGGCAATTATTATATACCGTGGTTATTACAACGATTGCCCAATTTAATGTGTACGGGCAGCCACTGATGTTAACAGCCGGTGGTCCAGCCAATTCAACACGAGTTCTGTTGATGAATATTCAGCAAAATGCCTTTGGTTCAGGTCAATCAATCGCCGGAATTGCTTCAGCGATGGCTGTATTATTAGGTTTTTGTATTATGATTGTGGCCGGTATCCAATTTAAGCTACTAAGAAATAAGGATTAGGAGGATAAGAAGATGAAAAACAAAGGAAGAATTAGTTACCCAAAGATTGCCGCATTTCTATTCTTATTCCTAATGGCCATTATTTGGATTGTTCCGCTATTGTGGGGGGGAGTCACCTCTTTTAAGTCGGAAATGGAGTTTATGACTGGCGGCTTTAAATTTTTGCCAGCCGAATGGGTCATGACCAACTACACATCATTACTCTTCAACAATGCCAGTACCCCATTAATTAAGTGGTTTACCAATTCACTGGTCATTTCTGTTAGCCATACGATGTTGGTGTTGGTGGTGGTTTCTTTTTCAGCTTTTGCTTATAGCCGTTTGCAATTTAAAGGGAAAAATCAGTTATTTGCCTTTTTGATGGCGACAATGATGTTCCCTAGTGTGGTTAATTTAATTCCACTTTACAAAATTGTCGACACTTTTGGTTGGGTTAATTCCCCATTAGCGATGATTGTGCCTGGAGCGTCAGGGGTTATGAACATTTTTTTAGTCAAACAATTTATGGATAATATTCCGAAAGAGTTTGATGAAGCTGCGCGAATCGATGGTGCAGGTGAAATGACGATTTTCTTAAAAGTGATTTTACCTGTTATTAAGCCGATTTTATTAGTCGTTTCACTTTTTGCTTTTACCGGTTCGTGGAATGATTTTTTATGGCCTTCGATTGTTTTCAATGATATCGATAAAATGCCGATTACACCTGGTTTGCAATTACTTCAAGGAATGTATCAAGCTCAGCCAACGTTATTGATGGCGGGAGCACTTGTTGCGATTGTACCAACCTTTCTATTATACTTATTTGCTCAAAAATACTTTTTGGAGTCCATGTCCTTATCTTCTGGCGTAAAGGGGTAAGCAAATGAAATTATCAATGGAGCGTCGTGTCGTAGGAGCTTTAGGGTGTTGGCAAATCATAGATGGGGTTATTACCATTCTTTTTTATGGCTTGTTTAAGCGACATCAGCTGAGTCAGTTGCCAGATATGACCTATCAAAGTGCCAAAGCGATGGATTCGCTTTTTGGTAGTGCCTTTATTTTTATTAGTCTTTTTGGGACTGTCTTAATTGGTTTAGGTCTATTTAATCTGGTACTTGCTAAGCGTTATTTAAAAGCGCAAGAGATCCCTGGAAAATGGCTAGTTTGGTTGATAGTCGTCTCACTTTTTTCATTACTAGTCATGGATATTCTGGGGTTGATTTTAGCTGTTATAAGTATTGTGTTGCTTGTGGCAAAAGGTCAAGCAATCAAAAAAATAAGAACAAATGAATATAGTCGCTCGCTATAAAGTGCAGCGAGTAAGGAGAATATGATGAATAAACGGAATGAATACCCACGTCCTCAGTTTCAACGAAAGCAGTGGACTAATTTAAATGGGGAATGGGAATTTGCCTTTGACGATGAGAATCAAGGAATCGAAAAAAAATGGGATAAAGGTCTGGTACCATTACCACAAAGGATTAATGTTCCTTTTGTTTATCAATCAGAACTTAGTCAAATTAATCAACGAGAAGTTCATGATACTGTCTGGTATCGTAAAGCCTTCGAGTATTTCAGTGAGAAAAAGGTTGTGCTACATTTTGGTGCCGTGGATTACCAGGCGGATATTTTTCTGAATGGAAGTTATGTAGGTAGTCATATCGGAGGGCACACCTCTTTTTCCTTTGATGTGACGGCGTATCTAAAGACAGAGGGACAACAAATCCTCGTAGTAAAAGTATATGATCCCCATTCAGATGAAACGATTCCTCGAGGGAAACAATTTTGGGAGAAAGAATCGCGAGGCATTTGGTATACTAATTCCACAGGGATTTGGCAGACGGTTTGGCTAGAGGAAGTAGCGGCCAGTCATATAAAACAAGTGGTGTTTCAGCCAGATGTGGACTGCGGAAAAGTGGGGATCAGTCTTAATTTTCCAGCTGAAGCCGTAGGCAAACAAGTGTGCTATCAAATTAGTTTTCAAGGGGAAGCGATTGCCTCAGATTTGCTACTTATAACTAGCTCGGAAGTCACTCGTTCAGTTGAGTTGTACCAAAATAAGATTTTCAGGAGTAATTTTCACGATAATGGGTGGACTTGGAGTCCTGAAACCCCTAATTTGTTTGATGTTTCATTAAAATTGATTGATTCAGATGACAGAGTGTTGGATCAAGTTGAGAGCTATTTTGGTTTTAGAAAAATCCATACGGAAAAAGGCATGATTTTTCTTAATAATTACCCTTATTATCAACGCTTAGTCTTGGATCAAGGCTATTGGCCAACAGGTCTTTTAACGGCGCCGACAGATGAGGATTATAAGCGAGACATTGAACTGGCTAAAGAAATGGGCTTTAATGGTTGCCGCAAGCATCAAAAAGTTGAAGATCCACGTTTTTTATATTGGGCGGACAAACTGGGATTTTTGGTCTGGGGAGAATGTGCATCAGCGCCAGTCTATACAGAAAAAGCTGTGGAACGTTTAACAAATGAATGGTTTGAAATTATTGAACGTGATCGCAATCATCCGTCAATCGTCACATGGGTCCCACTAAATGAGAGCTGGGGCGTCCCGGATATTCATCATAATAAGCAGCAGCAACATTTTTCAGAAGGGATTTATCATCTGATTCATTCACTGGATCGCTCTCGTTTAGTGATTTCCAATGACGGCTGGGAAATGACCGTCACTGATATTTGTGCGATTCACAATTACAGTCATGGTAGCGCTACTGAAACTAAAAAGTACGACCATTTTATCGATACTTTGGCAACTGCTGATAACTTAATCAATCAGGCCCCCGGTAAGTGGGGGATTTACGCGGAGGGCTATAGTTATCAAGGAGAACCAATCATGCTAACGGAATTTGGTGGCATTGGTTATCAAGTTGGTGAACAAGATGGTTGGGGTTACACATCGGTCAGTGGTGCAAATGAATTTGTCAGTGAGTACGGACGAATAATGTCGGCACTCTATGGCTCAAAAGCCCTTTATGGTTATTGTTACACCCAACTGACAGATGTAGAGCAAGAGATTAACGGCTTACTAGCATATGATCGGACACCTAAATGTGAGTTGGCGAAGATTAAAGAAATAAATTTACAATATTTTCCAGAAAGACTATACAGTGAGGCTGAAAAATGAACGTACAGACAAGAAAATTTGGCAAAGAGGCAAGTCTATACACCCTTGAAAATGACCGTGGCACGGTTTTGGAATTGTCAGATTTTGGCGCCAGAATCGTTAATTTTTATCTGAATGTCAATAACCAAAGACGTAATTTAGTTTTAGGGTTTGACTCTGCCGAGGAATATGCTGAAAAGGACAGCTATATTGGCGCCACTATTGGCCGTGTTGCGGGGAGATTATCTGGCAGTAGCTATACGCTTGAGGGGCAACGGTATCCGCTGTTTCACAATGAAGGTAAGAATTGTTTGCATGGTGGCGCTAAGAGTGTTGACAGTCGAATTTGGCAAACACGTATTGCTGAACAGGAAGACCAGGTAACCCTTCATTTTAGCCTGTTATCAAAGGATGGTGACAATGGTTTTCCCGGCAATTTAGACATGACTGTTAGTCATACTTTGACTAACGATGATCAGTGGATAATTGATTATCGGGCTAAAACAGATGCTACAACTTTAGTTAATCCGACCAATCATGTGTATTTCAATTTGAATCAGGAACGAACTGAAGAGATTGGCAATCATTTGCTTTCGCTAGATGCCGACCAATATGGTGTGTTGACTGATACTTTAATACCTACAGGCGAACTACGACAAGTCGAAGGAACTCCTTTTGATTTTAGGCAGGCTGTTGCGATAAGTCAGGGGTTAAGAAGTGATTATGAACAAAACCGTCTAGTAGATGGGTATGATCATCCGTTTCTCTTAAATAAAGCCAGTGAGCCCCAAGTGACACTAATGGATAGTCAGCGACTGATTAAATTGGAAATGATTACTGATGCTCCAGCTGTGGTTGTCTACACGAGTAACATGATTGATGAGCCAGTCAGG
This sequence comes from uncultured Vagococcus sp., assembly GCF_963518325.1. Taxonomy (NCBI): domain Bacteria; kingdom Bacillati; phylum Bacillota; class Bacilli; order Lactobacillales; family Enterococcaceae; genus Vagococcus; species uncultured Vagococcus sp. The sequence goes on along the minus strand of NZ_CAUQJB010000005.1, from coordinate 45,664 downwards.
ATGAAGGATAGTTTTCAAGTCAAACATGGCGGTGTGACGCTGGAAACCCAGCAACTACCGGATGGGATTAACCACCCCCACTTTGGTTCAATCGTTTTACAACCAAATGAAATCTTTGAAAGCCAAACCCTTTTTCAGGTGTCATTAGTCAAATAAAGGAAGTCACTATTTTCAGAAAATGAAAATAGTGGCTTTTTTTGCGATAAATTAATTTGACCTAACCGCATTATTCTGCTAGACTTATATTAAGTTTAGGTGTACCTAAAAATCAGGAGGTAATGATAATGGAAGCATACGAACAAATTAATTTAGTCGCCACTGATCATGAATTCAGTGGTAAAAATATAACTGTTAACGATTTAAGTGTCTCTTACCAGGGGAAAAAAGCCATTGAAAACGTGACCTTAGAAATAAAACCCGGAGCAATTACCGGGATTATTGGTCCTAACGGTGCGGGTAAGTCAACCTTGTTGAAAGGGATGATAGGCTTAGTTAAGCCTGTGTCGGGGAGTACATCTGTTGGTAGTGTGAATATCAGAGAGGCAAGAAAACACATTGCTTATGTTGAGCAACGCAGTGCGATTGATTTGACCTTTCCCATAACAGTGGAAGAAGTTGTCCTTTTAGGCACGTATCCCAAACTGGGAATATTGAGACGCCCTAAAAAGGCCGATAAAGAAAAAGTTTTAGATTGCTTGAAGCTAGTCAAGATGGCTGAATTTCGCAAGCGTCAAATTGGTGAACTTTCAGGAGGGCAATTGCAACGGGTATTTATTGCTCGAGCCCTGGCTCAAGATGCGGCAATTATCTTTTTGGATGAGCCTTTTGTCGGGATTGATATGACCAGTGAAAAGGTGATTATTGATTTATTAAAAGAATTGAAATCTGTGGGGAAGATGATTGTGATTGTGCATCATGATTTACATAAGGTGACGGACTATTTTGATGAATTAATTATAATGAATAAACAACTGGTTAGTTATGGGCCAGTTGAGAATACATTTACAACAGCAACTATTCAACAGGCCTATGGGAATACAATGGGCGAGATTATCATTAAAGGAGTGACGGACTAATGATTGGAAATTTTATTGAGGGCTTAATTAAGTATGAGTTTTTACAAAATGCCTTAATCACCTGTATTATTGTGGGCTTAATCTCTGGTGTGATTGGTAGTTTTATCGTTCTTAGGGGGATGTCTTTAATGGGAGATGCGATTTCTCATGCGGTTTTACCAGGAGTGGCAATTTCTTATATGGTGGGAGCCAATTTTATCATCGGAGCGTCGGTTTTTGGCATTATGGCAGCACTCTTAATCGGTTTTGTGACACAAAAAAGTAAATTAAAAAGCGACACTGCCATCGGAATTGTCTTTAGCTCGTTTTTTGCCCTAGGGATTATTTTGATTTCCTTTGCTAAGAGCTCAACGGATCTTTATCATATCTTATTTGGTAATGTATTGGCTGTTAGACAAAGTGATATTATGATTACTGCAATTGTAGCAGTCGTTGTCTTTGTTTTCGTCCTATTATTTTTTAAAGAGTTACTGGTTAGTTCCTTTGATCCAACTATGGCACAAGCGTATGGCTTAAATGTTAATTTGATTCACTATGGTTTAATGTTTGGATTGACTCTGGTAGCGGTGACTGCCTTGCAAACGATTGGTACTGTCCTAGTGGTGGCACTATTAGTGACACCAGCGGCAACAGCCTTTCTTTTGACTAATAAATTGTCCCGTATGATTGTCATATCAGCGAGTTTAAGCACAGTTAGCTCAGTTATTGGACTATTCTTCAGCTATAGTTTTAACGTCGCATCAGGAGCAGCGATTGTCTTAACAGCTGCGATATTCTTTATTTTAGCCTTTGTTTTTTCTCCTAAACAAGGGATTGTATTTAATCGGAAAGAGGTGGTTGTCCATGAAGAAAATTAAATTAACAGTCGTCGGTGTTTTAGCTCTGATTTTTTTAGGAGCTTGTGGTCAAAATAAAGAAGATGGGAAATCGTCAGATAAGTTGCAAGTCGTTGCGACTAATTCAATTTTGGCTGATATGGCTGAAATTGTCGGAGGGGATAAAGTAGAGGTTCACAGCATTGTCCCAGTGGGGACGGATCCTCATGAATACGAACCACTGCCAGTGGATATTGCTAAATCAACGGAAGCAGACATAGTTTTTTACAATGGTTTAAACTTGGAAACAGGGGGAAGTGGCTGGTTTGCCAAATTGATGGAGACCTCCAACAAAAAAGCAGAGGTTGATTTTTTTGCAGCTAGTCTAGGTGTTGAGCCTATGTTTTTGACTGGTGATGGCAAAGAGTCAGAACAAGATCCCCATGCCTGGCTGGATATTTCAAACGGGATTATTTATGTAAGGAATATTGAAAAAGCCCTGGCAGCGAAAGATTCTGCTAATGAGGCCTACTTTAAACAAAATGCAGAAGAGTATATTGAAACACTACAAGAATTGGATACAAAAGGGAAAAAAGAATTTAAGGAAATTCCTAAGGAAAAGGCCTTACTTGTGACTAGTGAGGGGGCATTTAAGTACTTCTCTAAAGCTTATGGATTAGAGGCTGCCTATATTTGGGAAATCAATACGGAAAGTCAAGGGACACCGGATCAAATGAGCCAGATCATTGATAAAATCAATAAGACTAAGGTACCGAGTCTATTTATTGAAACTAGCGTTGATCCTCGTAGTATGGAAAGTGTTTCTAATGAAACAGGTATTCCAATTTATGAAAAAATATTCACTGATTCTCTTGCTAAAAAGGGTGAAGTTGGCGATAGTTATTATAAAATGATGGAATGGAATTTAACGAAGATTCATGATGGATTGCAGGCCGAACGGAAATAATAACGTCACTGATTGAGAAAGATTCTAACTAAATGAGAAATAGTCTCAGTTATATGCACAAGAGTTGCTATTTGTTTGAGAAAGATTTAACATAAAGAAGTAAGGTACAAATAATTGGTTGAATCTTTTCAACAAAAGGAGGAACTATTAGTATGAGTTATACGAAAGAAGCAAAAGTTGCAGGTGCAAAAACCAAAGAAGTATTAAATCAATTGGTGGCAGATTTAAGTCAGTTTTCAGTGATTATTCATCAAACACACTGGTATATGCGCGGTAATGATTTTCTAACATTACACCCACAAATGGATACTTTTATGGATGGGATTAATGATCAGTTAGATGAAGTTGCAGAACGTTTAATCACAATTGGTGGTGCTCCCTATTCAACATTAAGTGAGTTTGCAGAACAGACAAAATTAAGTGATGAGCCTGGTTCTTACGACAAAACGATTTCTGAACGCATGGAGCGTTTAGTCGATGGCTATCGTTATCTTTCAGCGCTTTACGCAGAAGGTATTGAGGCTGCCGGTGAAGAAGGGGATAACGTGACGGAAGACATGTTTATTAACTTTAAAGGAATTGTTGAAAAACAAATCTGGATGTTGACAGCTAAATTAGGTCGTGAACCTGGTTTATAATTCTAAGACAAAAAAAGTTACAAGCAGTTGCTTGTAACTTTTTTTGTCTTAGAAAGCAGGAACCGTGGTATCACCGTGTTCTTTTTCCAAATAGGCTTTGACTTCAGGACTGGTCATCGCTTTTTTTAAGGCGTTGATTTCTGCTGAATCTTGGTTGTCTTCCCGAGCTACCAGATTAATGGCGAAGCGCTGGTCTATTTTTTTCTCTAAAATTAAGGCATCAGCTGGTGTTAAGCCAATTTTGGAGATATAGGCTGGGTAGTTGTAAACCAAACTGACCCCGGCTTCGTCATAAGTTTCTGATAGGTTTAATAAATCAACCGATAACCATTGAAAATTTTTCGGATTTTTTTCGATATCTTTGAGGGTGCCTGCGAATCCGACTCCTTCTTTTAAGGTAATCAGCCCGGCATCGGCTAAGATTGCCAAAGCACGGCCTTCATTCGACACATCACTAGGGAGAGCGACTTTAGAACCATCAGGAATCTCTTCAATGGTTTGAGCCTCCTTCGCATAAAACCCCACTTTGGCATCGTAAATCTTCTGAACGGCAACTAAATTCGCCTGTCGTTCCTCGTTAAATTTTTCCATAAAAGGTTGATGCTGGGCAAAATTGGCATCAACCTCTTTATTGTTTAGCAATTCGTTGTATTGAATATTATCGTTCACTTGGACCAATTCAAGGTTATAACCCTCTTTTTCCATGACAGGGGTGGCAATCTTAATAATATCGACCATAGTTGGCAAATGAGCCGCAATTTTAACGGTTTTTTTTGTGGCTTTTTCTTTCTCTTTTGGTGTACAGGCGACGACTAAAAGGATTAGGGCACTAATAAGGCTTAACAAAACTAACTTCTTTTTCATGGGTAGACTCTCCTATTTCTTTCGTTTATCTATTTTTTTTGCAAATTTGCTGCCGAGTAACTGAATTAACATCACAACGGTAATCATGATAATAATAGTGGTGTACATAATGTCGTACTCATAACGCTGATACCCGTAACGAATAGCAAAATCGCCGATACCACCGCCGCCAATCACGCCCATGACTGTTGAATAGGAAACCATACTAATCATTAAGGAGGTCAGACTAAGAATCAATCCCGAACGGGCCTCGACATATAAAAAGTTCCAAATTAACTGTTTGCTTGTCGCGCCAAGTGAATGGGCTAATTCGATGGTTTCATTTGGCACATCGAGTAAGACCTGTTCCACTAAGCGAGCATAAATGGCAATGGCGACTAAACTTAAAGGCAAGGTTGCGGCATAGGTCCCAAAAGAGGAACCGAGTAAAAAGCGTGTCAAAGGGATTAAAGCAATCACAAACAATAAAAAGGGAAAGGAACGAACGATATTAACATAGCTATTGAAAATCATCGAAAGGAAGGGATTGGCCAACACGCCTTGCTTGCCTGTTAAAAAAAGATAGGTTCCTAAAGGTAAACCCAACAGGATGGCAGCTAAGGTGGAAACAGTTAGCATATAACCTGTTTCCCAAAGGGCCTTCGTCATTTCTGGCTGGTAATAAGTGAGTCGTTCTAAATAAAGGGTCATCAGTTTAAACTCTCCAGTGCTCGGTGGTAGTAGCTATCAAAGACAGTTGGTTCAGTAGGAGACACAGGAATCACGTCTAATAACTGGCCTTCTTCTAAAATCGCGGCTCGGGTACATAAATGACGAATGACAGAAAACTCATGACTCACAATGACCATCGTAGTGTGGAAATGTTGATGAACTTCCTTTAGCAACTTAATAATTTCTTCAGTATGTTGTTCATCAAGGGCTGAGGTTGGTTCATCACAAAGTAAAATCCGAGGGTCGAAAGATAAGGCCCTGGCAATCGCAACTCGTTGTTTTTGGCCACCGCTTAATTGCTGAGGGTATTGATTGGCCAAGTTATCAATATTAACAAAGTCCATGATCTCCATTACACGCTTTTGTTTGATCTTCCCTTGTAGTTTCAAAGGCAATGCCACATTGTCGTAGACTGTCTTATTATTGAGTAAATTAAACTGCTGAAAAATCATGCCAATCGATTGACGCTTAAGTCGTTGCTCTTTTGCAGATAAACGAGAGACATCTTCATCGTCTAACATTAAATGGCCAGTATCTGGTGTCTCCAATTGATTGATTAAGCGCAAAAGAGTTGACTTGCCGGAGCCACTGGGACCGACAATCCCGAAACATTCCTTGGCAGTAATTTCTAGTGAGATTGCTGATAAGGCTTTTTTCTGAGGGTTACCTAGGTCATAGGTTTTCGTTACCTGTTCAAATTGAATCACAGTTGGGACTCCTTTAGAATTAAATTCCCAGTTCTATTAGCGCAACCGGGTCAAAACAATGACTTATATACTTCAGGTGAAATTAACTATGGCAGTCGCTAGTGAGACGTCCATTATACGACGAGGTAGCGCATGACCATTGTCGCTGATTTACTTGGAAATTTCAAAGTGTTGAACTGTATTTCAGAGAAAATAGTCATCAGACGACTTATTGAATTATTGGGAATAGCTACTAGAAAGATTGCTAGAATCAGCTTTATCCAAGCAGAAAATCAAAGTGGGGCACAGGTAAAAAAAATTTATAAAGACAATTTTGTTTTTATGGATAAAAAAACTTGCCCAAGGAAGTTTCCTTGAACAAGTAAATGTTTCTGTTACTTAGATCGACGAGACTGACTAACATTTCCCAAATAAAAGAAGAATAAGGACAGGCTTCCTAATGTAATGGTGTTGATCATAGTCGTTAGGTGATTGCCTGTTTGATTCAGTACGATGTTCATCAGATAACCACCACCGATGGCTGTCAAACAAAACAAGGCGACGGAATAGCTCCAGTGCCACTTCCTCTTAAGCTGGATAATGACTGACAACCAAAGCAAAGCTAACCAGATAAGACTAATGGGGGCAGCCAGTTTAAAGAATCCCTGGCTGCCAATATATTGGCTGTTAACTAAAATTCTTTCCAGTAACCAGAGATAAGGTAGCGTTAACAGACTGAGACAGAGCCATGCCTTAATCAGTCGTTGATTCGTCGCTCGCTCAAAGGTTAACCAAATCAGATTGATGCAGCCGATGCTGATGAGTGGAATAAAAGACCATGTTAAGCGCTGATCAATGGCAAGGTTTACTACTAGGCAAATCACGCTACTTAATAGCCCCAGAAAGAGGATCCCTTTTTTAATAAAACTGGTATAGATGGTTTTGTTGATTTCTTTCACGATTAATGTATCTCCCTTCAGTAAGGTATCCAAAGAAACAGTGTAGACATCACTAATGGCAATAATGGTTTCAAGATCGGGATAGTTTTTACCGGTCTCCCAATTGGAGATTGCTTGTCGCGAGACATGGAGTTGCTGAGCCGCTGCCTCTTGAGTTAAATTTAGTTCTTTTCGCCGTGCTTGTAATTTTTCACCTATGGTCATGTCTCTCTCCTCATTGAATCGTCGATAGTCTTCTATCGCCTGAATTAACTTTACTAAATTTATCGTGAAAATGGTAGCAAGTATCTCTTGCATCATTGTTGTAACAGTCTTTCTCAGAAAACGAATCTTATTTATAAAAGAAATAAGAGAAAGGGGACTTTCTCTTATTACGCATTTTCTAGTTCTTGATCACGTTTAATAGTGGCTTCCAATCCTTTAATCACTGTTGCCATAAAATGATCCTCTTCTAGGGCAACCAGTCCGGCAATGGTCGTGCCGCCAGGAGAACAGACTTTATCGATCAGATCCCAAGGGGTGTCATCAGAATCCAAGACCATTTGGGCGCTACCCTTAACAGTTTCTGCTGCAATTTTAGTCGCCATGTTCTTTGGCAATCCATTTTTGACACCAGCACGTGACATAGCGTCAATGTAAAGGTAAGTAAAAGCGGGAGAACAACCAGCCAAAGCTGTAAAGTTTCGAAAGTCTTTTTCGGCAATTTGATAAGTAGTGCCCACTACATTAAACAGATCAGTCACCATGGTAATCTCCTCTTGAGTCGCTAATTGGTTGCCACAAATAGCAGAAACACTTTGGCCAATGGTCACATTCATATTTGGCATTACTTTAACGATTTTTTGTTCAGGTGAAGTTAACTCAGCTAAATTGTCTAAGGTTAAGCCTGATGCAATGGATACCAACACTGGATTTTGTATCTTTAAGAGTTCTCGTTGCTCATTTAAGATGATGGGAGCAATATGTGGTTTAACGGCAATAACGACTATATCAACTGTCTTGATTAAGTCGGCATTTGAATCAGCTCCTTGAATTCCCAATGATCTAGAAACAGCTTCGGTATGTTCGATACTGGAAGTCGTTATATAAATGTCAGAGGCCAACAGAAACTTTTTGGTCAGTAAGCCTTTAATGATGGCGGTGGCCATATTGCCAGCGCCAATAAATCCTAATTTCATGAAAATCACTTCTTTCGTCAATGATACATCTAATCTTACTCGTATCACCGACAGAGTGCAAATAATTCCGTCGATGAGCAAGATGTTTTCCCGTGTTTGTCTCATATTGTGGTAAACTATAGAGTGATTATAGACATTCTGAAAAAGTAGTTACGTGGTTGACTCAATAGAAACCTGTAAGTGCACCAGCCTGTTAATTAGAGGCTAGGATAACGGAATAAACTGGAGTGAGACGATGAAAGAAACATTACGAACCATCGGCAGTTGGATTCGCAAACATAGCAATTGGCTAAAGGTGATTTTTCTCTTTTCTGTATTGCTTTTTGTTGTGAATCAGATGACGTCGATTTTACAAGGAATGACCTGGGAAGACTTGAAGGCTGTTTTATCTTCTCAGCGCAAGGGAACTTTACTGTCAATGACAGCCATTGGCCTAACGGCTGTTTTGCCAATGCTGGTTTACGATTGGGTCACTGTGGAAATTTTAGAAGAAAATGGCAAACCACGTTTGTCTCGGAAAACCCTCTTGACCTCAGCTTGGACCACTAATACCTTAAATAATTTAGCTGGTTTTGGTGGCGTCATCGGCGCAACCTTAAGGGCCCGTTTTTATGGTCAGGAAGTGGAAACTAAAAAAGTAGTAACCACTGTTTCAAAAGTAGCGATTTTTATGTTATCAGGCCTATCCTTGCTTTGTGCCGTGACCTTTATTGATGTCTTTTTCATTCGAACAGGCAATCCATACAGGAGTTACTGGATCTGGCTACTAGGAGGAAGTTTATACGCCCCTGGGCTCTTTTGGTTCACCCGTTTGCGTCGTCAGCGGCTCTTTGCAGATTTTCCCTTAAACCGTGTGTTAAAGCTCTTTCTGGGTTCCTTTGGACAATGGGCTGGGGCACTCGGAACGTTTCTGGTCATTGGGCAACTGCTAGATGTCTCGGTGGGTGTGTGGCAAGTCTATCCTCTCTTTGTAGCTGCCACATTCATCGGCATGATTTCCATGGTTCCAGGTGGAATGGGGACCTTTGATGTTTTGATGATTGTTGGCTTGGGTCAAGTAGGTTTACCGCAGGAAATGGCCGTCGCTTGGCTGCTATATTATCGAATATTTTATTATATTGTGCCATTTTTAACTGGTTTATTTTCCTTTATGCATCAAACCAGTGCGAAAATCAATCAGTTTTTTGATGATTTACCAAAAGTATTTGCACAAAAAACGGCTCATTTTATTTTGGTTTGCATGGTCTATTTTGCGGGAATTACCATGGCGTTATTATCAACTGTGCCCAACTTATCCAATTTGAGTCAAGTATTTAGCAAATTATTGCCTTTTTCTTTTAATTTTTTAGATCAGACTTTAAATATGATGATTGGTTTTTTATTAATTGGTTTGGCTCGCGGCGTGGCGAATCGAGTCAAAAAAGCTTATTTACCAACCATTATTGTTTTAGCTTTTTGTATTGTGAACACAGTGGCTCGTACGGTTTCATGGAGTTTAATCATTTTTTATGCATTTCTGATTGTCTGTATCTATTGGTCTCGCAAGGAGTTTTACCGTAAGCAGTTGGTTTTTTCCTGGGAATCGTTGACCTTTGATGGGATTCTATATGGGGCGCTATTTATGTTGTATTCGGTAGTGGGTTTTTATTCCACAAACCGTTTAGAACACGGTGAGATTCCAGCTAACTTTTTATTATTTCCTTCGGAGGCTGTTTGGGTTCAGGGTTTCGCTGGTTTAATTCTGGCAGCCATCACGATTTTTCTGCTATACCATTATCTTGGTTCATCGGATCGAGCCGGCTTGTATTTTGATGAAAGTCGTATTAACTGGTTGTTGGAACGTTACGGCGGAACAACGTATAGTCATTTATTATTTTTAAAAGATAAGCGTAATTATTATTTCCGAGAAGATCATTGGGATAAAGTTATGTTTACTTTTGAGCTTCAAGGCAGTAAATTGTTTGTTTTGGGAAACCCAGTAGGCGATTCCGCTTATTTTAAAGAGGGAACCAAGGGGTTTATTCGTTATGCCGATGGCTTAGGCTACCAACTTGTCTTTTATGGGGTGACTGATGATTATGCCCTTCTGCTTCATGACTTAGGTTTTGATTTTATGAAGTTAGGGGAAGAAGGAAAACTGCGATTGCGTTCGGCAGATGAGAGACAAACCATCTCAACTAATCGAACAGAAACAAAACGACTGGAAAGCTTAGGCTATCATTTTCAATGGTATGAGCCACCTCTTTCCAATGAACTTTTTGTGGAATTAGAAAAAATATCTGATAATTGGGTGAAAGACAATGGCGAACGTTACTTTTCCAATGGCCGTTTTAAGCGGGAATACCTGAATCAGGCACCTGTTGGGGTAGCTTACAAGCAGCGAGAGGCAGTGGGATTTATTTCCCTTAAGCCGATTAATGGTTCCAAGGAAATGGGCTATGATTTGTTGCGGGTTAAACCGTCAGCCCCATCAGAATTAGGGGCGTTTATGGTGACTCATGGGATTGATGCTTACCAGTCAAAAGGTGGTGAGTTCTTCGATGTGGGCTTAGCGCCTTTGGCCAATGTGGGAGATGCGGAAACTTCTTTTATGAAAGAACGAATCGTCAATGCCTTTTACACTTACAGTTCGTCGGTGATCAGTTTTCAAGACGTTCGCAGTTTTAAAGCAGAGTTTGCTACTGATTGGGAACCCCGTTACTTATCCTATCAGAAGAGCAATGAGCTATTTTTGATGATGCAACTTTATTTGTTAATTGACCGGGGAAAACGGCGACGACCTCGTCCTATGGAAGGAATAATGATTGAATAGGTAATATCAGTGATGGAAGAAAAGTGGGCTGCCATTTTTGGCGGCAGTTACTAATGATGAAAGAGGGGTTAAAACGTGAGGAAATGGTTAAGTGGTGTGATTGCCATAATGGCAGTAGCACTTGTCTTAGGTGGCTGTGCGCCAGAAGAGAAGCAGGAAAAGGCAGAGACTCAAGAAGAGCATACGATTCGTTTGGGGGTAATGCCTTCAACAGATAATATGCCATTTATTATTGCTCAAAAAGAAGGGTATGCCAAGGAGCATGGCGTGAAGATTGATCTGGAAGTCTTTAAGAGTGCTAATGACCGTGACGCGGCTTTACAAGCAGGAAAGTTGGATGGTGTCATTACGGATTTGGTGGCGATGGCTATTTACCGTCAGGGTGGTCTAGATGTTAAAGTCGTGGCCGCTCCTTATGATCAATTTGATTTAGTCACAAACGAGGAAGCAAAGACGGTTGCCCAGTTAAAAGGCAAAGAAGTGGCCTTTTCTACTCGAACAGGTACCGCTTATGCAGTGGATATGATGCTGAGAGAAGCGGGCTTAAGGCGGGATGATATTGTGGTGAATGAAGTGCCTCAAGTTCCTGCTCGGTTGGAACTGCTAACGAATAAACGAGTAGCAGGGGCTGTGTTACCTGAACCTTTCGTAACGATGGCCAAGGCTAACCAAATGACGGTGGTCCAATCCACAAGGGATATCGGCATCAATCCCTTTGCAATTGCTTTTACTGCAAGCTTCATCGACAAGGAAAGCAAAGCGATTCGCGGGATGTTTGATGCTTATAACCAGGCGGCAACCTATATTGAAACAGCCGATAAGTCGGACTACATCAATCTCTTTATTGAAGAGGTAGGTTTCCCCGAAACCTTAAAAGGTCAAATTGAGATTCCCGATTATGGCAAACTTGAGCAAGTTAAAGTGACTGACATAGAATCAGCCTTTAATTGGGCTAGAAAAGAAGGCCTCTTAAAAAAAGAGTTAAAAGTGGAAGATGTCATCAGTCATGTCTATTTTGACTAGTTCTTTAAGGTTTAAGGAAGTCAGTGTTGCTGTCGGGGAGCAAGTGATACTGGAGAAGTTAAACGTCACACTAGCAGCTGAGACGATTTATACGATCATTGGGCCATCGGGAACAGGGAAGTCCACTTTGTTACGAGTGGTGGCTGGCTTACAGTCAGTAACAGCGGGGAAAATTGAATTGGGGGGCCAGCCTTATAAGGCAAACCACCACTTAATCGGCTTAGTTCCGCAAAACTATGGTCTCTTACCATGGCAGACAGGGTGGCAAGCCGTGACTAGTGCTGTGAAAATAAGCCAAAAGAAAAAGAAACTTTCGGCAGATACACTAGCAGAGCTCGGGGCCTTGTTTTCAGCCATGGAAATAAGCGAATTAAAAAACACCTACCCGAATCAGATGAGCGGAGGCCAGCAACAACGGGTATCGATTACACGGGCCTTTGGTATTAAAGGCGATTTTCTTTTAATGGATGAGCCATTCTCTGCGCTGGACGCCTTTACCCGCGAAAAAGCTCAGGTATTATTTTGTGAAACATGGCAACAACACCCGAAAACCACCCTTTTTATTACCCACGACATTGAGGAAGCCTTATTGTTAGGGCACAAGATTATGCTAATGTCAGGTCAGCCAGGCAAAATAGTCAAGGTGGTTGATAATCCACTAGGATTTGAGGCTGATTTAACAAGGCGGCGTGAAGCTCCTGGGTTTTATCAGGCAGTGCAAGCTTTGCGAAAGGAGTTGGCAAGTCAATGAGCCCTTTGTTCAAACGCATCTGTGGTAGTTTGTTAGCCTTAGTTGTTGTTCATCTGATTTGGCTGCTTGCTAGCTTAGGAGTTAATAAGGCAATTTTACCAAGTCCTGTTGTTGTTTATCAGTCCTTTGGTACTTTAGTCAAGGCGCAGTTAGGTTGGCATATTATGGTAAGCTTGCGTCGGATTTTTATTGGCATGGGAGTCGCTTTAGTGATTGGTTCTGGATTAGGTGTATTAATGGGACGTTCCAAGCTGTGGAATAATCTCTTAGATCCGCTTATTTATTTGACCTATCCGATTCCTAAATTGGCGCTGTTACCGATGATTATGTTGTTGTTTGGTTTAGGGGAACTGTCTAAAATTATTTTAATTAGTTTGATTGTCTTTCCGCAAGTTGTCTTGTCTGTTCGAGATGCTGTCCAAGCTATTCCAGAGCATCTGTATGACATCTATCAGTGCATGCAAGCCAGTTCTTGGCAGAGATTTAAAGCCATTACCTTACCGGCCAGTTTTTCTGCAGTCTTAAGCACTAGTCGCATCTCTTTGGGAACGGCTATTTCCGTTTTATTTTTCACAGAAAATTATGGGACGAAGTACGGTATGGGCTATTTTATTATGGATGCCTGGACGCGGATGGATTATCCCATGATGTATGGTGGTATCTTGGTGTTAAGTGGCATTGGATTTAGCTTGTTTATCTTGATTGATTTATTGGGAATGACAATGAGTTGGCAAAAAAAGAAGTTGGATGCTTAGTCCAACTTCTTTTTACCGTTCTTATTTATAAAACCAGGCCTCAGTCAGTGATAGTAGTTTGGTTATTGAAGGGAGGCTGTTTGTTTTTTTCTAGATCTTTTTTTTGGTGTCTCTTCTAATTCCATTGGCGCTTTTTTTAACAGATAAAGATAAGCGATGAAGAACCCGACAGAGACGATTAGACTAATCAGTCCCAAGATAAAGCCTTGGGGCAAGAAGCTCAGTTTGACATCATGCTTGCCTTTGCTTAATGGAATAGTGATAAAGGCTTTTTTTAGTGGCTTAATAGCTACTTTTTTACCATCTACATAAGCTGTCCAGCCTTTATCGTAAGGGATGGTGGTCATTAAGACTTGATCATCAGAGGTTACTTCGACCTGTGCAGTAGCAATCCGGCCTTTCGTATTGAAGGGCACATCTCGCTGGTTAATGGCGTCGAAGGCTCTCTCATAGCTAGGAATATCCAAGAGGATAACCGGGGGCTTCATCAACGTTAACGAGGTTGTTCCATAAAAGGCGACTGAGAATGAAACGATTGTGTTTTCTTTATAATAACCTAAATTGTAGTACTGACCAGTGATATCGACTTGTGTTTTCCAGCTCTGTCCCCCAACTGTGATTTCGGCAGTGGAACTTTTTAGTTCGCCAAAATTAGTTGGAAAAAGACTTAAGTAGGCTTGTTTATTAGCAGGCACTTCAATTTCCCAGTTTACTATTTTAGCAATATTTGGTTCAATTTCTGCAAAGGTGATATTGCCATTGCTTTCTGTAACAGTTGTGTTTGTTGTAGTCGTTATATTAGGTGTAGCAAAGGTAAAGAAGGTTTCATCAGTACCAGCTAACTGATTGACCAGATTTGTTTGAGCCGCGAGATTATCATTAGCAGGGAACTTGACCTTGTAAATAGCTTGATCAGTCAAGACTCCCAGGGACATGGCGTGCTGATTTTGATACATTTGATAACTATCGTTTTGATAACTTCGTTCAAACCCAAATTTTTGAGGATTTAATTTCGCGTGATTGTATTTAATACCAAAAAGCGAATCCATTAATAAGGTGTTATTCGGATAACGAATATTCAAACCTGTGCCACGAGACCGGAATCCCAGATCATTCATAACAGTAGAGGCATTTCGATTGCGAATGGATGAAAACATGCTAATGCCGCTAAAGCCGTAATTAATGCTGTCATTGGACGAGACCGGATCCAGTGTTTCCATCCGATAGAAGGTGCCATTGTCTTTTTCTTTTGTGGTAGTGATGGCATCACTGTAATCATTATACGGATCTTCGTAAAGGCTGCGGGAGGCGTAACGCCAATCTTCCAAAATACCATTAAGCATCGCGTGAGTGTTAATCGTCGCTTCAAAGGAAACGAGAATAAGTAATAGCAAGGCTAGTTGGTGAGATTGAAGTCGACTGGTTTTTTTGTCTTTGTAGGGATGATAGAACTGATAAAAAATAATCCCAACCAAGTAGAGCAGTAAAAATAAGATGGTGACTAAAAAGTTTCGGTCTGTTAAAAAGTCATAGCTGTCTTTTGAGCGAACCACGTATGCCATAATAAAGACACCAATTAAGACAATGGTTGAACTGGTAAAGACTGCGCTATCGTCTTTGGTAAATTGTTCTAATCCGTAGCCTGCTAGCATCAGTACTAAGAAAGAAAAAGTGAAGCTGTAGCGGAATAAAAACATATTCGGTGCGTGCATGCCATGCCAGAATAAATTGAGAGGGACTAAATAAAAACTGGCAGTAATGACAGCAAAAATCAAGCCATAGGCAATTTTATTTTTTAATGGTATCTTGCGACTAACAAAATAAAACAGGCAAAAAATCAAGGGCAGCAAGCCAACATAGATAAAAGGAATCGAGCCATACTTGGTAGTATCATAGACCCCTACCATGTTCTTGATGACAATATCCCAAAAGGCCGTGGCTTCAGTTTTCCACTTAACGACCTCGCTTAAGGTTTCACCATTGGATCGTAAGTCGAGGACCGTTGGTAAAATCATAACCATGGAAGCCATGCCGGCTAAGAATGACGTTGTCAGATAATGACCAATGGCTCCTTTATTTTTTTGCCAATCTGTAGCAGTTCGGGCCCAGAAGTACATAAAGGATAAAATACCGACCATAAAACCAAAGTAGAAATTCGAGATAAACAGTAAGAAATAGGACACAAACAAAAGAGTAGGTTGCCGTTTATCTATAATCCGATTAATCCCCAAGAAAATCAAGGGCAGATAGACAAAGGTATCTAACCACATAATCAGTTCTGAATGAGCCGTGACAAAGGACATAAGAGAATAGCCAACTGCCAGAGCCACATGAGACCACTTGTTAATTTTAAAAGTATTTTTAGCATAAAACCAGAAAGCTAAGCTGGCGGCGCCGATTTTAAGCAAGGTTAAGAGATAAAGCGCGTCAGGCATCTGACTATTTTTGAAGAAAAAAACTAGCGGTGTAAAAATTCCGCCTAAGTAATAGGAGATCAGCGCATAATAGTTTAACCCCAAAGAGGCATTCCATGAATAGAAGATACTTTGTTTCCCATGTAAGACATTGTTAAAGCTAGCGTGGAAATTGGAAAATTGTGAGAAGGCATCACTGGCAAGGACACTCCGGTCACTTCCCCAATAAATGCCAATCATGGCGTAACATATCCCCATAATCAGGACAGGAATAAAAAAGGCGGCCAAGCCATAACGTTTTTCTTTTGTTAATAAAGCGCGCAATTTTTCTTTCATCGATTGGTCTCCTAAATTGTATTTCAACATTAACATCTACGTACTAAAAATATATTGCTAAAGTCAATTTTAGCATACTCATCTCAGAAAGAAAAAGGTCAAGGGGAAAAGACACTAAAAATTCATTTATTAAGATGAAAAGAGTGACAGGTGATTGTCTGTACTTGAGCTTTTTCTTTAAGTCAATGAGGGACTTAAAGAGAGAAATTAGGCAAGTCAAAAAACTCCAGTTATTTTTGAGAGGCTGCTGAAAAACTCATAAAATAACAAAACAGAAAAAACAGGAAAATTCAGTTCCAAAAATGGATTGAAATAAGCGTTCCCAGTGGAGATGAACCTTCACATTTTATTAGTATTTACTATACTAGTGGGAAAAAATAAATAGTCCGAATTTTCGGTTAAGAAAATTCGGACTATTTCAGCATCCTCGTTTTTGACTGGCGTTTTTTGATTAGTGACGAATTTGACCGTCACCGTAAATAATGTATTTTGTCGAGGTTAATTCATGAAGTCCCATTGGTCCGCGAGCATGGAGCTTTTGGGTACTGATGCCAATTTCCGCGCCAAAACCAAAGGCAAAACCGTCAGTAAAACGAGTGGAAGCATTGACGTATACTGCTGCAGCATCAACCTTATTAAGAAATGTTTGAGTGTCAACATAATTGTCACTAACAATCGCTTCAGAATGTTTGGTGTTATAGGTGTTGATATGGCGAATGGCTTCATCAGTCGAGCTGACAATTTTGACGGCAAGAATAAAATCAAGAAATTCCGTTGACCAGTCTTCTTCCGTGGCCAGTCTAGCTTCTGGCAATAACTGACGGGTTCGCTCATCGCCCCGAATTTCAACCTTAAAGGGGGCTAAGCTCTTGGCTACTAAAGGCAAAAATTCCGCCGCAACTGCTTCGTGAACCAGTAGGGTTTCAGCAGAATTGCAAACAGAGGGACGCTGGCATTTGGCATTGATAACAATATCCCGCGCCATCTCTAATTGTGCAGCTTTATCCACATAAATATGGCAATTACCTGTTCCTGTTTCAATGACTGGCACAGTGGCAGTGGCTAAAACTGTTTTAATTAAATTGGCCCCACCTCTGGGAATCAGGACATCCAAATAATCGTTTAGTTGCATGAGTTCCCGAGCTGTCTCTCTGGAGGTATCACTGACAAACTGAATGGCGTGTGACGAAAGAGGACTGTCAGCAAGGACCTCTTGCAAAATCGTGACGAGAATTTGATTAGAGAAGAAGGCTTCCTTGCCACCTCTTAGGATAACGGCATTCCCTGTTTTAAAACAGAGGGCGGCTGCATCTGTGGTGACATTTGGCCGTGATTCGTAAATAATCCCGATGACGCCAAGTGGCACCCGACGTTTGCCAATCGTTAAGTTATCGTCAGTTTTCCACATCTTATCGACCTCACCAATGGGGTCGGCTAAGTTGGCTACTTGGCGCATGCCATCGGACATAGCTTGAATACGCTCTTCAGTCAAACGAAGACGGTCTAGCATGGTTTCTTCAATGCCATTATCTGAGGCATTGGTTAAATCCCGAGCATTGGCCTTTAAAATAACCTCTGACTGAGCTTCTAAAGCATGGGCCATGGCGATGAGCAAGTCATTTTTAAGCTGGGTGCTGGCTTGTGATAAATCATAGGAGGCAGCTTTTGCTTGTTTACCTAAAGTTAACAGTGTCATAATGGTGCTCCTTTCGGTTTAGTCTATGGTTGAAAATAAGGTACCAACGTTACGGCCTTCTAAAATATCAAACATGATTTTAGGCCGCTTACCATTGGCTAAGACCATGGCTTGATCATTAGCTAAGACTAATTTGGCCGCATTTAATTTACTTAACATACCACCAGTTCCAAATTGACTGCCACTTCCGTTACCGCCGGCTTGGTCAAATAAGGGTTGAGTTAATTGAGGAATATGCTGATAGAGAGTGGCTGTTGGATCAGTCGTCGGGTTTGCGGAATAAAAACCATCAATATCCGATAGCATAATTAGAAGATCGGCGTTGATTAGCTGAGCTACAACGGCAGATAAAAAATCGTTATCACCGAACTTTGTCAGATGGTCTAATTCGTCAACGGAGACGCTGTCGTTTTCATTGATAATCGGCACCACCTGCATGCTGATTAGTTGCTCCAAGGTGTTGATCACATTTTGGCGACTTTCCGGGTAATCAATAACATCTCTGGTCAACAGTACCTGGCCAATTTGCTGGTTATACGTACGAAAGCGACGATTATAGATGGTCATCAACTCCGATTGACCAATAGCTGCTACCGCTTGTTGTTCAGGAATTGATGAGGGGCGGCATTTCATGTTCAATTGGTTTAATCCGATACCGATGGCACCAGATGACACAAAGATAACCTCTTTACCTTGATTCACCAAGTCACTTAAAGTGAATGCTAATTCGTCGACTGCCTGCAAATTAGGTTTGCCATTGGGGTACATCAGTGTACTCGTTCCAACTTTAATGACAATCCGTTTTGCTTCAATTAATTTATCCCTCACTACAAACCTCTCCCTGTATCTAATGAATATGGTTGGAACCGAAGTCCCAACCATTATCCTCATAGTATATCATCATAGTATCCTTTTGTTCAAATCGGTGATTCTAAATCATGTAAAAAGAGGCCACTTAATAATTTTGGTTCAAACCAAGTTGATTTAGGCGGCATGACTTGATCAGCATCTGCAACAGCTAATAATTGGTCCATTGAAGTGGGGTAAAGTGAGAAGGCTAAACTAAAGGTACCAGAATCAACTAGACGTTCTAGCTCTTCAATTCCCCGAATCCCGCCAACAAAGTCAATGCGCTTATCTGTCCGAATATCAGTAATCGCGAAGATCGCGTCAAAAACATACTGCTGTAGGATAGCTGCATCCAACTTGCCCACAGCATCTGCTGGGATTAAATGGGGCTTGATAGCTAAATCATACCACTTATCCCCAAGATACATCCCGAAATGACCGGCTTCTTTAGGTTTATAGGCGGAGTCAGTCAGAGGAGTCACCACAAAGGACTGGCCTAACTGTGCTAATAAATCCGTTGGGATTGGCACTTGTAGGACTCGATTGTAGTCCCAAATAGCCAGCTCCTCTTTTGGAAAAATAACCGACAAGAAAAAGTTAAAGGGGCTGTCAGCAGGAGCATCTGGAAAGGCTTCGCGACGTTTAAGGCCAACTTTTACTGCTGACTCTGTCCGATGATGACCGTCAGCAATATACAAGTAATCAACCCTTTGGAAGGCCTGTTCTAATTGCTTAATCACTTGGGGATCAGTAATCGCCCAGACCCGATGACCCACATCATAAAAACTGCTGAAATCATAAATCGGCTCATGAGTTTCTTGCCAGTTTTCGATGGTTTTCTTAATATCAGCCTTCTGGCGATAAGTTAAAAAAATCGGACTAGTGTTGGCATCTGTGTAATCAATGTGGTTGATTCGGTCAATTTCTTTTTCATGACGAGTATATTCGTGCTTTTTAATATGACCTGTAGCATAATCATCAATAGCAGTCGTTGCAACGATTCCAGTCTGAGCTCGCCCCTCCATGGTTAACTCGTATAAGTAGAGGGTTGGCACCTCATCTTGAATAAACCAGCCCTTACCCAAAAAGTCTTTTAAGTTACTGGCCGCTTTTTGGTAGACTTGTTCATCGTAAGGAGACAATCCCTCTGGCAAATCAATTTCCGCTTTATCGATATGGAGGTACGAATAGGGATTGTCTTTCGCTAACTCAGCTGCTTCCTGAGAATTTAGCACATCGTAAGGATGGGTCGCTACTTGAGCCACAAGAGACGTTGCGGGACGAATGCCTTTAAAAGGTCGAAGGACTACCATGATTAAAGCACCTCCTGTTGAATGATGCGAATGCGAATCACGTCATCTAATGCAGCTACAGCTGTTTGCAAAGACTCAATTTTAGACAAATCAGTCTCTGATAAATCCAAGAGGGTATAAGCAATTTCATCGCGACTGCGGTTAATTAAATTATCGATGTTCATGCCTAAATCCGCAGCAGTACTGGAAATCGCCCCCAACATGTTCGGCACATTTCGATGGAAAATAGCTAAACGATAAGGTGAGTGAAAAGCTAACTCAACAGCTGGGAAATTAACGGAGTGTTGAATGTTACCTGTTTCCAAAAAGAGTTTTAAATTACGACTGGCAGACTTTGCACAGTTTATTTCCGCTTCACTAGTTGAAGCACCTAAATGAGGCAAGACCGTAATATGCTCATGATGGAGTAATTCTTCACTGGCAAAGTCTGTGATGTATTCTTTGATTTCTTGATTATGAATGGCTTCAACTAAGGCTTGATTGTCAACTAGTTCACCTCGAGCAAAGTTAAGCAAGGTTGCATTTTTTTTCATTAAGCTGAGCTCTTTTGTGCTAATCAGGTGATGGGTTTTCTCATTTAAGGGCACATGAATGGTTATAAAGTCACACTCACGAAAGACCTCATCAAGAGTTAAAGCGCGTCTCACCCGACGTGAGATATTCCAAGCGGTATCAACTGAAACAAATGGGTCGTAGCCCACAACATCCATGCCTAAGCGATAAGCATCATTGGCAATCATCGCCCCAATAGCACCTAAGCCAACGACGCCTAATTTTTTTCCTTCCAATTCGAAGCCACTAAATTGTTTTTTCTCTTTTTCCACTTGTTTTTCAATATCCGTACCAGTTAATGTTTGAACCCAGGTGGCACCTTTTAAAATTGGACGAACAGAAAGTAATAAGCTAGCAAGGACCAATTCTTTTACGGCATTGGCATTTGCCCCTGGGGTATTAAAGACCACAATACCTTCAGCTGTACAAGCGTCAACAGGAATATTGTTAACACCCGCACCTGCGCGGGCAATCCCTTTGACGCTACTAGGGAAGGTTGTATCGTGTAAATTTTGACTCCGTAGCATGATGCCGTCAGGTTCAAGACCGGTATCAATTGTATAAGCCATGTTTCTGAAACGTTTTAAGCCTTCTTCGGCAATGTTATTATAGGTTTGAATTTCAAAACTCATCTTACTTTCCTCCGTGTAGTTGCTCAAATTTTGTCATAAAGTCGATTAAGGCGTGAACCCCTTCAATTGGAAAGGCGTTGTAAAGACTGGCTCGCATACCACCGACTAAACGATGGCCTTTTAAGTTTTCAAAGCCGGCTGCTTCTGCTTCTGTCACAAATTGTTTGTCTAATTCAGGTTGTCCCGTGATAAAAGGAATATTGTTTAAAGAACGATCGGCAACAGCGACCGGCGAGCTAAACAAGTTTGATTCCTCTAAGTAATCGTAAAGGATTTGGGCCTTTTCTTGATTGCGGGATTCCATTGCAGCGACGCCACCTAGTTCCTTAATCCATTCAAACACTAATTTTGCAATGTAAATAGCGTAAGTGGGTGGTGTGTTATACAGGGAGTTGGCTTTGGCTTGAACGGCGTAGTCCAGCATGGCACTGGGCACGGTTTGCTTGCCTAATAAATCTTCGCGAACAATCACAACAGTTAAGCCAGCAGGGCCGATATTCTTCTGAGCTCCGGCATAGATTAGGCCAAAATCAGCCACCTGATAATTGGTAGATAAAATATTAGAGGACATATCTGCCACCAGAGGAACCTTACCCGCTTTCGGTAAGTCATAAATACTAGTTCCTTCAATTGTATTATTTGTTGTGAGATGCAAGTAAGCCAGATCTTGAGGGATCTCAAGATTTAAGTCAGGAATATGGGCATAGTTGTCATCTTGACTACTAGCTAAAACTTGGACATCTAATCCAGAGATTTTTTTTGCTTCACTAATCGCTTTTTCTGACCAGGTTCCAGTATTAATGTAACCAACCTTTTGATTTTTAGCTAAATTGAGGGGAACCATGGTAAATTGTAAGCTGGCGCCACCTTGCAAGAACAGCACCTGATAATTATCAGGTATAGCCATTAACTCACGCAGGAGGGATTCAGCTTCTTGAATAATTTCTTCAAATAAGGAGGAGCGGTGGCTTAATTCCATCACCGACATACCACTGTCTCGGTAATTAATAAGTTCAGATTGGGCTTTTAAAAGGACTGATTTTGGTAAAACGGCTGGACCAGCAGAAAAATTGTAAATCTCTTTCATGTAAACACACCTCTCAGTATTTTCTTCTTATTTTCAGAAAGAAGTTGGTAATTATTATACCAGAGTTTCAAGATTAAAAAAAGATTAAAAATTGAAAAGAATTATTTTTATGTGAAGGCCTGAATTTGTTTTTGATAGAGTGTATAAAAGGCGTCAACATCCCTTTTTTTTGAAAAATTAACGAATGAGAAAATTAAGAAAATTTAATTTCTGAAAAATAGCAGAAAAGTTGATTGACTTTTCCTGTAAAAAGCATATAATGAGCTCTATCAGTAATTGATAATCATAGGGGAGTAGCTGACATAGCAGTCTTTTTAAAGTCTTTTAGACCTTAATAGCTGATGTGTGTTTAGGCCAACAACAAGTACCATATAAGGTGCTGGTCTAAAATGAAATAGCAAGACCTGTGTATTGGGCCTTAGTCTAATATGCAGGTCCCTTTTTATGGCTAAAAAAAGACGGATGTCTCCGCAGGAGGAAAGAGAGAAAATGAAAAAAGAGGGTCAAGGCCACCACAATCCACATATGGATAAATTTAAAATTGGTGGAGCTTTAGTGGCAATGGGTGTTGTTTACGGTGACATCGGAACGAGCCCGCTATATGTAATGAAAGCTATTATCGAAGGTAATAACGGATTAGCAAACGTTTCGGAGAACTTTATTATTGGTGCCGTATCTTTGATCGTGTGGACGTTAACACTATTGACAACTGTCAAATACGTCATGATTGCCTTACGGGCAGACAACCATGGTGAAGGCGGAATTTTTTCACTTTACACCCTAGTCAGAAAAGCCAGTAAGTACTTAATTATTCCTGCCATGATTGGCGGGGCAGCCTTACTAGCCGATGGGGTCTTAACCCCTGCTGTGACCATCACAACAGCGATTGAAGGCTTACGGGGAATCCCGACATTTTTCAATACTTTCGGCAATGATCAAAACGTGATTATCATCATTACGATTGCGATAATCTGTATTTTATTTATGATTCAACGCTTTGGGACTGAAAGGGTTGGGCGTGCCTTTGGCCCCGTTATGTTAGGCTGGTTCACCTTTATTGGGGCTGTGGGACTCTGGAATTTCTTTGATAACCCTAGTGTGATCAAGGCTCTAAATCCTTATTATGCCATTCAATTACTCACAAGTTCTGAAAATAAAGCAGGAATTTTCATTCTTGGTAGTGTCTTCTTGGCAACAACTGGTGCCGAAGCTTTGTACTCTGATATGGGGCATGTCGGTCGAATGAATATTTTAGGCAGTTGGCCCTATATTAAAATTTGTTTATTGCTTAATTACTTTGGCCAAGCTGCTTGGATTATCTCTGTCAAAGACAGTGGTTACTACCAAGACATTGAAATGCTGAACCCGTTCTTTAGAATGATGCCGGAATGGTTATCGGTGATTGGTGTTGCCTTTGCTACTGTGGCAGCTGTTATTGCCTCTCAAGCATTGATTTCGGGTTCTTACACCTTAGTGTCAGAGGCGGTTAAATTACGTCTCTTACCACGATTCAAAATTATTTATCCAAGTAATCAAAAAGGTCAACTGTATATTCCAGTAGTGAATACCATTTTGTTTGTGACCTGTGTGGCCATTGTGTTGTACTTTAGAACCTCAGCCCACATGGAAGCCGCTTATGGTCTGGCAATTACAGTAACCATGTTAATGACGACAATCTTACTCTTGTTTTATCTGTTGCAAAAAGGCGTGCCGAAGATTGTGGCAGGCAGTGTCTTTGTC
The DNA here is from genome assembly GCF_963518325.1 of uncultured Vagococcus sp. Taxonomy (NCBI): domain Bacteria; kingdom Bacillati; phylum Bacillota; class Bacilli; order Lactobacillales; family Enterococcaceae; genus Vagococcus; species uncultured Vagococcus sp. Next base: position 21,810 of record NZ_CAUQJB010000005.1, on the reverse strand, counting down.
TTCTTTACCTTAATCGAAAGTATTTTCTTTATTTCCAGTGCGACCAAGTTTTTCCATGGCGGCTATGTAGCAGTTTTAATTGCCTTAGTGATTCTTGCCGTTATGGTCATTTGGGAAAAGGGCTCGCTAATCCAAGAACGGATGAGCAACCGAGTTTCTCTTTATGACTACGTTGACCAGATTGACGAGTTGCGGAAAGATGACACGGTTCAACTGTATCAAACTAACGTGGTTTTCTTAACAAATAACTTGAAGAAACATAAAATTGGTCGGGAGATTATGTATTCCATTTTAGACAAAAAACCTAAAAAAGCCAAAGTTTATTGGTTCGTCAACGTATTTGTAACCGATGATCCATTTACGAAAGAATATCATGTGGATATGATGAACACAGATTATATCGTCAATGTTCAACTGCGATTAGGATTCCGTATGAATCAAGACGTGAACCTTTACTTACGTCACATTGTCCATGATTTAATGGATCAAGGAAAACTACCTCGACAACCACAAAAATACACCATTACCCCTGGTCGTGATGTGGGAGATTTCTGTTTTGTGCTCATTCGTGAGGAATTATCTCGAGTGACTGATTTAAGCAATCTGGATCGAATGATTATGCAAGCAAAACTGGCGATTAAATCCATTACAACCTCACCGGCTCGCTGGTATGGTTTAGAGTATAGCGACGTGATTACTGAGCATGTGCCTTTAAGCTTGGCTGGCCGTAATCGAGTGAAATGCGAACCGCTGACGCAAGTCCAAGTTCATGATTTCTCTTCTGAAGAGAATGATATGAACGAAGAAGATGACGCAGATGATTTAACTGAAGTTTAAATAATTAGAAAAAGCTACTGCTAAATTCACGCATGAATTTGGCAGTAGCTTTTTTAAAATATAGGAACGTATATCACTTCCTCTATATTCTAGTGGGTGTCTAGCTTAGCTCATCAACCACTCCGCTTCGATCTCATCAATTTCTAAGTGCTAAAGCACTAAGAATTGAAGGTTCGGAAAGCCTCTATGCTTAATGCTTTAGCCGTTATTCTTGCCAATTTATTGGCTTAGAAATAAGGGACATCGAAGAGCATTTAGCGATAGCGGACAAGGTCGCAACGCGTAGAGCCTTAACTCTTGCAGGTTTACCTGCTTAGAAGTTTAGGACAAGGTCGCAACGCGTAGTAGCATCACTTAAATATTTTCCTATTTTCTTTCAAGGTTGACCGATTCGCGAAGCTTTTCTTATTAGGCGTCGATGCCAGGTTCTGATGCGATAATCTGCATCGTTCCTTCTAGACGCCAGTTTTTGATTTGATTTGGCAAAATAAAGTGAGTCCCTTTGGTTAACTCATAGGTAGTTGTTGAGTTAACTGTATCAGGAGTGTCGATAATCAACTGGCCTGCTCCTTCAATCACGCTGACAAGAGTGTATAAGCCTCCCTGAGAGACCGTTAATGTGCCGTCGACTAACCATTCAAAGACATTAAAGAAAGGCGTGCGCACGTATTCAGTGATACTAGATTGACCTTGGTTGTGTTGAACGATATGCAATTCTGGATCAACATGAGGAACGGTCGTGACATCAACGGATTGTTGAATATGTAACTCCCGTGGTTGACCGTCGTCGCCTTTGCGATCATAGTCATAGACGCGGTAAGTTGTGTCACTGCTTTGTTGGGTTTCCAAAATCATAATACCTGCTCCAATAGCGTGGATGGTTCCACTAGGGACGTGGAAAAAATCTCCTTTTTTGACTTTAATGCGTCGCAATAAGTCATCCCATTGACCGCTTTCAATCATTTCTTGCAACTCTTCACGGGTTTTTGCATGGTGACCATAGATGATTTCAGCACCTTCATCGGCTTCAATCACATACCAGCACTCCGTTTTACCTAACTCGCCTTCGTGTTTTAAGCCATAAGCATCATCTGGATGGACTTGTACAGATAAATCATCCTCTGCATCAAGAATTTTAGTTAGCAAAGGAAAGACCTCTCCTTTAGCATTACCAAAGAGCTCCCGATGGTTGGCCCAAAGTTCATCTAATTTTTGTCCTTTGTAAGGCCCATTTGCCACATGACAAGTACCATGAGGATGGGCGCTAATAGCCCAGCATTCGCCGATTTTATTGTTAGGCAGATCGTAGCCAAAAACAGTATGAAGTTTATCGCCACCCCAAATTTTTTCTTGAAAGACAGGTGCTAAAAATAATGGTTGTTCCACGTGTATTCCTCCCAATTTGCCTCATGTTGATTGCTGAGACAGTATTATGAGGATCAGTCCAAGACTAGCAAAAAAGATAGGCAGTCAAGGAAATCCTCTTCCCAAACATTATAGCAGATTTGAAGATGCTTGTGCTTTCTCCTGTAAATATAACTCTAATATGTGATCTCTTTTCTTTAAATAGTCGACTTTTTTATCAATAGGATGAACTCGGTTGGATAAAAAAACAAAAGCTTCTTGTTGTTCTTTATCCAGAATCATAAAGGTTCCAGTATAACCAGTGTGAAATAGTAAGGGACGATGGTCATTTTTTGTCTCCTTTATATCCCATCCTAAGGAACGTTTGAGTTTTCCTAAAGTCCAGTCGGCAAACAAAGAGTCAACGGTAGCATCTTGTAAAAAGGGCTCACCGGTCAAAGTCTGGCCACCAGCTAAGATCATTTGTGCAAATATCAGACTGTCACCTATTGTTGAAAAGAGCCCAGCGCTGCCACAGTGTTCTCCTAAGACAAAGGCCTTGGGATCATGGACTTGACCACAAATCAGGCCGCGAGTTGGGTGATCTTCCGTTGCCGCAATATTTTGCCCCCGTGGCGTAAAGGTACTCTCAACCATATGTAAAGGCTCAAGCACCCGTTCCTGAAAGAGTTGGTGAAGGGGTTGGTCATAAATTTCTTCGAGTAAAAACCCAAGAAGCAAGGTTCCAGTATCTGTATAAGCTACCTTTTGACCAATATCACTGCTGGATTGTAAGGACATAAGTGCTGTTTTCAGCTCTTCTTGATTCAAGGCATCTCGATTATGAATATAGGCATTAATAGCCGAAGTGTGAGTCAGTAACTGGCGAATAGTTACAATTGGATCTTTGAATTGAGGCAAATAAGTTTGAAGTGGTCTATCTAGCTTTAGATAGCCAGATTCAATTAGCTGTAAGATCAAGGAGTTTGTGGCGATTACTTTTGTAAGTGAGGCCATGTCAAAAAGTGTTTCAGATGTTAAGGGGCGGGAGGGCTCAAGTTGGGCATAGCCGTAAGTCGCTTGTTCAGAGAGGCCGTCTTTAATAAAGGCATAGGAGACGCCAGGGTAAACACCCTCTCGTAGATAGTTTAAGATTAATTGTCTAGTTTTTGGGTACATTGGAACTCCTTCCGCTGATTAAGTAGTCTATTCTTCTCTATTGTATCAAAAATAAGCCAACGTTGTTAGTTAGAAGTAAAGTTGAAAGCGTCAACTGACAAAAATGTAAGAAAAAAAAGGTTGTAGTTACTAATTCTAACGGTTACTATTGTCATAGGTTAATTAATGTAAAAAATGTAGGATTTAAAATAGGAAAAAGTTTAGAAAAAAATCAGACCAAAGTGTGATGTTTTTCTGTTGGATTTAAAATAGAATAAAGGTATCAATTAGAGACGGAGCTGTCACCGGCAACTGATGAAGCAAGTAGGTTCGACTAGGGGACGTTTTGAAAGGTTAGGGAAGCGTATGTACATCTATTTTATTCACTCATCAACGACATCACTGTTATCACGGTCAATTGGGATTTACACAAAAAATAAATACAATCATGTGTCAATTGGATTCGATCAGGAGTTAACAGAAGTTTATAGTTTTGGACGCAAGCAGATTCATAATCCCTTAGTAGGCGGTTTTGTGAAGGAAGACATGGGATCAGGTTTATTTACCACTGCCAACTGTCAAATCTATCGCATGGCAGTGACGCAAGCCGAGTATTATCAGATGAAGACCATGCTGCAAGCGTTTGAAGAGCGGCGCCATGAGTTAAAATACAATTTTCTTGGCTTGATTTTTTTATCATGGGGATTTGAAATGGATCGGCCTAATCACTATTTTTGTTCAGAATTTGCTGCAACTGTTTTACAGGAAGCCACAGCTATTGTGTTGCCAAAGAAGGTTAGCTTTATGACGCCTCAAGATATGACGAGTTTGTCAGAGATGGAATTTATCTACGAAGGAGCATTGTCCAGTTATTTGGAATTAAATGAGCTAGCGAAATTTGGCTATCCTATGACTTGGGACGCAACAACTATCGCCTATTAGTCGTTAGGGTGGCTTTTGAAATGACTCAGGATAAAAGCAATTAATGAAACTGATCAACTCTTTTCAGCCAAGATGAAAAGAGTTTTTTTGGTAGACAAATGGAGAGCTGTCGCCTATCATAAAATAAAGTTGGAATAGAGGGAGATGAATTAAGTGAAACCAGATTTTAAAACAAAGCCTTATTTAGAAAGTGGCACTGTTTTGCTAAGACCCTTTGAAGCAAGGGATCAAAAAGAGTTATTAGACATTTTACAAGAACCGGAAGTTAATCGCTTAACTGGTAGCGCCGTAACTAGCCAAGAGGCTCAGGAAGCCATGTCAACTGTGGAAATTGAACGAACGGTGGCTTGGTACAACAGTCGCAACCAGCAGGATGACCGTCTTGATTTAGCGATTTATTATCATGAACTATCGAAAGTGGTAGGGGAAGTGGTAATCAATGAGTGGGATGAAAATAGTAATAGCGCTAATTTTCGCATCTTAATTGGTGAACAAGGACGTAATCAAGGGATTGGTCAAGTTGCCACAAAACTAATAGTGGCATATGCCTTTGATTTTTTACAGCTAAATCGCTTAGAACTGGAAGTTTTTTCGTTTAATCCCCGTGCCCGTCATGTTTATGAAAAAAGTGGTTTTGTCTATGAAGGGACAAAACGAGAAGTGTTTAGATTTGATGATCAGTGGGTGAACAGTGAATTTTATGCTATTTTGGCCAGTGATTATCTAAAAATAACAGAAGGGAATTAAGAAAAGACTGAAAATGGGTCTTTTTTTCTTGCTCTGAAGATTGAAAACAGGCATAATATGTAAGATTAGACTATTGTTAGGAGTGTTTGAATGAAGAACAAACAAACGATGAGTATGTTGTTAATTGTCATTGCCAATTTATTTGTCGTCTTTTTAGGAATCGGCTTGGTTATTCCAGTAATGCCAACTTTTATGCGTGAAATGGGGTTATCTGGACAAACGATGGGTTATTTAGTTGCAGCCTTTGCAGTTGCTCAATTAGTCTGTTCGCCAATTGCAGGTCGTTTTTCCGATTTATTTGGTCGGAAAAAAATGATTGTGATCGGTATGTTGGTGTATGCCGTATCTGAATTTTTATATGGTATCGGACAAGAGGTGACGATTTTATATGTCTCTCGTCTCTTAGGTGGTTTGGGTGCTGCCTTGATTATGCCGTCAGTTATGGCTTTCGTGGCGGATGTGACGACCATTGAAGAACGGCCAAAAGCCATGGGATGGGTATCGGGAGCGATTAGTGGCGGTTTTATTATCGGGCCTGGAATCGGTGGATTTCTTGGTGACATTTCAACTCGCCTGCCTTTTTTTGTGGCCAGTCTTTTAGGGCTGATTGGTTTTGTTTTTGCATGGGCGTTCTTAAAGGAACCGCCACGTGTTGAAGCTGTCCACAATAAGCCAAAATCTAGTATGAAAGAAGTCATGCTAACACCTATTTTAGCGTTTCCCTTTTTAATTATCTTAATCAATGCCTTCGGTTTAGCGGCGTTTGAGTCGATTTACAGTATTTATGTTGATTTAAATTTCGGTTTTTCAGTCACCGATATTGCTGTAGTTATAACCGTCAGTGGTGTTTTGGCATTAATTGCGCAACTGGTTTTCTTTGATGCCATGGTTAAACGGGTGGGTGAAGTGGGATTGATCCGTATTTGTTTACTCTTAAGTGCGATTTTCGTGGCAGGAATCGTTTTTGCAACAGGTTACTGGACCGTCTTGATTTCCACATTTGTGGTTTTTTTAGCCTTTGATCTAATTAGACCAGCAATCACGACTTTTTTATCCAAAAATGCTGGTGAGAATCAAGGAACGGTCAGTGGTATCAACTCGGCTTTAACTAGTGTTGGCAATATTGTAGGACCTATTTTGTCAGGGACCTTATTAGACGTTGACAGCCACTATCCGTATTTTGTGGTAATAGTGATTTTAGCCGTGTCATTTGGTTTAACACTACTGTGGAAACAGCAACCTGATCGGATGATCAATGAATTGTAAATGGGTCCTCTCTTCTGATTATTTTACTCAGAAGAGAGTTTTTTGTGTGAAAAATGAGCTCGACTTTCTCAATTGTTGGGCTGAAACGATTGAAGATTAAGAAATAAACTTCACAAAGTTTTTTCGGTTGAAAATGGGACGAATTGATTTGGCGGAAAAAATCTGACTCTTATTCAAAAGTGCCGATGGCTATGTTATTATGAAAAGGAAAGCAAGGGATGTAAGAGGATGGTGAAAAATTCTCAAACAGATTATTATGGTTATTTTGTGAAATATGTTTTAATAGTAATTGTGTGAACAAAAGTGGTTTCGAAAAACCGTCTTTAAATTGTAATTTAGCACTAACATTTGGGAGGAACCGATGAAATGAGTAAAACAAAAATTGTTGTTTTAGGAGCAGGCTACGCAGGTCTAAGAACGGTTAAAGGCTTACAGAAAAAAAATCTTAACGCGGATATTACCCTAATCAACAAAAATGACTATCATTATGAAGCAACCCAGTTACACGAGGTGGCAGCTGGCACTCAGCCAGCTAAAAAAATTAGTTTTGATGTAAAAGATGTTATTAATGATAGCAAAGTAAAATTTATTAAAGGCACTGTGAAACTGATTGACAAAGAAAACAAGCAAGTTCAGTTGAAAAAAGGCGCAACAGTTGAATACGATTATTTGGTCGTGGCCTTAGGCTTCGAGTCGGAGTCATTTGGCATCAAAGGTGTTGACGAATTTGGTTGGCCTCTTGTTGACATTAAAACAGCAGAAGCTGCTAAAGCCCAATTAGATAAAAACATTCGCAATTATCAACAGTCTTTAGATGAAAAAGACTTAAGTATCGTCGTTTGTGGTGCTGGTTTTACAAGTATTGAATATTTAGGTGAAATTACTAATCGTTTGCCAAAATTGGCTGACAGTTATAAATTTCCAATTGATAAAATTAAGATTACCTGCATTGAAGCAATGCCAACGTTATTGCCAATGTTTTCAAGTAATTTGTCCGATTATGGCGTCGGAGTTTTGAAAAAACGAGGAGTCAATTTTATCGTTGGAACTCCTATTAAAGAAATTAAAGCTGATTCAGTTGTTTATGAAGAAGCGGGTGAACTAAAAGAAGTCGAAGCTAGCACGATTATTTGGACCACTGGTGTTCGTGGAAGTAGCGTAATTGGTGAGTCAGGCTTTGAAGAACGACGTGGCCGGGTAATGGTTGCCCCTAACTTAACAGTTCCAGGTCATCCCGAAATTTTCATGATTGGTGACGTGAGTGCGGTTATGGATGAAGCTAACGGTCGTCCTTATCCAACAACGGCTCAAATTGCCCTTGGTCAAGCGGATCAAGTGGTTGAAAATATGGAATTAGCCATTCAAGGCAAAGAGCTAAAGAATTTTACCTTTAAATCCCTAGGGACGGTAGCCTCTCTTGGAAATAACGAAGGGATTGGTCATTCCTTTAACAAAGATTGGAAAGGCTGGACAGCCTCTGTTATGAAAAAGGGAATTGTTGATAAATCATTATTGCAAGTTGGGACGCCGTCACTATTGATGAAAAAAGGCCGTTTCGATTTTTGGCACTAATGTTAGAACAGAGTCAAAGCTTAAGACAAATGTCTTAAGCTTTTTTTCGTGGAAATCACTCTAAAACAACGGATTTTTGTCAAATAAAAAGAAGGGAGACAAAAGACTTGATAACTTACTTACAAAATGTTAGTATAATAAGTGTAAGTTACTTACAAAAAATAAGTATATATAAGGAGGACATATCATATGTCATTAAATTTATTAGTCGTTTTTTATAGTTCAACAGGAAGCAATACGCAATTAGCAAGATGGTCAAAAGAAGCTGGAGAGAATTTTGGAGCTGAGGTTAGAATCCGCCAAGCTCAGGAGTTAGCGCCAGATGTGGCCATTGATTCCAATCCCTTATGGCGAAAAAATGTTGAAGAAAGCCGTGATATCCCAGGAGCAACATCAGAGGATTTATTATGGGCGGATGCAATTGTCTTCAGTTCACCATCCCGTTTTGGTATGATGGCTAGTCAGATGAAACAATTTATGGATTTACAAGGTGGTCTGTGGGCTCAAGGAAAATTAGCCAATAAATTTGTGACGGCGATGTCTTCTGCACAAAACCCTAACGGTGGGCAAGAACAGGTAATTCAAGGTATTTACACGGTGATGCAACATTGGGGAGCCGTTATCGTACCGGCTGGATATGTTAATGCGTCAACATTTGCGGCAGGTGGTAATCCTTATGGTACTAGTGCTACGATCGATGGTGAAGGTGCGATGCAAAATGGTGACAACGTTAAAGCGGCAGCATCAGATCAGGTCACACGCTTACTAACAGTTACTAAAGCTTACCTAGCAGGAAAATAAGAAAAAGACGACACTTTGTCGTCTTTTTCTTATTTAATAAACGATACGGGACCTTAGTTTGTTTGCTCTCTTTGAGATTGCTGATACAGGTCTTTACTTTTGTAGCCTAAAGGAATGATTGTTTGCATCTCTTCGAAACGCTTCACTTGAGTGGTAAGTTGCTTTGCACTATAAATATAGCGTGCCCAATTACGTTGATATCCGACAGTTAATTCGTTAAAAAGGTTGAGAATATCTGGATTAGCTTCTAAGCGTTGCTGTAATTCAGGAACAAATGTAGCATAGTCTTTAACTTTTTGGCTAGTTGCGGTATTTTTTTTTCGAATAGGCAAGTACTTTAGGCCAACGATTGTAAAGTAATCGTCTAATTTGACCATACGCGAAAATTTGAAATCGGTATCGGCAAGATAACCATCACCACTTGGATCAATTCCCAAAGCAGGAAAAATCTCATCACGATGAACGGTGTTGGGGTATTTAGAATTGCCGATTTTCGGATAGGCAATAAAGAAATAACCATTTTTATTAAAGGATTGAGAAAGGGTCAGTTCTTTTATTTGTTGAAACATTTCTTCTTTTGAATAGACAAAAAGAATCATCAAGTCTTCCATTCTGCCCGTCAATTGATCACTCAGGTTAGTTGGTTCTAGGCTAGTAAAATAATCGCTATCAGCCGGGACGTTTAAAATAGTTTTATTGTGGTAATTGTTTAGTTTTAATTTTTCAACAATGGTTTGAGCCATATGAACACCTCATCTAGGTTAGTGATTCCATTTTAGCATAAGTTAGGGATTGGTGGATAGCGAAAGAGGTCGATAATTTGCATAAAAATTCAACCGGATGAGTTGCAAAAATCCTGAAGATTTAGTATCGTGTAAGAGGACGTGAAAGTGCGTCTTTTTTTACGGGGAGGCGGGCTTAAAAATGAAAAAAAACTATCAAACGCTATTATTTAATCTGATAAAAATTACGGTGGGGTCCTTTATATTTGCGATTGCGGTGAATTCATTTGCATTGCCAAATAACTTGGGTGAAGGCGGGGTTACCGGTCTGACGATGATTCTTTATTATACCAATGGCATCTCACCGGCCATAACCAATGTTTTTTTTAATACAATATTATTAATAATTGGCTATAAGTTTTTAGATCGTGAAACCATTTTTTTTACCTTGTATGCGGTTATCGCCATGTCTTTTTTCTTGAAACTAACTGATCAATTAGTTGTCCAAACAAGTGAAGTTATTATTGCCTCAATGGCAGCTGGTGCCTTGATGGGGGTTGGTATGGGCTTGATAATGAAAGGCAATGGAACTACAGCAGGAAGTGCGATTTTGGCTAAGTTAGCTAATAAGTATTTAGGCTGGAATACCAGTTATGCCCTCCTATTTTTTGATTTGATTGTGGTAGTTCCCTCTGTTTTTGTTATCGGCCTGGAAAGCATGATGTTCACCATTGTTTCCTTAGCGGTATCCACTAAATTATTGGATTTCATTTTAGAAGGTGCTAACCCAAAGAAAACGGTGACGATCATTTCCGAAAAACACGAAAAAATTGCCGAAGCCATCAGCAACCAGTTGGAGCGAGGCATCACCATTATTAATGCGACCGGACACTATAAAAAAAATGATAAAAAAATGTTATACGTCGTGATTAGTCGCCAACAGTTATTACCCATTCAAAAAATTATCGACGACATTGACCCACTGGCTTTTGTCATCATTAACGATGCCCAGAGTGTGATTGGCGAAGGGTTTACCAGGGAATTTTTTGAGCATGAAGACAATCCAAATGAAATATAGAGCAAAAAAGACTGGCTAGCAAACGCCAGTCTTTTTTTATTTGATCAAATATGGTGATCAAGTTAAATAGAAAAAAGAGTTCTTAAGGGCTTAACTGACTAAAAAATAGCTATTTCGTTAAGTAATCTTCACCGTATTTTTTGACTAAGATTAATTGAATCAAGCGTTTAGCCAGATGCTCATTTCTTGCTAGAAGGGGTCCGTGGAAATAACTACAGTAGGTATTTTTATAGATAGCTCCCTCTGTCTTATCTTCGCCATTGTTGCCGTATCCTTCCTTTACAACGCCTAAAGGACGTTCACCTTTGCCGAGATAGGTTTTTCCATTATGATTTTCAAATCCTTCATAGGCCTCTTTGAATTCCTCATTGTAAATTTCCACATCCCCAATAAAACGATTGTTGTCTTGGCTTAAGGTGTAGTGATCCAAGGCACTAATCCCGGGAATTTTTTCACCATGGGCTCCCATATAATAGTGCCCCAACATTTGATAACCACCACAAATAGCAAGCATGACGCCATTTTCTTCAATGTAACGAGTAAGTGGCTCTTTTTTGGTCTGCAAATCTTTTGAGACAATCAGTTGCTCAAAGTCTTGGCCACCACCAAAAAAGACAAAATCATAACTGTCTGGATCAAACTCTTCATAAACACTAATAATTTCTGAAGTGAAAGTGACGCCAAGTTGCTTGGCCTGGTAGGCCATCATGAGCATATTACCGTTATCCCCATAAGTATTAAGCAAGTTGCCATAAAGATGACAGGCTCTAATTTCTAAGCTCATCTTACATTCCTCCTTTGATATAGCCCTGATTGGCTAATTCTTTGCGGAGTTGAAGCACCGCAGTGTAGGTGGCTAAAATAAAGACTTGCTCAGTTGGTAACTGTTTGATTTCGTCAATGACATGGATCAAGCTGTCCACTTCTTTAATTTGCGACTCAGGGATGCCAGCTACTTTCATTCGCAAAGTCATATCTTTGCGGCGAATACCGCCTGTCAGCACTTGGGGGATGCCCATCTCCGCAAAGGCTTCATGATTCCCATCCCAAATCCAGCTGATGTCAATGCCGTCAGCCGAATTGTCATTGAGTAAACTGACAAGTGAAAATGGTTTTGGTGCCAGGTCAATCATATCTATGACTTGATTAAGGCCAACAGGATTTTTTACTAATACAAGTGTACATTTTTTACCATCAATGTTGATGACTTCTTGACGGCCGAAGATTTTTTCATCATAAGCCAAACCAGCTCGGATTTTTTCTGGGGCCACACGGTAATGTTCAGCAACAGCTGTAGCGGCCAAGGCATTATAGACGTTATATAATCCTCCGACTTCAATGTTGTAGCGCTCATTATCAATCACAAATTCAGCAGATGTATTAGTCATGTTATCGAGTAAGGTCAACTGGTAATCCAGCTCAGGCCGTTTAAAGTCGCAATTCGGGCAATAATAGTTGCCAAGATTGCTGTACGTAATCATTTTGTAGTGGAGAATATGGTGACAGTTGGGACAAACAACGCCATCAGTATTGTAATGAGCCATAAGCTCGCCGTCATTTTCATGATTAAAGCCAAAATATTCATGTTTATTTACTGTCTCGACAGAATTAAAAATTGGCAGGTCCCCATTGGCTAAAATAGTAGCATCTGGAGCTTTTGCAGCGCCATCGACAATCAATTTATAAGTGGTATAAATTTCCCCGTAACGATCCATTTGATCGCGGAAAATATTTGTAAATAAAAAGAGTTTAGGCTTAATATGTTCGGTCACTTTGCTCAAGCTGGCTTCATCTATTTCCAAGACAGCAAATTTTTTCTGTCCCCGTTTATTTTTGGCAGAAAGAAAAGTCGAGACAATACCTTGGGCCATATTGGCACCCGTTGGATTGGTCAGAACATTATCAAATTCCTGTTTTAAAATATTGACGGTTAAAGCCGTTGTCAGAGTTTTTCCATTCGTTCCAGTGACGACAATGACCTCAAAATCTTTGGCTAAACTATCTAAAATATTGGGGTCAATTTTTAAGGCAAGCTTTCCAGGTAAACTACTGCCACCTTTCAGAAAGGTTTGTAAAAACCATTGACTTGATTTTCCCACAAACGTGGCTAACTGACTTCGTAAGGTCATTCATTATTCCTCCTGCTAACAATGAATCATCTTCATTGAAAACTTAATTTTATATCCAGTTCATCATACCATAAATTTTGTTGTTTTTTAATGCTTTTGCAACCAAGGCGAGCAGTCTTAAGAAAAAGACTATTTTTTAGCGTTTTGCTTCAAGCAATCAAGGAGATGACTCACATTAATTCTGTGAATCATCTCCTTAAATTAGCCAATGATAATTTTTTCAGTCGGATAAAGATACCCTTTATCTTGCATTTCCTTTGGCACAAAAAGCATTAAGGTGTAAAGCATGCCGACTCGCCCGATAAACATCAAGGCTGCGATGATGATTTTTCCAATGACAGATAGATCTCCCGTAATCCCCATTGAAAGACCGGTTGTTCCGAAAGCTGAAGCGACTTCCACAACGATTGAAATCAGAGAATGTTTTTCAGTTGCAGCTAGGGTCATCACCGAGAAAAAACACATTAACAGTGACAAATTAAAAACCACAATGGCTTTTTTTATATCTTCTTCTGAAATTCGTCGACCAAAAATACTAATATTTTCCTCACTTTTAATAAAGGAGAACATGTATAAAACGACAATCGCCACAGTCGTGGTCCGGACACCCCCACCAACAGAACTGGGGCTACAACCAATAAACATCAAAGTTGAAAAAACCAATAAGGTTGGAGTTTGAAAGGTAGTTAGATCATTCATCTGTAAGCCGGCATTCCGGGTGGTCATGGAATAAAACATGGAAGTGATCCACCGTTGGCTTTCTCCCATATCTGCAAATAAGTGTTGGCGTTCCAATAAGTAAATTAATAGAGTGCCGACAATAAACAGAATCAAGAAGGCCCCAATGGCTAATTTACTAAATAAAGAAAAGCGAAAAGGATAACCACGGCGTTTCTTTTTGAAAAATAACCATTCTTTTATTTCCATAATAACCGGGAAGCCGATCCCGCCAATGATAATCAGAATAATGATACAGATAATAAAGAAATAATCATTAGCATAAGGGGTCAAGGAAGCCCCAGTTACATCAAAACCAGAGTTGGTGACTGCAGAAATGGATTGATAAAAGCCATAAAAAATCGCGTCTCGAATAGTGGCATGGTGATTAGATAGATAAAAATGAACGGAGAAAATTCCGCCAAATATCAATTGAATCCATAATAAAATCCCTAAAGTCGTTCGAATTAAGCGGACGATTCCACTTAATTTAGGTTGATTCATATCAGTCATGATCAATTGGCGCTGTTTCAGGGAAATCTTTCGCCTTGAGACAATAAAAAAGAAGGTTGAGACCATCATGATTCCCAAGCCACCGACTTGGAAAAGGACTTCAAGTAAGATAACTCCCCGGTCATTAAAGACCTCATTAATATTAAACGTACTTAAACCAGTCACACTAACCGTACTAATGGCCATAAAAAGATCATCTAGTAAACTCGTGTGAACATCTGTATGACGGAAAAAAGGCAATTTTAATAGGATAAATGAAATAACCGTTAAAATAAGATAATAAATGACAATTAACTGGATACTGGACAGATGGGTAGAAAGAAAGCGAGCAAAATCACGCTTATACCCGTAAAAAAAACGACGTTTGGCCATGTTTTAGGTCCCTTTCAATAGTTGGTCTACTAAGTATATCATTTGCGGTCAAAATGGCAATCACCTCTAAAAAAATGAAGACTCATGATTTAAGCAAAGGGTAATCCTTTAAGTCGAAAAGACTGCTTAAGAAAAACTAAGGAATGAATTTTCCGGCTTTGGCTAATGCTAAGACTTCTTCTTTTATTGCCCGACGCGCATCCTGAACTTCACTGGTTTGTAGATGTAAGCTGGCGAGGTCGACTTCCTGATAAATCATCCAATAGTCGTCAAAACCTTCAGGAAAATTAAGGGTAAGGCGAGGTCGTTTGCCCGCCAAATTAATCACAAGTCCAAGCTCTTCAGCAATCTCACGTTCAGCCGCTTCTTGACTTGTCTCTCCTTGAAGAGCTGAGCCTGCCCCAGAGAGGTCCCACATATCGGGATAGGCAATTTTATCGACTTGACGTCGCTGAATTAGTAATTGATTCAGTTGGTTAAATACACAAACATGAACGACTAAGTGATAACGATCTTTAGGCAAGACTTCCCGCAGATGTGACTCACCTGTTTTAGAGCGATTTTAATTATATAAATCCCAGATTTCAGTTTCATCGATTGACATAAAGACCTCCTTTTTATTTCGGCAGATAGACAGTAAAAGTACTGCCTTGATGTGGGGTACTTTCGAGTTCAATCCGCCCTTGGCACAAGGTGATGATGCGTTTAACTAAGGAAAGTCCAAGACCATTTCCTTCAATGGTGTGAGATCGATCGCCTTGATAAAACTTATTAAAGACTTGGCCTTGGGTTTCGCAATCCATCCCAAGTCCTTGATCCTGAATACTGATCATTACTTCCTGAGTGTCACTCCTTAGTGTGATCGTGATCAGGCTGTTTTTTGAGGAAAACTTGATGGCATTATCGATCAAGTTAATCCACATCTGTTGCAGGAGCTCATCATTTGAGTTGATTTGACACTCTACCAACTCAAGATGAAAGCTGATTTGTTTTACTTGCCATTTTGGCTCTAGCAGCAAAATTACTTGACGCAATTGTTCATCCAGTTGAATGTTGCTTTTCTCGGGCAATATTTCAATGGTTTCAACTTTTGTCAAATTTAGGACATTAGCAGACAAACTTGTTAAACGAGTCGATTCCTGAATAATAATATCGATGTACCTCTGGCGATCCTGCTCCGTAATAGCAGGATCCTTTAGCAGTTTGGCAAACCCTTGAATGGACACGATGGGCGTTTTAAACTCATGGGAAAAATGATTGATAAAATCACTTCGCAAGGTATCAATGCCGCTTAATTCTTTGGTCATTCGATTAAAGCTATGGCTCAATTCAATTAACTCATAAGGGCCCCGCTCATAGTGAAGGGTGGTCTCTAAATCACCATTAGCTACTTGGTTAATGGCATTGATGGCACGCTTAAATGGATGCAAGATTTTATGACTAAATAAAGCTGTCAAGGTTGTTCCCATGATAATACTAAAAACAAAAATAATGATAAAGGGGCCAAAAAAGCGATAGCGATTAGAGAAACGTGGAATATATCCGATTAAGTTTGTTTTAACTAAGATAAGAATAAAACTGCCTATGATGATAAAGCTGGCAATCAACATAAAAAAGACAAAAAAGACGAGACCGAGGGTTAAAGAAAAACGATTCTTTTTTTTCATAGATGCCGCTCCGCCTTATAGCCTAGACCACGAACCGTAATAATCGTAAATTCTGTAAAGTGGGCCAACTTTTCCCGTAGTCGATTGATATGAACATTGACGGTTTTAGCGTCTGTCTGACTGTCATATCCCCAGATATCATCCATTAATTGTAAACGGGTAAAGATTTTTCCTGGATAAGACAATAATTTAAAGAGTAAGAAAAATTCTTTTTGGGGCAAATGAATAATCTCCTGACCTTTGCGGATTTGCAAGTAGTCGGCATCAATTGTCACCTCCCCTAAAGTAATCCGATTTTTAGCCATGATTTTTGAGCGGCGCAATAAGGCTCTAATCCGCAATAACATCTCCTCCTGATCAACAGGTTTGGTCATGTAGTCATCGGTCCCCACTAAAAATCCTTTTTTCTTTTCACTTGGGGTCTCTTTAGCAGTAACCATCAAAATCGGCAGCTGATAATTGGCTTGGCGTAGGGCTTCCGTCAATTGGTACCCGTCCATTTCAGGCATCATAATATCGACTAAGGCCAAGGCGATAGTTTGTTGATCGATAATAGTCAGAGCTTGTGTGCCATTGTGAGCGATCATTGTCTGGAAGCCGTTGTTTCGCAGATAAATGCTCATGAGTTCCTGAGTATGAGGATCGTCTTCAACAATTAAAATAGTTTCCATAAGTATCTCCTTGCGAAAGTCAGACTTAAGTCTGAACTTTGAGTTTTTCTTCATTTGTTAACCTTGAGTTTACCTTGGAAAAGTAAACTCATGATTAACAACTTTTGGAAGGGTGATCGCGATGTTAGAATTGAATAATATATACAAACATTATACCACTGGTGAGTTTACACAAACAGCCTTGGCTGGTGTTAATCTAAAATTTCGCCAAAATGAGTTTGCAGCGATTCTTGGTCCTAGTGGTTCAGGAAAAACGACGCTACTTAATATTGCTGGTGGATTGGCTCAGTATGATGAAGGAGACTTAAAGATTAATGGACAATCAACCAAGACGTTTAAAGATAGAGATTGGGATGCTTATCGAAATAACAGTGTTGGGTTTATTTTTCAGAGTTATAACCTAATCACTCACCTGTCTGTTATGGATAACGTCATGATGGGGATGACATTGAGCGGGGTACCCAAAGAGATGCAAAAGAGTCGCGCCTTGGCTGTTCTAGGGCGAGTTGGCTTGTCAGATCATGTCCATAAAAAGCCTAACCAATTATCAGGTGGGCAAATGCAGCGTGTAGCGATTGCTCGTTCTTTGGTGAACGATCCAGACATTATTTTAGCAGATGAGCCAACGGGAGCCTTGGATACGAAAACCAGTGAACAAATTATGACCTTAATTGCTGAAATTGCACAAGATAAGCTGGTAATTATGGTCACCCATAATCCGGAATTGGCAGCTACATATGCGACGCGAACAATCGAGTTTCGCGATGGTCAGGTGGTTCATGACTCCGCTCCAGTTGAAGCCATACAGCCGTCTCATGATTATCAGATGCGGCGAACGAGCATGAGTTTTTGGAACGCATTAAAGCTGTCAGGAAAAAATATTACGACTAAAAAATGGCGGACAGGTTTGATTGCCTTTGCCTCCAGTATAGGAATTATTGGCATCGCCTTAGTTTTATCACTGTCCAATGGCTTTGATAAACAGATCAGTTCTGTGGAAAACGATACGCTATCCGGCTACCCAATTACGATTTCAAAAGTAGCAACAACAGCTAATTTTGGCCCGCCTCAGTTTGGGGATGAGCCGTCTCAATCGTTAAAGAAGCAACGGGACGGTCAGTTAATCTATGCTGACAAATCCACGGAGGAGGAAATCCCTCATGACAATCAGCTAAGCGATGAGTTTTTGACTTATTTAAGTAAATTGACTGGAGAAGTGGCTGGGGTTAATCGAGTGTATAATAGTGGCTTTAATTTAATTAGTCAGCAAGGCGAAGTAAAGGCTGTTAATCAGGAAACCATTGGCTTTACCAGTTATCCTAGTCCTAATGAAGGCCCTCAAAGTGATTTTTTAAAAGAGAATTTTGATTTGCTGGCAGGAAATTATCCGACAAATAAACATGAACTAGTATTAGTCATTGGGGAGAACAATCAATTAAGCAGTGAATTACTACTGGCCTTAGGACTGTCGGCTGATGATCTGACCTTTGACACGGTAATTGGTTATGAAATTAACGTCATTCCAAATGATGACTACTACCAGCAGGAAGGGGCTTATTTTAAAGCGATTGATGAGCAGATTGCTTTTCAAAAAGAAGGAGTCATCCCATTAACGGTAGCAGGTATCATTCGCGTAAAGGAAGGTTTGGAGATTTCTGGAGTAAGTGAAGGTCTAAAGTATTCTCAAGAATTCGCCGCTGAGGTAATTAATCTGAATAGAGATTCAGCGATTCTTAAGGCTCAGCGTGAAGCTGATTATAACGTCATGACGGGAGAAGCTTTTGTGGCAGTAGCCCTGCCGGAACCTAGTCGGCGCATGAGCAACGTTGGGACCATGCCATCGGCTGTCAGTGCTCTTACGAAAGAGCAGTTATTGACCAAACTAGGGGAAGGTGACAGTCCTGACCTAATCACCATTTACCCAAAAGATTTTGCTGCCAAGGAAGAGGTCTTAAGTTATTTGACTGATTGGAACAATGGTAAGCCAGAGTCTGAACAAATAGAATACAGTGATATGGCAGCAACTGTGACGTCATTAATGGGCAGTGTGCTAGATGGCATTACGATTGTGCTAGTAGCCTTCGCTGCTATATCTTTAGTGGTCTCTCTGATTATGATTGGGATTATCACTTATATTTCAGTGATGGAACGGACTCGAGAAATAGGCGTTCTGCGGGCTTTAGGAGCTCGGAAAAAGGATATAACGCGAGTATTCAATGCAGAGACCTTTATTATAGGGACTTGTTCTGGACTTTTGGGGATTGGCGTGGCTTATTTACTAACCATTCCAGTGAACCTGGTATTAGAAAATATGACTGAAATGAGTAATATTGCTCAATTGAACCCGATTCATGCTCTTTTATTAGGACTGGTTAGCATTCTGCTGACAATGCTAGGGGGCATGTTGCCAGCTAGAATGGCAGCTAAAAAGGATCCAGTAGAGGCCTTAGGTGCCGATTAGGAGGAAGTCGTGTGATTAATGAAAAGCAGTTGTTGCAAGAATTAAATACCACTGTTTCAGCGATTCCAGAGGTCGAAAGCATCATGATGGATGAGCCTGTTACTTTTATTCGGTATTATTATGAACAGGAAGATGTGCTAGAGACGATTAAGGATCAACTATTTGATTACTACCCGCCAATGGGAGCGAGAAAATCGGAAGCTAGTCTCTTGATTGAACGCTTGCAACTCATGATGAAAGAGAGGGAGCGAGGATTGTTGATCTTCTATGATTGGGGAGATCCGGTGGCGATAGTCATGGAAAAAGCCGAAATTTTAGTTAGATTAAAGGAAGAACTGTCATTAGTTTTTGTATGACTCTGAAAATATAGACTTGAGACTGATTGTGTTCTGTCCTAAAAACCGCTAGAATGGTATCAAGTAGCTACTTTAGCTACTTGATTTTTTGGGGTTTATCTGTAAACCGTTTGGCAGAATTTTAGGAGGAGGAGACTTATTATGTTAAGTCAGTTAGGAATAAGCAGCATATTATTGGTGATCATTGTTGGGAGCTATGTAGTTAGAAAGAAAGGCTCACTAAACAAGCGGCAATGGCAACTCCTAATCGGGTTACTTGTGACAATAACACTGGTAAACAGCGTTTATATTTGGATTGTTTTACCAAGTAAATCTTTATTTAATTATTTAATGACAAATATTGTGTTGGGATTACTGGGTCTTGGCATTGTCTTTTTAGTCAATCAAGTAGATGACTTAGTCCTTGATCGCAAGAAAAGCTTGGGTAAGCAAATGGCCATTTTAATTGCCGGCTTTGTTTTATTAATAGGAGCCTCAATAGGTTATGATATTTACAGTAAAAAACAAGTTTATGGCACCTTAAATCTCGTTGAAGGAACAGATACGCCAGAACTTGATAAACAAGACACGCCGGTGACGATTCCACCGAAAACCGTGCGGAATAAAATGAAAAAATCAATGAACCAATTTGAAAATCAACAATTTTACAACTTAGGAAATTTACAAGTCCAAAAAGTGAAGGATGAAGTAGTCTATATTGCACCTCTTGAGTTCAAAGGCTTTTGGCGTTGGTTAAAAGGAGGGGCATCGGAAGGTTATTTGAAGATGTCAGCAACCGATGTTTATGCTCAACCTGAGCCAGTTAAAACAGATATGACGTATATCCCTAGTGCTTATTTCTTCAAAGATGTGGAACGGAAAATCTATTTTGCAACAGCCACATATAAATCAATCGGCGAACCTCAGTTGGAAATAGCTGATGATGGCCATGCTTATTACGTTCAAACCCTCTATAAACCACGGGGGATTTCAGAAAATCCCAATTATCGTAAGATGAAAATTGCTGTCTTAGATACTGTAAGTGGGAAAGTAGACGTTTACGATTTAAACAATGTGCCAGCATTTATTGATGCACCAATTTCTCCAGAGATGGCTAGCGAAATGAACAGTGTTTACGGCAAATATGAAAATGGCTGGTTAAACAGTCGGATGGCGAAAAAAGGCGTTAAATTAGCAACAGAGAATGGAACAGAGGATGAAGTGACACCGATCTTCAATGAAAAAGGAGAGATGTTGTATTTTACAGATTTTACCTCCCCCTCAAGTTCTGACGATTCGGCTATCGGGTATTCTTTTATCAATGCCCGTACCGGCGAGATTACTTATTACAGTAAGAAAAACATGATGGATAGCGAAGGCTTGATTAATTTGGTTGACCTTGTTTTTCCCGAGAAAAAATTAGAAGGCAACATGCCCTTGCTTTATAATATTGATGGTGTGCCAACTTGGGTAGTGTCAATGTTAGATAAAAACGGCATCTTTAAAAAGATTGCGTATGTTAATGCCACAGACAGTGATATTTTAGCCATGGAAGATAATGTTGAAAAGACCTTGCAGACCTACCGTCTGAAACTAGGTGAAAAGAAAACCAACGTTAGTGCGACTTCTGAAGTTAAGGAAGTAGAAGTAAGTGGAAAGGTAGCTCGAATAACTGCTCCGATGGTTACAACTGAGGCAACAATCATCAAATTTGTATTAGATGATGGGACCCTGTATATCGTTAATGAAAGTGATTATGAAGTTGCTGGATTTTTAGAAAAAGGCGATCAAGTTAGTTTTACTGCTAAGATGGTGGATGATCAAGTCCAAGGGTATGTGGAAAAATTTGTGATTGAAGGATTTGAACTAAAATAAGAACCAAAAGAAGTGATTGAGAAATTCCAATCACTTCTTTTTTATGTTAGAAAGATGAGGAGAAAAGGGGTAAAACTATAGGGGAAACAGTTAGCTGTCTGATTTTTCAAGATATCTTGCGAACCAGAAATGTAGCAGAACCTGCAACATAGCTTAATTTTTAAAATGAAAGAATTGGCTGACTTAAACGTTGTCAACGTATCATGTTATCAATATGTCATAGTTAGATGGGATAAGAGAATGTAGCAGAACCTGCAACATCCCTCAATATTTTGAATGAAAGAATTGGCTGACTTAAACGTTGTCAATGTATCATGTTATCGATATTAACTGGTCAACCCATAGTTAAATGGGAATGAAATGTAGCAGAACCTGCAACATCCCTCAATATTTTGAATGAAGGAATTAGCTGAGTTAAAAGCTGACAATCAGTGATCTCATCAATATTAACGGGTCAAGGCATAGTTAAATGGGGCTGAAAATGTAGCAAAACTTGCAACATAGCTCAAATTTTTTGATGAAGAAATTAGCTGAGTTAAATGCTATCAATCAGTGACAACAAGTGAGTTCGTTGCCAATCTAAAGACTAAAATGTAGCAGAAC
>NZ_CAUQJB010000004.1:0-297202 GCF_963518325.1 uncultured Vagococcus sp. | reverse complement strand
AAACTAATAGATGAAAGGTTGTTTCAGTCAATCCCTTTAAAGGCGACATTTGGTCTGTGGAGCGTAATCGATTTGTTATGTTTGTTCCTATTAAATAGTCACTAACCAAGGGCTTCCAATTCGTCAATCTCTGAGGCTTCTTCGATTCACTACCTTGTTGCTTCTTTCTAAATGCTGGGTCATTCCTTAGAGTGGCAACTTAGTCAGGTTCTTCGTTAAACCGTCAGTTGAAAAAGCTGACCCTTTGACTCTTGGCAGATGCTTATCTGACTTATCTAAGGGAATGACCTGCTTGCTTAAGTTTTTTAATGTTACTTAAAATGACAGAGATGTACGCTTTAAGCGTACATCTAAAGGTAATGATTTGTGACGTTAAAAATGTGTTAATAGGTGATAATGCTTAACTTTTTAACTGAAACTAATGGATGAAAGGTTGTTTCAATCAATCCCTTTAAAGGCGACATTTAAAGGGGGGGGAAGAAAATTTAGGTTATCTAATCAAGCGAAAATGAAAGGGTTGCCATTTTAAAGCTCTTACTTAAATAGTAAATACTTATGAGTCAGCTTGTATGAAGCGTGGATGCAGTGAGTTAATTTTGCAACATTTCGTTTGGAATTTTGAGCGTAGTTCCCAGGCATAGTGGCTAAGTGTTCTGCTAATACATCAGGATCAATTTCGTTAATAAATTTATTGAGTGTTTTTGTTCTTTTGCGTCCGTTTTCATCCAAAAAGGTCAAGACTAACTTTTTTTGAGTGGTCATTTGGTATCCTCCCGTCCTGTTTGTTTAGTCACAAGATACTTGGCAATAAGTTTTCTGGTAATAGCATCATATTGCGCTATCAGTTCAGGTGTAATCTCTGCATTTTTTAATTGTTTTTCTACTGTTTCAAAAAAGCCATAGGTTTTTTTGAAGACCTTCATGGGAATTTTAAAGCCTTCCAGATTATTGTTTTTTAGATAGTTAATAAGAAAAGGGTTTAGCGCAGAGGGCTCTTCATAGATGGAATGTCGTTTCTCCTTTGGGTAGACAAATCTAAAAAGTTTCCTTAAGGCAATCAGCATTAAGGCCCCTTCATGGTATTTCCTATGAAAGGACTTGTAACCTAAGGTGATTTCAGTGATTCCGCCAGTTGTGAGTGTGACGTTGGTATGAGTATCACTTTGCCCAGATAATTTGGAACGTTCATACCCACTAATGTGATTGAGATTAATGAGACTATCTGAGCAAATTTTCAAAAAAACGGAATGCAAGGTTGCATAAGGGGGAAATTGCACAGCGCCATCAATCAACTCAGCTAATGTTCGTTGAAAGGGCAACCACTCTTCTATTTCGTTTAGCGTTCCATAGTCATTAAAAAGGGAGCCTAGTGGTCTGGCAGTTTTAATGAAATCACCAGATTGATAGATGAATAACGTCTGGCCTTTGCTAGTCTCTGTTTTCTCACGTGAATAAGCTAGGACTAGGTCTTCATTAATTTCTGGCAAATGCAAGTAAGGAGCGACTCTAAATAAGTCATCAATGGTAGCCTCAGATACAAAGGCATTAACCATATCCAATCTCCCGTTTTTGAAAGGTTCATTTCTATTTTTCATTAAATTCCACCATCCCTTTTTGATAAATTAAACAAATTGATTCCTCAAGTGTCCCTATTTAGTTATAACATATGAAAATAACGCTTGTCTATTGCTTAATTTTCCAAAAGGCCTCTTAACTTTCCAGCACGAGCTTTAATTTTCCAGCTAATTCTGCAGATAACTGACAAAAGACGGATCAAACAGTCATTGGTTTTTGGGCTGTGGGAAAGTTAAGGTAGAAACTGGATAATTAAAAAATTGCCATAATTTTAAGAGGGTTATACACTGCAAGTAGATCGGCCGATCGTGTTTAGCCACTCTCATAGAAGAGGTGAGAGTTGGGAATAAAAAAAGAGAGGATGAGCAGAATGGCAGTCACAAGCTTTGTAAAGCAAGATGTGGAAGTGGGCTATGAAACACCGGGAAGGTCCACAAAGCAGTCGTTTCCGAACGTAAAGGAAACCGTCGATCCTGACAAGATGGTCGCTCTCGGGCAGTTGTTTGTTGAAATGTTGCCTGAGGGAATCGAAGTATCAGAAGTGGTTACGGTTAAGCGGATGCGTCATCAAACGGCGTAAAATCCAGACGAATGAAAAAAAAGAAAGGTGGTATTAAGATGGCAGAAACAGTGCGTAAGTTGCAACTGATTTTTCTGAATGGCGATGGCGGGCAGAGCACCATTAGTCCCAAATACTTTGACGAAAGTCTAATTAACGATCCAGAAAAAGTCAAAGCGTGGATGGATAAGTTCAGTGCCTTGAATGTGTTTCATCATCAGGAAAAGGATATTCCTCTTTATACAGGCAAAAAGAATGCCCGTGTCATTGAGACCAAAACAATTGAGATTTTTTAAGTAAGATGGTTTGAGACAGGGCCAAAAGGCGAGGCAACCACTTGCCTTTTGGCTCGATATGAAAGGAGAAATCATACCAATGACATTTGTAGGGATAAATGTAGCGGAGACCTTAACTTCGATGTCCCTAACTTCTAAATGCTAAAGCATCAAGAGTAAGGGCAGTTCTTAGTGCTTTAGCACATAGAAATAATGAGAACGAAGCAAAACAAGTTAAAGAATTAGCAACTAAATGAAAGGAGAGGGAAATCGTGACATTTGTAGGGATAAATGTAGCGGAGACCTTAAGTTCGATGTCCCTAACTTCTAAATGCTAAAGCATCAAGAGTAAGGGCAGTTCTTAGTGCTTTAGCACATAGAACTAATGAGAACGAAGCAAAAACAAGTTAAAGAATTAACAACTAAAATGAAAGGAGAAATCATACCAATGACATTTGTAGGGATAAATGTAGCGGAGTGGGCTGCTTTTCTCGGGATTATGTCGATTTTGTGTGCGGCGGCTATTAAATTCTATAGGATGTTTCGCACCCATATTACTGCGCCGTTGATTGAAGCAGTCGATAAATTAAGGATCGAGATTAGTCAGTTGGAACATTATTTAGTGACGGAATATCAGGAGTTGAAGAAGGATGTGGAGGTTTTAAGAAGTCGGGTCAATTCCATTGAACGACATTATTGGGAGCTGGAAAGAGAGGTGACTGATGATGATTATCGAGTTATTAACAAAGGTTAACAGTAGTTACTTAGTGGCGTTAGCTGCGCTGGTTTATCTAATCATTGAAGCGATTAAACGGAGCGAGATAATTTCTGTAAAGCTAATGCCTTTAGTTGCCGTGCTTATGGGATGGGGGATCGGGTTAATTATTGGGGTGATTTATCAAGAATCGCTGATGCGCACTAGTTTAGATGGTGTCATAGCCGGTCTTTTGGCCGCGGGTAGTTTTGATTGTGTGAAAGCTCTGTGGCAATTGCCAGAG
The DNA here is from genome assembly GCF_963518325.1 of uncultured Vagococcus sp. Taxonomy (NCBI): domain Bacteria; kingdom Bacillati; phylum Bacillota; class Bacilli; order Lactobacillales; family Enterococcaceae; genus Vagococcus; species uncultured Vagococcus sp. The sequence continues at coordinate 293,795 of NZ_CAUQJB010000004.1, read as the reverse complement.
ACCTTGAAATGAGTCGGCCTAAGCCGTTGATTCTCGATATCAGTGAGCATCAATTGCCAACAATGATCGATTATCAGCAATTGGCAAGGTCCATTGATTTAGCGATTATTCGCGTTCAGTTTGGGAGTCTTCACGAGGATAAACATTACCGACAACATATCGAAAATTTTAAAAAATATCAGGTGCCTGTCAATGTTTACGCATGGGTTCGTGGTATCAGTGAGGCTGATATGGAAGTAGAAGCCACTGATTTTTATCGAAGAGCGGCGGCGTATGAGCCAAGTTTTTGGTGGCTAGATGTGGAAGAGAAGTCGATGACATCGATGGTAAGTGGGACGGACAAATACCGACAACGGTTAAAGGCATTAGGGGCAAAAAAGGTTGGGATTTACATTGGTAATCATCTTTATCGTCCTTTCGGCTTTACACCTGTGGCTTGTCAAAGCTATGACGGGGTGTGGCTGCCCACTTACGGCCAGAATACTGGTTTTTATGAAGGAAACAACCCGACGGCAACTACCAGTTATGACTTACATCAGTATACCAGTAATGGGCGTTTGTCTGGCTACTCTGGGCCTCTGGATTTCTCACGACTTGCCAGTGAAAAGCCATTGAGTTATTTTACGAGTTCCCCATCAACCACGAGTGACACGACTTCAGGGTATCAAATAGGTGATCTAGTTAACATTTCAGGTGTCTACAATAGTTCAATCAGCCTGACGCAACTGACACCATTACGCAAGCAAGGGAGAATTACCAAGATTATTAATGGGGCACCTAACCCGTATTTGTTAGAAGATGGTCAGTTAGGATGGGTAAATGATCGAACGATTATTGGCAATGGGCACCCCCGTCGTTATGTGGTCAAAGAAGGTGACACATTATGGGGCATTGGCCATCAACTGGGCATTAGCTGGCAAACCTTAGCCAGAATGAATCAGTTAGCTAATCCCGATTTGATATACCCTGGCCAGGAATTGAGTTATGAATAGAATGGAGCGAGGAGAATGAAGGAAGAGTCTTTTATCACGTTATTAAAGCAAGAACCACTTCAGATTGAAGTTGGCCGCTTGATCAAGGACATGAGGGTACAGAAACATTTGTCCCAAGGTGATCTCTGCCAACTAACCCATACATCTAGACAACAATTATCAAAAATTGAAAATGGGCGTATCGGGCAACTTAATCTTGAAAAAGTGCGTCAACTGATCAATGCTTGTGGGGAACAGTTGCATATTACCACAAGTTTTGATAATCCCTTGCAGATTTCTGATCGGACTGAAAGAGAAGATGCTGTTTTAATCGCCTTTGCAGCAGGTGAGATAAAAAAAGCGGAGGAACTGTTGCAGGTCATCAGGCGCTGGAACTACCCACCTTCTTATATTACGGCCCAGTGCAAACGGAATGTGGGGATTGCGGTTAGTTATCATTTTATGGGAATGGAAGACCGCAGTAAGTTAAGAATGAGTGATTTGGTGATGGGATTATGTTATCTGGGCTGTGACAAGGAGGCCGATCGTTTTATTGACATCTACGATCGGACGATTTCCTCTGGTGAAAAGGGATTAATGGCAAAGGAAGAGGCCATGATTAAGAAAGGAGCAGTATGATGGTGATGATGACGATTTGGCAAGGGAATGATGTGGTGTGTTGTTACAATGTGGCGGCAGAAAAGAAGTTGAAACGAATTCGCTTTGTTCATTTGCCGAAAAATCCGGATCCGGACAAAGTATTGGAATTTGCTGATGTGTTGATGAGTATACTACCGACAACCTACAGTAAAGATTCGGTTCAGATTTTGACGAGAACCCGATATATCTAGGAGGAAGAACAAATGGCTAAAAAATTATACTTGTATTTTACCAATGAAGACGAACAGCCGACCACCATTTTGGTGCAGCAACCCAATCAACAGTTGGATTCGGCAGCCGTTCGCCGCTTTATGGAAAAAGTGATTGCCATAGGGCTGTTTGAACACAAAGGTCAAAAAAAGTACGCCCATATTAAAGGGGCAAGATATGTGGACAAGAAGACAGAGATTTTGTTGTAAGTTGAAAAGCTGGGAGGTAGCACTCTTCCAGCTTTTTTATAGTGAAAATGATTGGGAAGACTATCAGCAAAGGTTTAGTGGTAAAGATAAGTGTGAATTAATCACCATGGGATTATTTAGATTGAGTGTCCGTCTATTTAATAAGTTGATCATTCTTGGACGTCATTAGAAGATCTCGCTATGAGCAAGAAGAATTAGTCAAAAAGAGCAGATTAAGGAAAAATTAAGGGAAGTCTAAGGAAAAGGTTAGATGTTAATTGCCAGAATCTGGTTGAATAAAGGTAATACATGTTGGATACGTCTAAAGAATGGTTGAAGGAGTGAGAATGTATGAGAAAAAAAGCGCTGATAGGCAGTTTCTGTCTGTTTATATTAGTGGCGGGTGTCGTGGGAACCGTTTGCTACATAAAAAAAGCCAAACGTGTAACGGTTCGTCCAATTAAAATAAGCGAGTTACAAATCAGCAGTGATTTCTACTTAACGGGTGTAATCGAACCCGAAACGATTATTGATTATAAGTTTGACAAAAATAGAGGGGTTATTAGTGAAAAAAAAGTAAGCATTGGTGACAGCATTGAAAAAGGACAGGCTCTCTATCTTTACCAAAATCCTGACGGGGACATGAAAATCAAAGAAGCTGAACTCATGGTACTTAATGGCGAAAAAAAAGTTGAACAAAAGCGGCTTGAGTACCAGTTAAAGCAGGAGCAGTATGAGACCTATTTATCGCGTCAACAAGAGGTCAATAAAGAGAGCACTGAAGGAAAAGAAAAACAAGAGTTAGAAGAATTGCGCCAGAAAAAAGATGACCTTGTGGAATCAATTATTCAAGCTGAAATTGAGATGGGGCAAGTTGGGACAGAGATCGAGGAGGCTCTTCTAGAAGTGGAGAAGTCCACCCTTGAATTAGCTAAATTAAAAGGAACCCAAGGGAATCATGAGGTTCTGTCAGACATTCAGGGAACGGTCCAAACTATTGATGAGTCACAAATCAATGCTCCGGCTGGAGATAAGCCACCAGAGCAACCCTTTTTATCAATTGTCGATACGTCGACCTTTTATTTAAGAGGAAAAGTGGACGAGTATCGTCAAAATAACTTGGCCATTGATCAAAAGGTGACGGTAATCGATCGAAATGATTCGTCCAAAACCTGGAAAGGCAAGATAACTAAGGTTGGAAATCTAGCAGCCGGGGGTATTGTGGATGAAGAACAAGGTGGCAACCCTAACCTATCACAATTTACCTTTGAAGTGACCCTAGAAACTAGTGAGGTTTTGCCTAAAATTGGGTTACATTGTTTTGCAGAAATAGAAAAGGAGGCAAGTGATGGACAAGTCACTGTACCGCAAGAGTATCTAGTGAAAGAAAAAAACACTCATTATCTTTGGCAGGTGAAAAATAAGCAGTTAATTAAGAAAAAGGTCGAGGTAACAGAGTTAGTTGAAGAGAGTGGGCGTTATGTGTTAAAAGACCAGACCATGAGAGACAGTGAGATTGTGTATCCGAATTCGAGTTTTTCTGAAGGAATGGAGGTTGATGGCAATGATTCAACTAATTGACGTTAGTAAGTCTTTTTTTCAGGTCAATCATGAGATTCAGGTTCTAAAAAAGATTCATTTAACCATTAACAAAGGCGATTATTTGGCAATTACAGGGGTCTCAGGATCGGGGAAATCCACCTTGATGAATATTATCGGTTGTTTGGATCAGGCTTCTTTAGGCGATTATTATTTTAATGACTTAAATATTCGAGAATTGGATGATAATCAACTGTCAGAAACCCGTAACCAGCTCATTGGATTTGTCTTCCAACATTTTCATTTGTTGCCGAGGTTGACTGCTCTTGAAAATGTGATGTTGCCCTTAGTTTATGGCGGCGTGTCAGAAAAGCATCGGAAAGTGCTAGCAAGTGAAGCCTTAAGTCAGGTCGGTTTAGAGGATCGGATGGCTTTTTTGCCAACAGTCCTATCTGGTGGACAGAAGCAACGAGTTGCCATAGCTCGGGCTCTTGTGACGAAAGCACCTTTAATCTTAGCAGATGAGCCTACAGGAGCCTTGGACTCAAAATCAAGTGAGCTCATCATGGCGATTTTTCAAGAGTTAAACCAACAGGGGAAAACGATTGTCACGATTACTCATGAGAAAGAGGTGGCTAACTGTGCTAAAAGGCAAATTTTGTTAAAAGACGGTGCCATTATCGAGGAGAGATAATCTATGAAGGAAAATATAAAAATGGCATTACAGTCCATTATGACGAATAAAATGCGGTCGATCCTGACGATGATTGGTATTATTTTTGGTATCGGCGCTGTGATTGTTATTTTCAGTATTATTAACGGCAATACCGAAAACATGAAACGACAAATTATTGGTGGCTCTTCTAATTCAATCAAAATTGACTATGGCCCTCGCAAAAGCTTTTTAAGTGGCAATGCCAAATCTGACAAAGAAAGTAAACCGGATTATACACCAACCATCAGCCGGAATGCCCTTAAGCAACTGGAAACTATTCCCAATGTCACAGCCGCAAGTCTTTATTATCAAGAACACCCTTATATCTTTATAAAAGACCAGCAGATAGACAGTGATGTGTTCGCTGTTGACAATCGATATTTTGATATTGTGACTTATTCTCTTGAGCAGGGCCGTTTCTTTTTGAGTCAAGAGTATGACAGAATGACTCAGGTCTGTTTAGTTTCAAAAGAGTTTGCCATATCTGCTCTAAAAACGGAGAACCCAGTAGCTGACTTTATTGAAATTGCCGGGGTTGCTTTTAAAATTATCGGCGTTCTGTCAGCAGAGATGGAAGAGGAAGCTGGAAAAAAAGTGTTTTTGCCGATTGAGTCTGCTTTGCTGGTTCAACAGCAATATAATCATAAGCCGACGATTTTACTTCAAGCAGAGAATTCAGAGGATTTAGAAAGGGCTGGCAAACTGGCTTCAGTTACCTTAACGGGATTGGTGCCACCTTCCAATTATATTTTTTCCATCAAAAACTCAGATGATATTAAGCGGACTACGAAGGAGATCAATCAGTCAAATATGGTATTGCTGGGAGGAATCGCGAGTATTTCCTTAATTGTTGGAGGGATTGGTGTCATGAATACGATGTTGGTTAGTGTCACGGAGAGAACCGGAGAAATCGGTTTAAAAAAAGCGTTAGGGGCAAAGAAAAAAATCATTTTATGGCAGTTTTTGACAGAGGCAATAGTGTTGACGGTCCTAGGGGGGATCATCGGACTGATATCAGGTTTGATTATTAGTAAAATAAGTACGGGATATTTAGGTTATCCCTTCATTATCTCCTATTTTTCGATTGGCTTGAGTGTACTGTTTTCAGTCAGTGTGGGGATAATATTTGGGTTTATCCCAGCTTATCGAGCATCAAAATTAAGTCCAATTGAAGCGTTGAGATATGAATAAACGATAAAAGGAGAATGTAAAATGACTAAACGTGGGAAAAAATGGCTATGGCTAATGATTGTTACAACATTAACGGTAATAACAGCTTGTGGGGGAAAGGAAGCCACTCCAGAAGCCGTTGATGTCCCCAATAATCAGGCAGGGAAAACAAATGAAAAAGAAACCCCGAATGAAGCAAATGATATTGATAGTGAAATAGAAAATGCCGATTTGTCAGGTAATATTAACGAACTGACAGCCAATGGGATGACAATTAGTAAAGCGACTATTTTAGAAGGGGATGGTGAGGAGGAAGGTGAAACTGTAGCATATACTAATAAAGGAGAAGACCAAGCGGTAGTTGAGTTTACGGAAAAAACCGAGTTTAAGAAACTGATTATTAAAAACATGAAAGACGGTCGTTTGGAAAAAGGTAGTAAGTCAGATTTAGTAGTAGATGACACTATTTATTTGTATGGTTCTGAAGCGGGAAGTAAATTTATGGCAACTAAAGTGGTGATCGTTAAACTTGAATAGGGAGTGGGAAAAACTTATTGTTAGGAGTCATTTTAAATTGATGGTTGTTCGAATATAGGATACAATTGATTAAGATGATAACGTTTACGGAAGAGGTGTGTGATGGTAGAAAAAATTCTAATTGTTGAAGATGAAAAAGAAATTGCGGATTTGATTGAACTGTATTTAGCAGTCGAAAAATATGAAGTAAGGGTAGCTTATACAGGAGAAGAAGCATTAGAACTACTTAACAAAGAAACCCCTGATCTGGCAATTTTAGACATCATGTTGCCAGACATGTGTGGGTTTGATATATGTAGACAGATTCGTGGTTCGAATAAATGTCCGATACTATTTTTGACTGCTAAAGATAGCGAACTTGATAAAATACAAGGGTTGAATTGTGGGGCAGATGATTATATCACAAAACCCTTTAAACCTCTTGAACTAGTAGCCAGAGTTAAAGCTAATTTAAGACGGTATATCGAGTACAATGATAATACCTTAAAAACGGCCCAACAGACTTTTATTCAATTCGAAGGGATTACACTCAATTGTAACAGTTACGACGTGACCATCGATAACCAAAAAATTGATCTGACACCAAAAGAATTTAATATCTTATTGCTGTTACTGAGCAATCGAGGGGTTGTTATTAATTCTGAGGTGATTTTTCAGAATGTTTGGGAAGAAAAGTATTATGACACGTCAAATAATACAGTGATGGTTCACATTAGGCATATAAGACAAAAGATGAAAAAACAAGAGGGAGAGAAAGGTTATATTAAGACCGTGTGGGGAGTGGGGTATGTGATCGATGCGTAAAAAGGGTATCGTTATTGGGGGAGTCTGTGTATTATTATTGGGAGGTTTTTACTGGTTTAGTTTTTATGGTAACCCACTGTTAGGCAGTTGGGCTGAAGAAACCTTTGTTACTATTTATGAAGGACAGGGCTCTGGGGTAGAAATGAAGGAGTTTAACTGGCCTGCATTTAAATTTTTTTTTCAAATTATGTGCTTGTCAATGCTAATATTGATGATTGTTCTCATATTTTTAGTTGCTAAACACATTAATAAAAAACGAGAAAAAGAGACGATTGAATTTATTTCCCAGCGGATTCCCGTTTTTTTTGAGAATAACCAAATAAACGAAAATTTTTTTCCGAATGAATACTCGGAAATAGCTTTTGAGTTGTTAAAAATTAGAAATAATTCGGAAATTCAACAGGGAGAAATAAGGAAAGAGACTCAGCAAAAACATGACTTGATTACTTATTTAGCTCACGATTTGAAGACACCCTTAGCTTCTGTTATTGGATATTTAAACTTGATCAAAGATACACAAGAGTTGACTGATGAGCTGTTAATCAAGTATCTTTCGATTGCTCTGGAAAAAGCTGAGAGGCTAGAGCAGTTAACAGAACAATTTTTTGAAATCAGTCGATACAATTTACATAGCTTAACACTGAATCAAACTTCGTTTAATTTGAACATGCTTTTATATCAAGTTATTGAAGAATTTTATCCTTTAATTGAGGAAAAACAGCAAGGGATAGTTGTGACTAATCATGTGAATGTTTCAATTTTAGGTGATGCTGAACAACTGTCAAGGGTCTTCAATAATGTCCTGAAAAATGCTATTGTCTATGGGAGTGGAAGCAGTGAAGTTGGTGTTAAAGTGGAACTCTCTCAAGATAGAGTGGTGGTGTCTATTTCGAATGAATGTCAGCCATTGACAGAGTACCAGTTAAAACATATTTTTGAGAAGTTTTACAGGACAGATTATTCTCGTTCGACGAAAACGGGAGGTGTTGGCCTTGGTTTAGCCATCGCTAAACAGATTATTGAAGCCCATCATGGCGACATCATTGCTGAAAGTAATGAGGAGAGGACCACTGTCAAGATTAAATTGCCCTATAATCAAGTTGTCTCAGCATAAAATAAGGTGAAGCTGCGCGATGTTTTATCGTTCGGCTTATTTATTGTGAAAAATGACACTTTTTTGTCTTGTTTCGTACCTATAACGATTATTTTTTTATGATTGAGTCGGTTAAGCTTTTTTTAAGATAAACTTAAGCTCAGGTTCAAGACTTCACATGATTTAATGATTATCATTAATCATATAAAGGAATCTAAGGAGGGGTAGGATGAATGAAACGGTTAATGAAGTCTTATTAGATGAGTTAGACTATTTTTTTTCACAGTTATTTTTACAAAGGAGTTACTATCAGGTGGGGAAAGTCTTTAACACAAAATCCAAAAAATACTTTTATGATACTGGCACTGGAAAGATTTTTGAGAGTAATGATAATCTATACGGGATCTTAAAGATTTGGGAAAGTCAAAAGAGTTATATTCCTGTTCGAACACTTGTAACTCAATATGGCATAGAGATAGAAGCAATAGGGGAACTTGAAGACTTTAAGCAAATTATCTTACAAGAAAATATTTTGCAAGCAAAGGCCGTCACGAAGTTTGATAGTCCTCACTTATATCAACTTGAAGAATCCATTACATCGGATTTACAATTAATCACATTAGAACTAACTGAAAAATGTAATTTGCGTTGTTCTTATTGCATCTATGGCGAGATGAACTGTACGTTTCGAGGATTTGGGACTAAAACAATGACGTTTGAAACGGCTAAGAAAGCCATTGATTATGGCAAGGAACATGCTGGAGAGACCTTTTCACTGACCTTTTATGGTGGTGAACCCTTGTTGGAGTTTGATTTATTAAAAAAATGCGTGACGTATGCACAAGAACAGTTAGCTGACCGGCGACTTATATTTTCAGTGACAACTAACTTGGTTTTAATGACTGAGGAAGTTGCTGAATATATCGCAGCCATTGATGATTTCTATGTTGTATGTAGTTTAGACGGTCCAGAGGATATTCACGATGAATACCGGGTTTACCAAAATGGAAAAGGAAGCTTCCAACAAGTTTATCAAGGGTTAAAAACGATTGTTAACGCCTTTGGAGATGATGCCGAAAATAGGATGTCTTTTAGTATGGTATTGAACCGACCATACTCGATTGAAAAGTTTGATAAAATTCAAGCATTTTTTGATGAAAATCCTTGGATTCCTCAAGGTGCTGAGAAAAACGTGACCTACGCCACATACGGGAGAGATCAAGAGGGACTAACCAATATACCTAAAGAAGACGCCATAGATTTAGCTGAGGGAGAAGAAGAGCTAATTCTTTATGATCCACTTGGTGATTGGAATAACCGCAAAGTGATAAAAGACGTGGATGAGTCATCTAAATTATTTACGAGTAAGCGGTCAACGGATGATATGTATCGGATCCATAATAGGAGATTGACAGAAGAACCGGTAGATAACTATAGTTTTAATGGGTGTTGCATTCCTGGCAGCAGGAGACTATATGTGACAGTTGACGGGGAGTTTAAGCTATGTGAACGAATTGGCGAGTCACCTAAATTAGGGAATGTGGAAAAAGGCATAGATCTTGAGTATGTTCGAGAAAAATACATTGAGGATTATATGACTCAGTCTGTCAAATCCTGTAACGACTGCTGGGCAGTCAGCATGTGCGGTCTATGTTATACAGATAGCTATGACGAATCTAATTTTAGGCTAGATTATAAGAATGAGCTCTGCGAATCTCAAAGGTTCCAACTTGAAAGAGCATTAGGTCAGTACCATCAAATTTTGGAGGAAGATCCAGAAAGTTTGGACTATTTAAATCATATCGTCATGGGTTAGTGTATTTTTATTTCAATTGGCACCTATCGGGGGAATTGAAATTAAGAATAAATTTAAAGGCTGACAATCGTTTGAAGCTGGTAGAAAGGGAGGTGAGATTATGAACTTGATTAACCCAATCGGAAGAAGTGTTGAAAGTGGTGGTGGTATCGCACCAAGAGCGTGTATGTGTAATCGCTCATTCTCGGCTGCTCGTGGTAGTGACTCTTGTAGTAGATGTGGGTGCGGCTGTCAAGGAACTGTGAATTTGAATGCAAATTATAGTATTGCAGTCAGCACGAATCGGAGATCCTAGAAAAAGAAATAGCGTTGGCGGAAGAAGCTTTTCGCTAGCGTTATTTTCTTAGTGGAATAGTTCGTAACCCTATTAGCTAAAGAATGAGGTGGAAGCCATGGATGACATACCAAAAAAAGAATTAGTGCTGACATCGCTTAAAAGTCTGTCACTTGTCAAAAAAGTTGATTCTAAAGGACTAGTAGTCTTGGTGATTTTTCAATTGTTTCTCGGTATTTTTCCAAGTCTAAATCTTATTCTGATGCAAAAAATCATCAACTTAGTGCTAATAGGTTCCTTTGAAATAGTCGAGGTTTTTAAATGGATTTTCCTTCTGATCGTGTTAACTTTTTTTAATTATTTGGTTAATCAATTGGATAATTATAATTCATTTAAAATTAGTAAAAAAATGACGTTGTATATTGAGGTTGAGATGCTAGAGAAGACTAAAAAATTGTCTTTAAGAGATTTTGAAAATGTCGAGACTTACAATGTGATTCAGAGGGCGCAAACACAAACTGGTGAGGTGGTTTTTGGCCATGTTCAGTTGTTGATGAGTTTGTTAAAAACGATCATGGTTATTCTCTCTAATTCAGCCATTCTTATTTTATGGAGGTGGTGGCTTCTTCTAATTATTGTTCTTTTATCTGTTACTAAAATTATCGTTTTATCAAAATACAGTAAGGAAACATATGCCGTCCATAAAGCGAGAACAACCCAAGAAAGAGAGAAATGGTATTACCAATACTTACTGACAAGTGATTTTGCCTTTAAAGAATTGCAGTTATTTGATACGTATGATTTTTTTATCGATAAATTTACTCGATTATCAAAGTTTTTTATTGATCAGGACAAGACGATTATGAAGAAATATATTCGTTCTGAAAGTATTTTAGCTGTATTGGATGTCTTGGTTGTAGGAATGAGTATGGCAATCTGTGTCTACGATATTAAAATAAAACGAATTTTAGTGGGAAATTTTGTGATTAATATCAATTGTATGACACTAATAAAGTCGTCAATGGACACGCTAGCTCAGGAGTTTATTACCTTAGAAAAAGAAACCTTGGATTTAACTTATTTGTTTGATTTTTTTGCTATAAAAAGTGAAAAAAAACAAGATAAAAATAACAAAATTGAAGTGAATGAAATCAATAAAATTGAAGTAAGGGATGTTTCATTTCGCTATCATCAATCAGACGACTTTGCCTTAAAAAATGTTAATTTAGTAGCTAATCGGGGAGAAGCTATTTCAATCGTTGGGCTTAATGGATCTGGCAAGTCCACCTTGCTAAAATTAATTGCAGGGTTCTATACGGAATACACTGGAAAAATATTTGTAAATGGCATTGATTTAAGAGAAATTTCGATTAAGAGTTATCAAAAAAAGATTGGGGTATTATTTCAAGAATTTGCCAAGTATGAATTACCTTTGAGGGAAAATGTTGGTTTAAGTAACTTAACTGAAGCCAACAATGACCCTAAAATTAGACATTGTTTGGAGCTTGTAGGGGTAAGTAGTGAGCAACTAGGTGGTTTAGACAGGCAATTAGGATATTGGTTCGAAGGCGGCACACAATTATCTGGTGGACAGTGGATAAAGGTTGGCATTGCAAGGGCACTGTTTAGAGAATCATCGATGATTATTCTCGATGAACCAAATGCCTCATTAGACCCTATTGCGGAAACTGAAATATTTTCAAACTATAAAGAATTAATTTCAGATAAAGTTAGTTTAGTAATTACTCATCGATTAGCGAGTGCTAAATACTTGTCAGATAACATTATCGTTTTTAATGAGGGCAGTATCATAGCTGAAGGAGACCATGATTGTCTGTTTGAAACCTGTGAGTTGTATCGTGACATGTACGAAATGAGTCAAACGAAATAGAGAAATTATTTAGTTTGGTTGATGAATTAGTTATATTGAAAGAGAAGTGCTATTGCTAGTTTGCGATTTTCTGTCCATAGAAAAATCTGTGATCTTAATATAACTTGATGACTTTTAAGTTCATAAAAAAAACCTTCAAATAAGAGACAATTATTTGAAGGTTTTTTTTTTCCTTTTTTTTCTTTCTTCCCAAAAATTTACAAGCAAACTTGACATGATAATTTCATTAAGGTAAGCTGAAATTTATATGGAAATATTCATAAAACGATTATTATTCTGTTATTTATTTCGGGCTATTTTAACTATCAGTGATGTGTTCAGTAAAAGTTCATAAAGACTCGCCTTTTTAGTTTTATCTGCTCAATTGTGCACTTTTTAACAATTAGTAACTTGCTAGTTTGTCTATTTTTAGGTGGATAAAAAGTAGATAAAGTTGCTCCGTGCTTGTTATGGATAACTTACTTGATAATCATAAGGAAATAATAACTAAAAGGGGAAATGTAATCGCTATAAGAATGATAAGCGTTAGTTTGTTTTTGAGTGTGCTAAGAAATAGGATGAAAGTCAGTTGAAGTCTGAGCAGGTCAAAAGATTGATCAGCTGTCATCGGGGAGCTTGTGTAAGAGTGAAAATAAGGAATGGTACTTGTGGGAACTAAAAAGGATGAATGAAACGTAAGGGAGCACAGTGTGAGAGAATTGGGATATCACCTCTATGGGTAATAAAAAAAATCTTGTTTTATAGAAAAACAAGATTTTTGCTAGAGCATATGGGCTCTTCTTATAGGATAGTTTTTTTGAAACTATTTGTCAAGCCCTTTTCTATCATAAATTAATTAAATGAAGGGTGGCTTTGTTAGCTTGAGCTAAGCTACCCCTCTGCCAACGTTTGGAGATCAGCCTTTAACACAGTATCTGGCTTGACAGACGGGTGTTTTTAAACGCCGTCAGTTTCGCCGTCAGATTTAAGGAGTGAATAGCAATGTCAAAACGAGGGTTGAATATTTATAAAAGGAAGGATGGCCGATGGGAAGGTCGATATCCTAAAGGAAGAAAAGAAAATAAGACGCTGTATTACGGCTATATTTATGGCGAATCGTATAAAGAAGTCAAAGAAAAAATCATTCGCCAACGAGCGGATGATCAGTTTGATATAGGCGTTACTGCCTATTATGGCACGATTAGTGAATGGTTTGAATTTTGGTTAAGGCATCATATTGCATCAGGGGTTAAGCAAAGTACCTATGCCAGTTATTACCATAAGCTTCACACCTACGTCTTTCCAGTGATTGGGCATCGAAAGTTAGTTAAACTGACTCAACAAGATATGGAAGATTGGGTCAAAAATATTGAAGGAATTCTATCACCATCGTCGATTCGAGTGATTTTTAGATTGGTTCAGTCTGGGTTGGAAATGGCGAAAAAACAACATTATAGAGTTGACAATCCCTGTGAGGGCTGTCACTTGCCTAAAGTTGAAGCTAGTAAAACCAAGGCCTTGTCCCGAGTGCAGCAACAAAAATTAGTCAAGGTATCTCTAGACTCCAAGAAAGGCTTTCCGATTTTATTGGCGTTGGAAACAGGTATGAGAATTGGCGAGGTCTGCGGGTTAAAATGGGAAGATATTAATTTTGAAGAAGGCTATTTATCAGTCCAACGTACTCGTCAGCGAATTATCAAAAAAGCGGGAACAGGTACATTTATTACCGAAAATAGCCCTAAAACTAGCCATTCTCAGCGGGTTATCCCACTGTCGGCTACTTTATTGCTCTCATTAAAAAAACGCTATGTGGCGTCTTCTTGTTCTTATGTGATGGAACTAGGCGGGCGCCCTTTGGAACCGAGAGCAGTCGATCGCCATTTTAAAGAGATCATCAGTCAGTTTGGCTGGACAGGCATTTCTTTTCATTCATTGCGTCATACCTTTGCTACGAGATGTGTGGAGATGGGGGTTAATATTGCGGCGGTCAGTGCTTTAATGGGCCACAGTTCAATCAAAACAACTTTGGATATTTATACGACTACCTTCTTTTCGGAGAAACAAGCAGCGATTCAACAAATTACCTCGTTTTAAAAAAAATATTAGATAAAATCATCTTATCTTTTATCAATTTAGTTCAAAAAACATCCGTTCGTTAACTTTTGTATTTAAACGCTAATAGGAGACAAACCGTCTCTGAGTTAGGGGCATCTTTAGTTGAAGGGTTGAGATGAATAACATAATAAACGCCGTCTTGGAAGCCGTCAAACCAGTGAGTTAACTGGTGGCCCATACGGCTTTTTTTGCGTGTGTCTTGTTTTTCTATAAAACAAGACACATCTATTAGAAATGGTAAGAGAAATTGGGGAATGCTCTTAGATGACTAAATAATGCGATAACTGTGCTATTTGGAGAAAAGCACCTCTCCCATAGATTACATAAAAATTAGTCAAATGTCACTTAAAAAGGTTTGAAAACAGGCAATTGAACTTAAGTTGTGGCCATTAAATCAGTGACAAGTTAGTGGTACCTTAGTTAAGCAAGGTTGGCGAAGAGAGGAAACGTTCAAATAAAAGTTGTTTTACGAGGATAAGTTAGTCGCGATATTCGATTTACGAGGGATTTTTTCAAGCTCAACTAAGAAGTTGAAGCCTATGAGGGAGGGGAGACTGCGTGGCGACACAGCACAAGCGAAAAAGGAAACGCTCATCGACGCATCCTTCTCAGATAAGAAATGATGGCAAAGGAAAAAAGAGGCATAGGCCAAGCACGTCTAATAAGAGGAGAGCAAGAGAGTCGAAAAAGGTGGCACGCGAATGTTGTACCAATCTGGGAAAAAACTAAATGATGAAGGGGTTCTCTCATCTAATCAAAATCAAGATTACGATATTGACTTAGATACTGCTTCTAAATGGTATTGGGCAAATGGACCTGAAGCGGGCACTGTCTTTTATAATACACCAACTTCAAGTTCGAGTGGCCCAGTGGCAGGTGTTTATTCTGCCTGGCAGGGGGCTGAGCCAAACAATCGTTGGACTGATGGAACGTCTGCTGAATATATCTTACAGTTTGCCAAATCCGGTAGTAAATTTTGGAACGACTTATATTCAACTAATGTGACCCCTGGATGGAACGAGGGCTACTACGTGGAGTTTTCCGAATATGGCAACCAAAAAGAAACTCAGGAATTAACCGATGTCTGCTGGGAAGCGGATGTACCGCAGAAGGTTAGTTTGATTGCTTATGATGAAGAAGGAAACAAACTTGCTGGGGAGGTGCTCCTGGATCAGACCTTACGAATTGGCCAAAATCAGACCGTAAACCTGCCAGATATCGATCTTTATGAGTTTATTAAGGCAATTAATTTAGATGGGACGGAGCATTCCCTCGTTTACGGCATCACTAATACTTATCAAGAAGGCCAATTAATTTATGGGAATCGCAAAGTAGTGGTTCATATTCGCCAGGTCATCGATCAGTCAAATTCATCATTAGTTATTCCTAAAAAAGGGTTTGGGTCGTTTATTAGTCGTAATCAAGTCGGTCAGGATGGTCAGGTGTTTCATCTGGCGATGTCATCCTTTGAAACGAATCAAGGAAGGTTTGAGACCTCTATTATTAAGTATCAAAAGGCCTATTCGTTATTTGAGTTTAAGCCGATGATTCCGATGAATTATCAATTAATGGGGTATGTGGTGACGCCGGCGGAAACGGGCCATCGAGTATCAGAAAGTGTGGTTTCTTTTGAACCAGTCGATGTGTCGACAATTTCGGAATTTTGGGTAACTTTTTATATTCAGCCAGTTTCCCAGGAGAAAGTGTCAGTCTATCACTGGGCCTATAAAGATAATGATTTTGGGGAAATTGAGATACCGTAAGTTAGGGTGAGAAGATGACAGTCGCATTTTTTGGCATAACGATTGGTGTTAGTTTTATCTTGGTCGTCCATAGTTTTTGACTGCTGTCGCTTAACAAAAAACAGGAAAAGCTAACACGGCAACTTAACAAGGTGGAAAGTCATAAAAAAAAACGACCTTCCCTTAGGAAAAATAGGACGGGCTAATCATGAAGGAGCTGTGATATGAATCAATCTATTCATCGTCTAATTAAAGATCAAAAGGGCTTTTCTTTAATTGAAATTATTGTAGCGGTTATTCTTCTCGGCAGCTGTTTTATGTTATTGGCGACTTTGATACATCAAAATTCTTTGGCTATTCAATTGACAAAACGAAAAGAAGGAGCTGCTTTCGTTAGAGAGGACATCAAGGAATGGTTGCTTTATAAAGGTCAGATACAGGATATTGCCAATTTAAACAATTATGTGCTGGTTCAAGCAGACGCTGGCAAAACCTTAACTGACAAGCAGAAAGCGCGTCGTAATCACCTTATTTTGGACAATTCAGGTATCCAAAAGGAGTCCTCTTTACCGTTATATGGCGAAGTCGAAGTCAAAGAAGTGGACGGTGATCGTGGTGACTTTACGAAAAAGGTCACTTATCATCCAACGGAAGCTGCTTTTTTACCTGAAAAGCTTCGGTCTGATGTTAATCAACTTTATATTGGGGAGTACATCGATGGGACACAAGGGACGTCTACATTTTTAGTTGAGGTTCAAGTGACCATTCCAGATCAGACCGTAGGGTATAGCCCCCGAAGAGAAGGGGTTAATTTAACTATCTTGATTTACGATAAGAAAACTGGCGGGTTATTGACGTCGACAATTTTAAACTGGGTGGTCGATTCGTGAGAGGATGGGTGATGGGGTTGCTAAAAGACGAACGTGGCTTGAGTTTAATTGAAGTCTTGGGAGCACTGGCCATTTTTGGCTTAGTAGCTATCCTGCTTTCAAGTGTGTTGTTTAGTATTTCTAAGGCATCTACCATACAGGGCCAACAGGTGGAGTTTCAACAGACAGCTAATATGATGATTGCTAAAATAGAAAAAATCAGTCGAACTCCTGAGGTGTATGAAGATGCAAATTACTTTGGTAAATTTAATGGCAAAATCAGTTGGAAAGAAACCCATATTATTCGTATGACAAAGGGCAATCAAACAGACTCTGAGGTCAATAAACCCTTTGAGGACGGGGTTAACCCGATTTTTCTAACAGATATTAATGATAATGCCAATCAAAAGTCAGATAGCTATGGGATTAAAGATAACAATATCAAGATAAAAGTACTGTTGCAAAAGAATGAAAATGATCAACGAAAGACCAGCTATGGGACATCTAATTACCGAGATACGTTTACGATTCAAACGAGTGGAATTATTCTGTTTTATCAGGAGTCCATCAATTTTGCTCCTTATTACGGGAGTAATGGTGTGTGGGATTTGGAAAAATTATTAGCAGATCATAAAAAGAAGGTTCGTTATAGTCGGCAATTTGTCTGCAGTTATCGGGATGATCAGAAAGCAAAAGGGGAGGCGCCTGGTAATGGTAGATGGTAAAGGAAAAGAGGAATCAGGCTATGCTTTAATTTACGCATTAGGAGCCATTATTTTAGCCAGTGTGATTGTCGGAGCGATTTTTTTACTTGCTATGCGAGCTTTCTCACAAGTTGATCGGGTCGATACCTTTAAGCAAAGTAAAGATGTTAGCGAATATGCCATGCAAAAAGGGACAAAAAAAATTAAAGATGTCATGGAAGAAAAGATGGCAACGGCGATTGTTGGGATTGAATTGGGAAACGATGAGACGAAGTTAAAGCAATTGGTCAATCAATGGGTCTCGCCTGAGATGTTTAAGGCGATTAAGGGTCAAAATATAGGGGCGACTAAACAGTTTTCTTATCAGGTCTCCTATGATGCCACGAAGATTCAAGTGGTAAAAGCGGATCCTTATAAATTAGATGAGGGAGCGGGGACCTTTGGCTGGGCTAAGGATACCTATAAGGTCGGCGATAGTCGGACGAATATCCAGTTAGTCTTCCCTTTAACGGTGGAAGTGACTGAGAAACAGCGGGATGGGGAGACCACTTCCAAGATGAAGTCTAATTATGTTTATGATGTTCAGTGGGAAGAAGTTGATGTTAATGAGACGATTCAGGCGGTGGATACTTGGCGGAATGTTTTTTATTCCTACTATTTGAGTGACAGCGGTCAATACATTTCTGCGGATGAGTGGTTAAAAAAAATGGATCAACTTTATCGTTATCAAGAGGGAAGGGTCAAGCTTTTTGATTACTCTGGTTATAGCAGTCAGACTCGCCCCCTGTATGGTGATTTAGCGGAACAAATCGTGGACATGACAGATGGTAGTGCCCTTGATTTTTCAACGGGGGATAAAAAAATTGGGAATTTGCGTTTTGCTGGTTCCTTTCTTGTTGAGTATGGACCAAAAATGAAGGGCAACAATGACAGTGAGCTTCAAACGGGAAATTTATTGTCCTTGCGTAATTCGCTAAAAAATCCCCAACTTAGTTCTTATATTCAAGTGGATAGGGTCAAGGCAGCAACTGGAACGATTATTGAGTTGCCTGTTCCTCAGTCAAACTTGGTGTTAGCTGTTAAAGAGTTTCAAACGACTAATTTATTGATTAACGGCACTCATTCAGAGAAAAATGGGAAATCGTCTCAAGGGGTATTATTTTCTAAGGGCCAAATTAGTGTAACGAATCAACTAGAGGCCAATCAATTATCATTTGCTCACTATGGGACAAGTGCCGAGACTCAGGATCCTAAAGCAAAAAACTGGAATGAGTTTCTTGATGGGGCCATGGTGCTTTCGAGTGGTAGTTTATATGCCGGACCTGTTAGTCAAAACGGGATTAGCTCGACTGTCAATGATTCACGAAAAATTGAAGTTGATGGCAATTTTTTATTGACCAATGTCCTTATGGAAAAAGGCCCGGATAATTTATCCTTTTCTTATTTTAGCGACAATCAGCCTCAACAACCTTCCAGTATGGTCTTGGAAGGTAGCGGTACGTTGTTAACAGTCAAGGGTCTCAGTTTTATCGATTCGGTGAAAACCACCCGGCGAAAATCTTATAGTGAGTACCCTAAAAACAGTAGTGAGAAAAAAGATTCTGAGGTGTTTACTTCTTTTTATGACGATGAGGCTTCGTGGAATCAAATTATCTTAAAAGAAGGTGCCAAGATGGAGTTGGGCATCACAGGTGTGGAGCCGTTTCATTTAGAAGTGGCTCAAGGTTCTTACTTGTCTTTGAAACTATTGCCAGAAAATATGTTATTTGATACTCGGTTTATTGAAGAAGCAAGTGCTAAAGGACTCTTAAAAGGCAAAGTTATTATAGAACCTTACAGCCAAAAGGATGCAGAGTCGTTAAAAAAAGAGTTAGCTAAAAAAGGGATTGGACTGACCTCAGTGACTAGTCTAGATGAGGCGAAGAAACAGACGGTCTCAGATGGTCAAGTGGTAATTATTGACCCAACCAACACGGCTAATAGAGGATCCAGTCAGGTGATAAACCGCACCTTTGATTATGTGGAAAGTCTTGTTTATTAGAAGGAGATGATAGGGTGAGCCAGCGGGAGCGATCAAGAAAGTCAACGAATTCAAGAAGAAAAAAGCGTCATGCTTCCAGTGAGAGTCAAAGTAGCGGGCCTGATTTGTTTAATGCCGTACTGGACAAGCATCTTCTTGAGCTGATTCCTCGGAGTTTTGCGAAGCAGTACAATGTCTTCCCTTTGAAACAGGAAGAGGATCGCTTAACTGTGGCCATGAGCCAACCTAAAAATTTTTCAGTATTGAATGAGTTACGTATTATTACGGGCTTAATGATTGAGCCTGTTCAAGTGGATCAGGGAGATATTCAGCAGTTAATTGTTCGAGATTATCCCTCTGATTTGAATATTGAGCAATTATTTGCTGGACAGGAGTTTGAACAGGCGGCAGTGGTTCAAAGTGGTCTGGGAAATGAGGATTCGCCTGTCATTAAAACGGTCAATGCCTTGTTACAAGATGCCGTTGATCGTCGGGCTAGCGATATTCATTTTGACCCTCAGGAGAAGTATTTGGCGGTCAGAATCAGGGTGGATGGGGAGATGCGTGAATTAAAACGATTGCCTAAAAATAGTCAACAGGCGGTTACCTCACGATTAAAAATTATTTCTTCTTTAGATATTACTGAGACTCGCCTGCCACAGGATGGTCGGGCCATGTTAAGTAATGGCGGTCGGGTAGTGGATTTGCGGGTCTCCATTCTACCAACGATTCATGGTGAAAAAATCGTTATTCGGATCTTAGATCGAACCATTGGGATTCGCAGTTTGGATGAATTTAAATTTGAGGAAACGTTACTACAAAATTTCAGAAAATTATTAAAGCAACCTCATGGCATCATTTTGGTAACAGGACCAACAGGGTCGGGAAAATCCTCTACCTTGTATGCCGCCTTGCAAGAATTAAATACGTCGGAAGTCAATATTATTACCGTTGAGGATCCAGTGGAATTTCAGTTGGAAGGGATCAATCAGGTAGCGGTTAACAGCAGTATCGGTTTAACCTTTGCAAGTGGGTTGAGAAGTATACTACGGCAGGATCCTAACATTGTGATGGTTGGGGAGATTCGGGACAAAGAAACAGCGGAAATTGCTATTCGGGCCTCAATGACCGGCCATTTGGTGTTGTCGACGCTTCATACTAATGATTCAGTGGGGACGATAAATCGGTTGATAGATATGGAAGTGGATAGTTTTCTAGTAGCTAATGCACTGGAAGGGGTGTTGGCTCAACGGTTAGTTAAGAAAGTCTGCACCAGTTGCAAAACCAAGGTGAAGGTGACAGATCAGGAACGAATTTTTCTGGAAGAGCATGGCTGCTTTGAGAGTATGTTGGCGAAGGGGAAGGGTTGCGCTAAGTGTGGTTACTCTGGCTATCAGGGACGGATTGCCATTCAAGAATTGTTGATGATGACAGCGGAGCTAAGACGGATGGTTACGAATCAGGCAACTAACGATGACTTGTTTCATTATGTGACGGAACAAACGATGCGATTTTTGATTGATGATGGCTTGGATAAAGTCAGAGCTGGTGAAACGACCGTTGAGGAACTCGTAAAAGTAGTGGCTGAAGATGCCTAGAAAGGGGGAGGACAGATGAGTGAAGTGCGTAAAAAGCCCCGTAAGAGAAGTCGAAGCAGTGAAACGGTGCTCTTAGCACCAGAAGAAGCGCTGAACCTTACTCAGGCTAAAGGGAGAATTGAAGAGTGGTTACGGCGGGCTGTTGAACAGAAGGTGTCGGATATTCATTTAGTGGAAGGATTGCCCCCGATGTTCCGTTTACATGGTGCCTTACAAGGAATTGAAGGAACATCGATGCTTTCTTCACCAGAGATTGAAGCCATTGCTAGGGTGATTTGTACTGACAAGCAGTGGCGGGAATACGGTGAGTTGGGGGAAGTGGACTTGGCTTATGAGCTAAAGGATATTAGCCGCTTTCGGGTCAATGTCTTTAGACAGATGGATACGGTAGCGATTGCCTTAAGACAGATTCCGATTGACATCCCTAATTTAAGTTCACTTGGGATGCCAGAAGTTTTACGCAGTATGATTCAAAAAAATCAGGGGTTGTTTTTAGTAACGGGGCCTACAGGTTCTGGTAAATCAACGACACTAGCAGCGATGCTGGATTATTTAAATGAAACCAAAAAAACCCATATTTTAACGTTAGAAGATCCAGTGGAGTACTTGCACAAGCATAAAAAGAGCATTATATCCCAGCGAGAAATTGGTCGAGACACCGAATCCTTTGCCAATGGCTTACGAGCTGCTTTACGTCAGGATCCTGATGTGATTTTAGTCGGTGAAATGCGGGACTTCGACACAATTTCGATTGCCTTAACTGCGGCGGAAACAGGTCACTTGGTTTTAGGCACCTTGCACACCTCCAGTGCACCTTCCACCATTGAGCGGATTGTCGATGTCTTTCCCGCAGAGCAACAATCTCAGGTGCGGACACAGTTGGCCGGAGCGTTGATCGGTATCTTGTCTCAGCGCTTGTTGCCAACGATGGATGGCGATGGTCGGGTGGCGGCCACTGAAATGTTAGTGAATTCCAAGGGGATTGCCAGTATTATCCGGTCAGGTAAAACCCATCAAATTACTAATATGTTGTTGATGGGCAAAGCAGAAGGGATGCATACCATGAGCACCTCGGTGACACAATTATCACAAGCAGGACGTGTCGATGCCGATGTGGCCTCTGGCATTTTGGATGATGGAGGTGGTGCTTAATGGCAACTTTTGCTTATCAAGGAAAAAAATATTCAGGTGAAACCTCTAGGGGAACGATTCAAGCCAGTTCGATGATGGAAGCTAATCAATTATTGAAGAAAAAGCATATTAAACCTCTATCGGTGGTGGAACAGGAAGAAACCTTTGCCAACAAGGAGATTAATTTATTTTCTGGTGTGAAGCCTAAGTTGTTGGTCGGTTATTTGCAGCAGTTTTCCACCTTAATCAATGCGGGCATAACGGTTTTGGAAGCGTCGAATATGCTGGAAGAACAACAACGAGATAAAAACTTTAAAAAGGTCTTAAACGAGGTGACCCAGGATTTAGAGAATGGGTCAACCCTGTCTGACAGTTATAAAAGACATCCAAATGCCTTTCCGCCTCTGCTGATCAACGTGATTGCCGTAGCAGAAGTGTCAGGCTCACTGGAAAGTAACTTAAAAAAAATGGCGGATTATTATGAAAAATCATCTGCTAACCGCAGTAGTGTGGTGACCGCCATGATTTACCCAATTATGATGTTGATTGCGTCAATCGCAGTGGGAATCTTTTTAATGGTTTCGATTGTGCCGATGTTTGTGACAGTTTTTGAAGATTTCGATGCGGAATTGCCGGCTATCACCAAAATGACAATGACAATCAGTGACTTTTTACAAACAAAGGGAATTATGGTAGTTTTCGTGATCCTTGCCATTGCTTTGGGGTTGTTTTTTGGTAAACGAAATGCGGTTTTTCGCTTACGATATGATTCGTTTATGTTACGGATACCAGGATTTGGCGAGTTAATTCAAAAGAATAACTTTTCGGTCTTCATGACCACTTTATCATCATTGTTAGCAAGTTCAGTTCCAATGGTTAAAGCCTTGGAAATGAGTGGGGAAGTCGTCAAGAATACGTTTATTAAACAAATGGTGCAACAGTGCGAAGTTGAAGTGTCACAAGGTGGAAGGTTAAGTCATGTTTTTTCAAATAGTCACGCAGTCCCCTTGTTAGCTACCCAGATGGTCAAGGTTGGTGAGAGTACAGGTTCACTGGAAGACATGTTGGAAAAATTAAGTGTGATTTATGAAAGAGAAGTCGATGAGTCTACCAAGCGAATTAAGACAATTATCGAACCACTGGTGTTGCTATTGATTTGTGGCATTGTTGGATTTATCGTAGCAGCTATAATGCTACCGATGTTTGCGATGTATGGAGCAGTACAAGGGTAAGGCCCTTGCTAAAGTAGTTATTAACTAGAAACCTAGACTTCTAGATAATATAGATAAAAATATAAAAGAGATTTTCAGGAGGAAGAAAGAATGACAACTATTATGACTTTACAAGAAACAAAGGAAAACAGATTTAATCGTATATTGAAGGATGAGCGTGGATTGACAATGGTTGAGCTGTTAGCAACTGTCGTTATCTTAGCGATTATTATGGGGATTGGTGCTTTAGCGATTGGCGGGGTTATTCAACGATCTAGAGAGGATGGCGCTGTTTCAGAAGTGAAAAGTGCCTATGACGCAGGTAAAATGTTTCAAGTTCAAGATCTTTTGGCTACTGGAGCAAGTTCGTTTACATTGACTGACGTAGTAACTGAAGGGTTATTTGATACAACACTTGATTCATCTAAAGCTACAGCGATTGTGTTTAAAGTCGATGCTAAAGGAAAGTTGACGATGTATGTTCCAGCAGCGACTTTTAAAGCTGGCAATAAAGATAGTCTAGATGTAGGTTCACTAACAGCAGGAGCAGATTCTAAATACATTAAAGAATTAACTCGTGATGGTGCAACTGGGAATTTATTTGCTCAAAACTAGTATTTGAATACCTAAAGGTTAAAACTATGATAGGAGTTTTTGTATGAGTGTGTTAGGACTGGTTCCGAAAATAATCATCTATTTTTACATCTTCATTATAGGAATGTGTCTAGGCTCCTTTTTCATGGTAGTAGGCTATCGTGTACCTAAAAAGGAAACACTGTCAGGTCGGTCACATTGTGATACTTGCCAGCATCAGCTGGCTGCCTGGCAACTGATTCCGGGTATTTCCTATTTAATGTTAAAAGGGAAATGTCATTACTGTTCGTCAAAGATTGGTGTTCAGGCACCTCTCTTTGAAGTCTTAACAGGGGTACTGTTTGTGATGTCAGCTGTTTTATTACAGCTGACACCAGAGACAATTGTGAGTTTAACGATGATATCACTTTTGTTGATTATTGCCGTTTCAGATATTAAGTATCGTCTTATTCCTAATAAAGTATTACTGCCCTTTTTTATTCTCGCTTTGATTGAGCGGTTTTTGATTCCACAGACAGATTATTGGTGGTACCCTTTTGCTGGTTTTCTGGTGGGTTTTTTACCTCTGTATGTATTGACCTTAGTTAAGGGGCAGGCCATGGGGGGAGGGGATATTAAATTGTTTGCAGTAATTGGCATATTTATTGGACCGATTCAAGTGATGGTTAGTTTGTTTGTGGCGTCTGTTGTGGCTCTCATCTTTTACGTAGGCTCATTTTTAGTGAAGCAAAAGCAATCAAAATTGATTCCCTTTGGTCCATTTATTGGGATTGGGACATTACTGGTTTATCAGTATGGGACTGGCCAGTACCAGCAGTTTATAGAATTATTGTTTAGAAGGTAGGGGTAAAGATGAAAAAAAGAAAGCATCGTGGGATCGGGATTGATATTGATAAGAATGTTATCCGATATTGTGTGCAAAAAAATAGCAAATGGGTCTATGGGGAAATTGTCAATAACGGCTCTTTTTTCAAAGGGGATAAATTGCGGAATTCGGAACAATTTGTTAACTCTTTAAAAGAAATCTATCGCAAGGCTCATCTTAAAAATTCTGAAATAGTCATAGCGACGCCTAATTCTAAACTACTGATTAGACAGGTTCCTGTGGAAAAGATGAAATCGGAAAAGGAAGTTCGTGAGTATTTGTTTTTTGAGCTGGGGGAATCAATTCCCTTGCCTTTTGATCAGCCCATTTTTGATTTGCTGGTTTATGAGCATGAAGAAAGTAAAAAATCAAGGAAGAAAAAAAAGCGATCACCAGATAAGGTGAAATCTATTTTAGTTAAAAAAAATCAAATGCTGATTGATGGGAATGTGTCGGTCGTGGTCACCTCAGAGCCCTTTTTGGAAAAAATTGGCGATACAATTAAAAAGAGTGGCGGTCAACTAATCGGGGTCGATGCCAGTTCCTTGGCTTATGGCCGAGTTTTTCAGAAGCGAATCAATTGGTCGCAAAACTTTTTACTGGTGGAACTTAATGGGGGAGCGGCGACGATCACAATTTTTGAAAAGTTTGTGCCAGTCTATGTTCAATACGAAAATTATAATCAGGTTAATTGGAAATACATTGAAAAAAATGACTCATCTAAAATGGAGTTTTCAACTTCAGTTGAGTTAGAAGGGCTAGATGGGCTGGGGATGACGATTCAAAATATTGCGGATTATTTTACAACAGAAATCTCTTATGGCAAAACACTGTCGCAAATCTATTTGGTTGGTGGTCATCCCTTTCTGACCAAGGAGGCAGAGACGGTCATTCAACACCGTAATCAGTTGCCTGTTAAAGCCTTAAGCTCGCCTTTGAAGAGTGGGCAAGAAGACGTTCCAGATCGCTTCTTATTGGCAGCAGGACTATCTATGAAAGAGGTTTAGAATGAATATTAATTTATTACCGGATAAATTAATCAAAAATAGAGCGATTGACATTATGTTAATTGTATCAGGATTCGCGGCAATAATGACCATTCTTATTCTGATATTTCTCTTTTTAGTGTATCAATTAAATGTTACCAAATTCACTGGTCAGGTAGCTAACCAGCGAATGGAAAAAGTCACGCTTGAAAAAAAAGTAAAGGAATTACAGCAATCTCAGTTAATTGATTTACAAGAGGCTGTGGTTGGTTTAAAGGCGGAACAGCGATTAGCAGCATCTGTTATGACGACCTTTAGTGAGGTGGCGAAAAGCGTTGAAGTCACTTTGTTATCTTACGACTTATTCTTAGATGAACCCCTTGAACAGAATTTACAAGAAGTATTAGCGGAAGATGGTTCAAAATTGCTGCCGACCTTGACTTTAAGAATCAGAGGCGATTTTTATAATGGTGGTGATAGATTTAAAGAGGCAATTGAAAAAATTGAGTGGGTCTATGATTGTAAGCCAATGTCCACTACGAAAGAAGCTGATTATTCGGAATCGGAGTATACGCTTCGTTTAAAAAGAGATGAAGTCCCACTAACAGCCAGATCGGAGAAGACTGAAGATGACTAAAATTTCATTTTCCAAAAAGCATATGATTATTTCTGTTTTACTTGGAATAGCAATTATTGGAATGGCGATGCTTTTTTGGGGTATTTTGATTCAGCCTAAGGCGGCAAAAGTTGGAGAATTAAAAAAACAAATTGTGAGTTTAAGTGGCGAGATTCAAAATGAACAAATCAAGGTGGACGAATTAATAAATTTACCTGCTTTGTTGGAAACGTCCATGGTAACAGAGACTCCGAAGATTCCAAACGGCATGTCTCTAGCAGATTATTTTCAGGGATTGGCTCAAAAAAACACCGTCTCCTTGCAGCATATAACTTTTGAGGATAAGCCTTTTTTTCCAGAGGTGGTAGAAGGGAGTCCTGAAATGAGTGATAACCAGATACGAAGTCTGGTTATGAGCTTTGATGTTATTGGCGATACGGAGCCTAACTTATTGAGCTTTATTGAAAAGTTGGAAAATGATGATCGCTTTACAAAGGTCACTCAGGTGACTTATCGCCATAATCCAGATTCAATCGGTGAAGGGAGTTTTGCTTATTCCGCTACGATTAGTTTGAATATGTATTACTTGTCCCATTTCGAAACGGGCCAACCTTTAAGTGACGGCAGTCAAGGGGAGAAATAAAATGAGCGGAAGAGGTGTGTAAAATGTATCAGAGGAAAAGACGAGTTAGTAGTCATCGTCAAAAAAAGCATCTAAAAAAATTGGGAATACTTGTTGGTTTGGCAGCTTTAGCAGTAATGGGGGTGCTGGTCTATCAGACTTTTTTTAGTAAGTTGACGGCCTCCACAGTGATTAAAAAAGGGGAGTTTAGACTTACGGCTGATAATAAGTGGGATCCAACCGCAAAGAAAAATTATGCTGACTTAAAATGGGATGATGTTCCTAATCTAAGTCAGGGGGGGTATCAGTTGTATCAATCGGAAGACCAAGGCGTAAGCTGGGAAAATCGATCGGTTAATTTTGGTAAAGAGGTTAAGGTGTTAAATATTTACCCAGATAACGCGGCATCCAACACCCTAAAAAAATGGATGGATAATCCAGCGATTGGACTTGGGCTGATTAAAGTGACGTCAATCTCAATGGCAACATACAACAGTAACCCTAAGGGGGCGTTGATTAATGCCAAGGGTGATTACACTTATGATGTGTTGATGTTTGGAACTTGGGATTCAAATAACAGTCGCGATTTGAATGCTACCAGTCGGGATGAGACAAAGAAATTTATGGATTCAGGACGTGGGGTACTTTTTGGACATGATACGATTTGGTCGGCTCTAACCAATTTTGATACCTTTAAGACCTATTTAGGGATAACGACTTATTCAACGGGGACCAATAATCCGTGGAAAAAGGAATTGCGAATGGGAAGTAGCAAGGTTGTGGTCACTAATAATGGCTATTTGATGAAATACCCTCATGAACTGGCTAATAGTGTAGAGTTAACCATTCCTTTTGCCCACTCAGCTGCTCAGATGTCAGGGGTTAATACCAATACTAAGTGGCTTGAATTTAAGGCGCCTTTTGGTGTAACCAGTGCAGGTTCTGGGGGCAATTTGGTTAATGATAGCACCTATGGGACCAACAATCATTATTTATTAACTAAAGATAATTTAGGATTAATTCAGACGGGACATTCTAACGGTCAGTCCACTCAGGATGAAATGAAGATTTTAGTCAACTCATTGTATAATTTGGCTCAAGTGTCCCTTGATACCTTTGCCAGTGATCAAACGGTCAAAGATGATCTTGGGCCGGATAAACCTAGTAAACCGGTAATTAGAGCGGGACAGAATGGGGCCTTGACTATTAAAACAGATGCCGTTGACCGCGGCAAAGAGTATCAGTGGTACATCGATGCCAACACGAAAAATGCGGGAGTCAAAAAATCTGACACGGTGAAAGAAGTCATCCTTAGTAATATTGCTGGGTATTTTTATGAAATAACTGATTCGCCTACGTCTAATTTAAAAAACAAGGTGGAAGGGTACAAGGATTCCTTTGGTCGAATCGACAAAGGAAAATACGCTGCTTATGTGGCCCCGGATGATGATTCACTGACTTATACAACGGAAACGAACTTTACTGTACCTGGGGAAAAAGGGGCTAATAAGTACTTACACCTCCTAGCCGTTGATCGTGCCAATAATGTAGGGGAGATTGCCAGCCATCCGATTGATGAGTTGATTCAATACGTTGACTTTGAGATCGAACGAACCAAGGATGAAGCTAAAATAGTCAACTTGAAGCTGGATAACTATATTGACAATAAGATGCAATCATTGGAAATACTGATTCCTAAGGAGGGAGAGATTAAAAATTTTAGTAGTTTAACCCTACCGACTGGTTGGTTTTCTTTTGAAAATAGCGAACGAGAAGGGTTCCGCTCATTTACTTTTGCCATGGAGGGGAAAAATAATCTGGCAACCATTGATGGGTTTATTAAAGCGCTCCGAATTTCGTTAAAAGAACCTGTTAATCAAAGTGGCAGTATTAGGTTGATATTCCATGAAAAAGTTTATACCTCATGGACTGATGATCAGGGTGTGCCGCATTATTACACCTTTTTAAATAAGACCATGACGTGGCCACAAGCTTATAACGAGGCTAAAAAACAGTCTTATAAGAATTTGACGGGTTATCTGGCAACAGTGACAACTTCTGAGGAGCATGATTTTATTTATAACAATATTGCGAAAAAACCAGGCTGGCTAGGAGGCACTCGCTTGACTAAAACGTCAGCGGTTAACTCTTTAGTAAACGACGAGAGGAGTATTCCTGAAACCTTGTATGACAGTGGGAAAGGTCATTGGTATTGGAGCAATGGTCCAGAGTCAGGGATTACTTATCTGGATAAACCGACCTTCGATGGCGGAGGAAAGGCACCTGCAGGAATCTATGATGGGTGGGTCAGAAAGACGAACAGTGGGTCGGCAGTCGCTAATGAACCAAATAATAGTGGTGGGACGGAAAATGCGATGATTTTTGCGTTTAAAAACAAATGGTTCAATGATATTCCTTTTAACCACTTAGGAGGTAGTAATCAAGGCTACTATGTGGAATTTTCTCAGTATGGCAATCAACTGGAAAAAGAAGAGCTGACGGACTTGTCCTGGGAAGCGCCGATTCCTCAAAAAGTGGCATTAAAGGCCTATGATGAAAAAGGACAGCCTTTAGTCCAAGGGGATGTGATCTATGATCAAGCATTGCGAATTGGCAATCAACAGCAGGTTGAACCTAAAGGGATTCCCTTATATGAATTTGTTAAGGCCACGAATATGGATGGTACCGATCGGGGGTTGGCTTATGTGATTGGCAGTCGTTATCAGGAAGGCAAATTGGTCTATCGCCGGCGAGCGACTGCTCTTAATGTCAGACAACTTATTTTGGAGCAATCGAATAAAGTGGCGGTTCCTAATCAAGGAACGGTCCGAATTGAAAGTCATGACCATTCTACTAATAAAGTGACCAAAAAAATTGAGTCAGGTGTCAATAGCCAGATCGTTAGTTTTACGCCAATTGAGTTGCTGCTGGAAGAGGAAACAGAAACCTTTGGGGTTACGCCACTTAATCTGGGCTTTTATGAAGTGGCGGGCTATGTCCTAACGACGAAGGATGATCCTCATAAAGAAGCTGAAAAGAAACAGACCATCACCATTGACAGTCATTTGAGTACGGACTTTTGGTTGACCATCTATCTCAAACCTAAACTGGATAATGCCATTTACCTGTCCATGGTGAACGATCAGTTGCATGTCTACTATGCTAATGTGGCCTCGTTCACCGTCTATATTGATGGTGAGGCGTATAAAACATTTACTGTAAAAGACAGCCCAGTCGTGGAAACCAAAATTCTTGAAATACCGTTAAATCAAGCCAGAAATAAGATAGCCGTGACATACAAGGATAATAATGGTGATAAAAAGGAAGCTATTTGGAACAATAAGGACACGTGGAATGATGTAAAACCAGTTGATTAACGAGAAATAAAAGTGTGGCTTTCCTCAGGAGTCTATCAGGCCTTTGAGGAAGCCTGTCATAATTCAAGAAGGAGCAAGTGGATGCTAAGTATAAAGGATATTAAATTTAATGATCAAATGATTCTTAATGGAGGCAAGTTTATTTTGGTTAAGTTATTGCCGGTTTATGGTGAACAAAACAAAACAGGGAAAGAAGAACCTAGAATTGGGACTAAAATGATTGTTGCCTTAACGGCTCATCAGTTAAAAAAAATTGAAGTTATCATTGATGACATTGTGGTTTGTTCACCGTTTAATGAGTTGCAGCTAGCAGAAGTGGTTTTTAGTGATTTTGAAGGCTATTTTAGCCCTTTGGAAGGGGCTGAAACAACTGTATTTCATGGGTCGGCTAGTCGTTTTAAACTGGTAACGGATACTCGATCTTAATCAAAGTTCTGAGGGATAAATGGAAAGGTGGAAAATGATTATGGTAATAGGATACACAGCCAAAACAGGGTCAGCTGAGGAGTTGTCACTCCTTTATGGAACAGGGGAGTGTGAAGACGTGGTTCAACTTCGCGATTCACAAAATGAATTTCGTGAGTTTGAGAAATTCTTAACGGCGAATAAACAAAATCAAATTGTCTTGGTTAGTTTTTCAAGTATGGGGCTTCAATTGACACAAGTGGCTCGCTTGTTGGAGATGATCAAGGAA
This sequence comes from uncultured Vagococcus sp., assembly GCF_963518325.1. Taxonomy (NCBI): domain Bacteria; kingdom Bacillati; phylum Bacillota; class Bacilli; order Lactobacillales; family Enterococcaceae; genus Vagococcus; species uncultured Vagococcus sp. The sequence goes on along the minus strand of NZ_CAUQJB010000004.1, from coordinate 262,804 downwards.
GAACCGATTCGCATTCATTTTATTAAGAAAGAACTAAGGTCTGATGAGCAATATTTAGCGTTATTATATGAGTTGGCGATTAATGAAAAAGAAGTTGTTAGTCGGCGAACTCGCCGTGGCTTGCGAGTGGCTCATCAAAAAGGAATTGTGGGTGGGCGGCCGACGATTACAAAAAAAACCATTGAAAAAATTCAGTATATTCATTTATCACAGAAAAAAACCATTCGTGAAATCTCTGATGAATGTGGTGTTTCTTTAGGAACCGTTCATAAGTATATCAATTTGATTAAGTAAAAATAGTTAAAGGGTTTTGGCAGGTCATAAGAGAAAGTTGAGGTAAGAAGACTAACGAGGATGAAAATGAAGATACTTTCTTATGAAGAATACAAACAATTAAAACGCGCTGTGATGGAGCTTAATTGGGTGTGGCGTCGCTATCGTCAAGATGATCCAGATGGTTGGTATGAGTTTAAATATCAGCATGTGGTCAATCCGTTTTTAGAAAACGACGGGGAAGAACACCTATTATCTCAGGCTTGTCATAAGCGCTTGACAAGACGGGTTAAATTGCCAGTGGTAGTTTACTTGACGTTAAAAGAATTAGCTGAAATTAGTGTGGAACTGCAAGATGTATTGGCTCATCCTCCTTATGGTTCCATTATGAAAGAAAAGGAGGAACGGGATAAAGAGCCAGAGGATGCTTATTAAAGAGGGGGGAGGGAAGTAATCATAATAAGCAGAATTAATCGTAAATCAAGGGGATGACAATAAAAAAGGGGGAAACGACAGATGACGACATATGGGTATGTTAGAAAAGGATTTCCAACAAGTGAAAAAGAACAATTAACAGGAATTTTATCTTATGGGTGTGATGAAGTCTTTTTAGAGTCACACTCCTTACGGGAGTTCAGAGAACTGGATGCCTTATTGGCTGTTCTAAAAAAAGGGGACGTGCTGGTTGTAACAAATTTAAAGGTCTTTGGAAAAAAATTTAAGGATTTTAACACAATTGTTGAAAGTTGTCGTAATAAGCACGTTCAGTTAATCAGTCTTGATGACCAATTGGACAGTCAAGAAGTCTATGGTTTTTATGAGTTACTTCATTTATTAGTGGAAACCGACTTTGCTTGCAGAAGTGAACGAACAAAACAGCAAATTCAGTTGTCACGTGAAATTGGCCAGACGATTGGCCGTCCTACAATAGGCCAAAAGAAGGTTGAACGGATTTATTATTTGTATCATGATAAAAAGTGGGCCATGCGTAAAATAGCAGCGGAATGTGATGTTTCGCTAGGAAGTGTTTATAAGTACATCCATCAGGACGCTCCGTGTCAGACACGAGAATCGGTGAGATAAGTTAGCTGTTATCGCAGGTTAGGAGGGAAAGAATGGCAATATACGGGTATGTTAGAAGAGAAGTGCCCCTTCCTACGAATGAACAATTAAAAATAATGGGGGATTATGACTGTCAGGAAATTTTTATTGAAAATAGAGAGTCTGTTGGTCGTGAAGAATTAGAAGTGCTTATGGAAAAGTTGAACGCACTAGATGTGGTTGTGATTGCTAGCTTACAAGTATTGGGTGAGGATGTTAATCACATCGTGAGTATCTTTGAACGTTTACGATACAAGCAGGTTCAAATTATCAGTTGGACGTCACAGTTGCATTTAAATTATTACAAACGAGTGAACGGTTTATTATAAAATAAAAGGAAGTGGGAAAGATGTCTGAGGTTGAGATCAAAGCCGTTGAAGAGCTACAGCGGATTATGGCGGAAATGATCATGCTTTTTAAAGAAGAACTGGCGGAAAAGAATCAGGCTCTGGTAGAAGCTGAAAAAAATCTGTCTTATCAGCGGTGGTTAACGATGGAAGCTAATGAGTATATTCAACAGTTAGAACAACGAGGATAGGGGAATTGTGCCCACTGAGGAACTAGAATGAAACTGACTTTTTTTGAAACACGTCTTAACAGGAGGGAGTGTCACTCGCCAACTGTCAAGTACGTGTTTTTCTAATACATTTGTTGAAAAAAAGCAAGAGCTGTTTGTTGCAATTTTAGTTCCCAACTGGATAAAAATTGCGACGAAACCATCTGTACTTAAGTGAAGTCTTTGATAATAATAGAAGGAGGCTGCCAAAAAAACGAATAACTATAGTGCGACTCCACAGCTCCTGAAACGCAGCTGTTCTCTTGATATGAAGGCGCATCAATTGAGAGAATAAGATGAAAAAGGCTTGTTTTGGGGTGTATCTTTGTATATGGGATTATAGACATTTTTTTTTAGAAAAAAAGCAGGTGGGAGTTCGGTTGTAGCGAAAGCAGACAAAAGATTGATTTAACTTCCTGTAGTAAAGGTAGTAACGGTTTGAAGAACCCTATACATCCAGAGCAATCTGAACTATGAGATAGAGGGCAAAAGGGAGGGCGATGTGACTGACAGGGCGTTATTTTCTATGGAAGTAGCAACTTAAAACGCAAGCCTGACTAAAAAAGGGGGAAAGGCGTTGGAAAAACTGATGAGCATTAAGTTTCAACACTCGGCTCAATCATTGACTCTGATTAGTCATTATCTAAGTGTTCGCTTATTCAGAAAGAAAATAGGGGAAATGTCATTTCCGTTTAAACTATTAGTTACCATGGTAGTGGCTCTTTTTATTGGTACGATGTTTAACGCCATACAAATGAAAAATGTTGACATCCTCGCGAAAATTATGCAATTGGTCGTTATCTTTATTAGCTTTTATTTAATGGCTGTGATGATTTGTTTTCTTCAATTAAAGAATTCTAATGATGAGCGGATTTTAGGCCCTCAAAAAGTGACAGTTGATGGAGAAGGCGTTTGCGTTTCATACGAGGGTTATACTAAAGAACACTTCAATTGGACGGCTATTCAGTCGATTTTTATGAGCAAACAGACACTCTATTTAATGACAGCTGAGATGGTAGGAATTTGTCTGCCTTTGGAAGCCTTGAGTGAGGGGGAGTTAACGGTTTTTTTTGAGATCGTGGAGTTGGCTGGCAAGAAAATGGAAAATTAACCATTAACGGAGTTGGTGTTATCTTTTTAAGGGGTGTAAGGTATTTATGGGCATTATTTTAGTGGCGGCCATGGTTGGATTGATTGTGAAGTAGGTTATGAGTCGGAGTAAGGGAGTTATTTACTGATCGATCAGCTGACAGGTATTTTTATTAAAATCCCCCTTATCGGTGGAAGACATAAGAATTAAAAATTGGATTGAAGAAAAATCGGATCTGTTATTCAAGTGCTAGTTGATTAGCAGCTATCACCAAAGATTGGTTTCCGAATGTAAAGGATGGAGAGAATGGATAAAGAGAGTATGATTCATGATTTTGCTTATTATAAGAGAACGATTGAGACAATTTATAAAAGGTATTATCAGAAAATGTTAATGGGGTTGACCATTTTGTTGGTTGTTGCTGGCATGTTGTTTTATGTTGGCGCGTCAAAAAGTATAGTCGGAATGAGTATGGTGCTAATTTTGGGAAGTATCGGGTTTGTTGTGAATCGATACAAGACATTGCCTCGCTTTATGGAAGATGAGGAAGCATTCACGAGCCTAGCTGAATTGTCTGAGGATAGCAATTATTATTATATTCCAAAGGAGCAATTAAAATTTTCAAAAAAGCATTCGCGAAATTTAACCTCGCAAAAACGAGGCATTACTTTTTTTATTGGGGTTCAACCTTTCAACATTTTTAACCCTGTCTATATTCGATATTATGATATGTTGGAAATGACTTATACGGAGAAATTTAAGTTGACGAAAAATAATGTGTCCTATGCTAGATCAAGGTGGAAATACAGAATGAAATCCTGGGTTGCGGCTATACCGGCTGTCTTGTTTTTTGTCTATCTCTTTTTCTTTCGGTTGTCATTTATCGGATCGGCCATTATGCGGATGATTTCAGCGATTTTTTAAGGGATGCAGAGTTTGTGTTTTTTAGTGTCATGGGATTAGGCGACAAGAAGAATCACATTCTAGTCAACAATAAAATGATGTTAAAAAAAGTGTGGTGATTTTCGGAGTTGTAGACTTTTTATTAGTATAGGGCAAAAGAGAGCGTATTTCTGATATCTCGATTGGCCGTGGTGATCTTGGTTTGCTAAACTAATTCTAGCAGGATAAAGTCTTGTGGCGCTATGATAAAGGAAAGCTTAAGCCAGACAAAACCTTATCTTAAGTCGGCGGGAAAGTTGGGATGATTTTAAAATCAAGAAGTCGCAGCGTTTTGGCCGAAGACGAAGAGAAGGCTATTTCTCTTACAAGGAGATGTTCCACTTGCTTCAGCAGGCACTCACTATAGCTTAGTAAAATCCAGTGACAATTTACTAAAGAAAAGCTTAATAAAACATCACAAGACCGTTATTTAATTGACCGGAGCTGTCTACTGCCATAGACTAAAGGAACTAAAGTAAAGGGAGGTAAGAGGAATGAAAGTGTTAGTCACAGGTGGCGCTGGTTACGTTGGTTCACATACGGTATTGGCGTTAATTAATGGGGGCCATCAAGTCATTGTCTTGGATAATTTACAAACAGGCCATAAGAAAGCGGTCAATCCTCAAGCTGTTTTTATCGAAGGAGATATCAGGGATAAAGAGGTGTTGCAAGCTATTTTAAGGGATGCGTCAATCGACGGTGTGATTCATTTTGCAGGGGATACTTTAGCAGGAGAGTCGATGACAGAACCACTAAACTATTTCAACAATAATGTCTCAGGTTTAGTAACACTATTGGAAACCATGAATGAATGCGGCGTTAAGCATATCGTCTTTTCTTCAAGTGCAGCTGTTTATGGGGAAACAGATGTGGAAATTATTTCTGAACTGGCGGATACTAACCCTCAGAATCCCTATGGTGAAAGTAAAGTGATGATGGAAAGGATCATGGAGTGGTCTCGTAAAGCCTACGGGATTAACTACGTGGCACTTCGTTATTTTAATGTGGCAGGAGCTGAGATGTCAGGATTGATCGGCGAAGATCATTCCCCTGAAACCCATTTGATTCCAGTTATTCTAGAAGTGGCGAGTAAGAAAAGAGTGGCTGCTAAAATATTCGGCAATGATTATGAGACGCCTGACGGAACAACGGTTCGCGATTTTGTTCATGTGATGGATATTGCCAACGCTCATATACTAGCGATGGCTTATATTTTAACAAATAATGTCAGTGACATCTTTAATGTTGGGAGCTCCACAGGTTTTTCAGTGTTTGAGATTATTAAAAGTGTGGAGCAGTATACCCATCAAGAAATTCCATTTGAGTTTGTGGCAAGAAGAGCCGGTGATTCCAAGCGTTTGGTTGCTTCAAGTCAAAAAGTGACGGCGTTATTACAATGGCAACCCCATTACACGAATCTGAAAGATATTATTGAGAGCGCCTGGAAATGGCATTCAGCTAAGCCAAATGGGTACGAGGATTAACGCAAGGGGTTCTCTTAAGCGTCATGTTCAAGGTTTTTTTGAGTTAATATGAAAAATAGTTCATATTTAATAACACAAAATGATTTTTTAAGTTAAATATCGATTATATTTTTTTGTGTACGTATTTTAAAAAAATACAACTTATCAGATAAATTGATAAAGTAATTGGACATTTTAGAGAGTCTAAATGATATTACTACTATTATCATGAAAAATATAGTATAATTCTGATGTTAAATAAAATAACGTTAGGAGAATTTCAATGAAATATGTCAAGATTGTTACATTAGCTGCCACTTTATTAGTTGTAGGAGGAGGTCTTGCTGCATGTAGTCCGGATAAAGGAACTTCTGAAAGCTCAAGTGCTTCTTCATCAGAGGTAACTAAAGAGAGCACATCTTCTGAAGATGTGGTAACTGGTGCGTCTATTAGTGATAAAGCAGATGTGATTGAAAAAGCTTTAAGTGCCGATGGAAATTGGATTGTAGCAGTAACTGGTGACGTGACCTTTGATAAGGACCTAACTGTAGCTGGTGAATTCCATGATAAAGGTGAAACATCAGGTGACATCTATCGTAAACTAGCTTTATACGCTCAAGATGACGATCGTAAAGTGACAGATGAGTACACAATTACTGCACCAAAAGTTATTGTTGAATCAGAAAACTTTAACATCGTTCACGGTACTGTCAAAGGTGATATCGAAGTTAAAGCGAATGGCTTTGTTTTAGATGCTGCTAAAGTAGATGGTAACATTGTCTTTGAAAAAGCTGAATACAAAGATTCAGCAGTATTAGATAAAGATGGTGCGTCAGTTACTGGCGAAACAACTGTCGCTGAATAAAATAGTGAACAATGAAATGGCTGGAGCTAACGCTTCCAGTCATTTTTTTTTATTGCTATCATAAAGGGTAGCAGTTAAGATAGAGATAGTGTTTTATGAAAGTGACGTGAAAAAAATGCGTAAAAGATGGACAACTGATCAAATATCCGATCAAACAGATCGAGTGATCATTGTGACAGGGGCTAGTAGTGGGATCGGTTATGAAACGGCTTGGGTATTAGCAGAAAAAGGAGCGACGGTGATTCTAGCTGTGCGTAATAGTCGTAAAGGCAAGTTGGCTGTCCAAAAGATACTATCAGGTGTTCCTCAGGCGAAGGTGAGGATGATGTTAGTGGATTTGGCTGATTTGGCAAGTGTTCAACGTTTTGCTAGTGAGTTTAAGGCGCAATATCTGCGCTTGGATGTACTAATTAATAATGCAGGGATTATGATTCTGCCTCTTCAATTGACACAAGATGGGTTTGAATCACAATTCGGAGCTAACCACCTAGGTCATTTTGCTTTAACAGGCTTGTTGTTGGACCGTCTCAAGGTTACCCCTCATTCAAGAGTGGTAACTATCAGTAGTTTAGCGGCTCATCACGCTAAGATTGATTTTGATAATTTGGATGGCCGGAAAGGCTATAAGGCAATTGAGTTTTATGGACAAAGTAAATTAGCTAATATGTTGTTTGCCAGAGAGCTGCAACGTCAATTAACTGCTAATCAACTGGAAACAATTAGTTTAACTTGTCACCCAGGCTTTTCCCAGTCTAATCTTTTTTCACGTGGCTCAGGGAAAACAGCCAATCCATTTTTGCGATTTTTACAAAATCGTGTGAGTCAACCGGCTAATATGGGCGCTTTACCTACGCTTTATGCGGCGACTGATGCAAGCGTGACAGGCGGCGAGTATATTGGCCCAGATGGTAAAAAAAAGCGCAGAGGCTACCCAAAACAGGATAGGATTATTGACGAGTTAGACAATCAACAGGTGTCTGAAAGACTGTGGCAAATTTCGGAAGAACTGACAGGTGTGACCTATCATTTTTAGTTGTTGGCCTTTATTGACAGATGAGCTAGTCTATTTGTTTATCTGATTTAATCATTGGCATGTCCGTTAGGGGGTGTCGATTTTTTTGAGGGGCTTTATGGTATAATAACTAGGAAATCCTTTAATCGTAGGGGTTGTGGATGATGTAAAACGCAACGAGGAGTGTAAGAAAATGAGTATCGTAATTCTGGCTGAAAAACCTAGCCAAGCATTGGCTTATGCAGGAGCCTTTCAACGGTCTGTTAAAAAAGATGGTTATTTTGCCATAACAGATGATCTGTTTCAAGAAGAAACGTTTATCACCTTTGGGTTTGGTCATTTGGTTGAACTGGCACCACCGGGGCATTATGAAGACAAGTGGAGCAAATGGAATTTGGCGAATTTGCCGATTTTTCCTGCCAAGTATGATTTTGTGGTGCCGAAGGACAAGAAAAAGCAGTTTAAGATTGTGGCGGATTTATTAAAGGCGGCTACGACGATCATTGTGGCAACGGATAGTGACCGTGAGGGGGAAAACATTGCCTGGTCGATCATTATTAAAGCCAATGCTTATAAAAAAAATAAATCGTATAAACGATTATGGATTAACAGTTTAGAGAAGGAATCAATTCGTCAAGGTTTTGGTGAGTTAAGGGAAGGGCTGGATTACATTCCCTATTATCAGGAGGCGCGGGCTCGGCAAATCAGTGATTGGTTAATCGGGATGAATGGTAGTCCCTTGTATAGTTTGGCTTTGCAGAAAAAAGGCATCCAAGGGGTCTTTTCTTTAGGCCGTGTGCAAACCCCGACTCTTTATCTGATTTATAAACGACAGTTGGAAATTGAAAACTTTAAGAAAACACCTTATTTTGAGGTGGAAAGTGACATTAAAGCGGCAGGTGGTATTTTTAAGGGGAGTCTAAGCCCCGCCAAACAGTTTAAAACCAGTGAGGATGTATTGGCATTTTTAGCCAGTAAACAGGCGATAGTAGGCGTCCAAGATGGAGTGATTGCTAATGTTGAAAAGCGGGACAAAAGGACCAGCAGTCCCATGTTGTACTCATTGAGCAGCTTGCAAAGTAAGGCTAATCAGCTTTTTAAAGCCAGTGCCAGTGACACCTTAAAGGCGGTTCAGAGTTTGTACGAGGCCAAGCTTTTGACCTATCCACGGACTGACACACCTTATATTACGATGAATGAATTCAATTATCTAAAGGATAAACTGCCGACTTATAAATCTTTTTTGGGAATTGATTATGAGACCCCTCAAACTCAGCCTCGCAAGCGTTATGTGGACGATAAAAAAGTCCAAGAGCATCACGGGATTATTTTGACGAAGCAAGTTCCTAGCAAGGAGCGTTTTAGTAAGTTGCCTCCTTTGCAACAAAAAATTTATACGTTGATTGCCAAAACCACGGTTGCCATGTTTTTACCGGATTATGAGTATTTAGAGACAGTGATTGACACGAAAGTCGCTGAGTTGCTATTTAAAACTAAGGGGCAAGTGCCAACGGTCCAAGGGTGGAAGCAATTATTTGGAAAAGAAGATAAAAAAGAGAAAACTGTTTTATTGCCAAAGGTCGTAACGGGTGAGACAATTTTAGCGAATATTCGCTTAGTGGAAAAAGAAACACAGCCACCGAAGCCTTATACTGAAGGAACGCTAATCACGGCTATGAAAACAGCTGGTAAGACAGTCGATGATGAAAAGGCTCAAGAGATGCTCAAGGAAATTGAAGGAATTGGTACAGAAGCTACCCGAGCGTCGATTATTGAAACCATTAAAAATCGGGACTATATTCAAGCACAAAAAAACAATTTGATTGTGACGGAAAAGGGCAAGGTTTTGTGTCTGGCGATTGAAAGTGAACCGTTGCTGGCCAGTGCTGAAATGACGGCTAAGTGGGAAACTTATTTAAAGAAAATCGGTCGCAAAGAAGGAGACGCGGATATTTTCCTGGCTAATATTCAGAAATTTATCACTCACTTAATTGAGGCAGTTCCCAGTCAAGTTGACCGTGTGGATTTTTCTTCGTATGAAGTAAAAGAAGGGTTTAAGTCCAAGTATAAGTCGAAGCGAACGGTGGTTGGCAAGTGTCCAAAATGTGGCGGTTCCATGGTATCGAAAGGTGAATTTTATGGGTGTGGTAGCTATCCGAACTGCAAGTACACCATGGCCAATCATTTTAGACAAAAAAAATTAACGAAAAAAAATTTAAAAGAATTGTTGGAAGGTAACGAAACGTTGGTGACAGGTATTAAAAAACCGGATAAATCAACCTATAATGCGACGATTAAAGCCAACGAAAAAGGTTATTTGGATGCGATCTCCTTTGCAAATCCTAGTCGGACAACAGAATAAGTAACACTTGTTTAAGCGGAAGAATGGCCACTTGTGGGGGTTCTTCCGCTTATTTTGAGATCGGGCTGACAGTTTAAGATGAAAAAATGACCGTTTAGGTTGGAAAGTCCTTTTACCGAGCTAATTATTTTAAAATAAAAATGGAAAGCGTTACTTTAGTTTAAGAAGGTCTACTCATACTGCGATATTCGGGAATCAGAACGAAGAGCATTGGTAGTGGGCTCAAAATCAGGAGGTGTTGTGTCATGGAAAAGAAAGAAATGAGTCACATTGGGTTTGGCTTAACGCTTATTGTTTTATTGGGACAGGTAGTCTCAGTTGGATTGATGAGTCTTGCCCCGGGAATATTTTCAGGCGTGATTGGGGGAATGATGTCAAGTTACATTGGGATGTATCTGATTGGTGTGCCACTACTGTTATGGTTAACACGACAGATGTCACGAGCAACCTTATCAAAAAAAGCTTCTCCGACAGTCAAAGAATGGCTAAGGCTATCCATCTTAGCAATCGGAGCGTCGTCTTTTATTAATCTTAGTTTTAATGTGTTGTTCATGCAGTTTACAGGTAAAAATGGTAATGTGGCTGGAGAAAGCATTTCTCAACTAGGTCTTATTCAGAACTTGGTCATCGTAGTTATTTTAGCACCTATTATTGAGGAGCTTCTATTTAGACAGTTGTTTTACAAATTGTTAGCCTCTTTCGGAAAGAAGAATTTTATCATTGTGAGCAGTGTGTGTTTTGGCTTGTTTCATCAGAATATTAGTCAGAGTTTATACGCCACGGTTTTGGGGATTGTCTTAGGGGGATTGCTTTGGCAGACTGGCAATATTCTTTACCCCATCTTGTTTCACATTATGTTTAATTTTATCAGTGGTTTTTTACCGATGCTGGTCGGCACAAACACCATTGGGATTAGTATTTTAAGTGTGTGGCTATTACTCGTAATTAGCGGTTTTGTGGTGATGATGGTTCAGATGATTCGTAAGAAAGAATTTGGTTTCTTAAAAGAGAATGTCACGCCAAATAATCAAGTCCCTACTCGAGAGTTATTTTTGAATCCCGGGATGATAGTGTATAGTCTAATTTGCGTGGGAATGATGGTCATGATTTTGGTTGCCCAATTGAGTTAGAAAGGCTAGTATGAGACGGCTTTATGGGTGAATTGGCTAGCTAAAAGTAGGCAAGAGGAAACAGAATGAGAAATGATGGTGGGGATTGATGTGATAGTGCAAAATAAATTCGTTAACAAAGGGCGAATTGGCTCCTAGGAGAAACGGGCAATCCAGTAGTGCTTTTGGCGGAAGTGAAAAGCTATTCGGACGACACATTAGTTAAAAGACAACTGGAAAAGTCTGAATGCCATTATATTAAAACCATCGAATCCCCGTGTCTACAGTTGATTCAATGGTTTTAAATAGATTAGTTAGATTGGATGAATGAAAGGGCTAAAGATGATGGGAAACGTAAGGGTGGCCATTGAGGAATTAAACGCTTCCGATTGGTTTCTGGATATCACATAGAGAGGGAGCTAATCTTACACTCAATCAAAGGGTAGTGTTAGTAGCTCATTGGATTGTCCTTACTATTTAGCACTGCGCAATGCGTTTTTTTGAATGTCACTGTTCATACTTTTTTACAACTAACTGGAATAGTTATGTGCCAATCTGTTCGCGCGATAGATATATCGCTATGGCCGACGATTTTTAGATAGAAATGTCTGATTGACATATTCAATCTTAGTTTATTTAAGAGGAGGCTGGCTTTTTTTTTTAGGACAAAAAAGTCATTGAATGACCAAAAGGTACATTCAATGACTTTTTGGATATATAAATCACTTCCGCTAGATTCTAGACGGTGTCTACCTTAGCTAATGTTGAGTGTTCAAATAATCAACTGCTTTTTTCAGTCGGCTTAAGCCATCCAATAATTTAGTCTGAGAGCAGCCAAGGTTTAAGCGCAAGAAATGTTCACCAGTCGTTCCATAGGTGGCACCTGGCATAATTGCGACTTTTCCAATGGTAATGAGGGCTTGTTGGAGTTGTTCGCTAGTGTATGGCAGTTGGCTAACATCTAACCAGGCCAAGTAGGTGGCTTCACTATGAGCTAGGGTGATGGTTGGTAAATGTGTCTCTAAATAGTCTTCGACAACCGTGAAGTTAGAATCGATATACTCATTTAGTTCATCCACCCAGTAGTTGCAGTGATTGTAAGCTTCCACAGTGGCGTACATGCCAAAGATACTGCTGGATGAGAGGCCGTCTTTTTCTTTTAATTGTCTTAAAAAAGTCTCTCTGACAGCTGGATCGGGGATGATAACGTAAGAGAAAATCAGCCCTGGTATATTAAAGGTTTTACTGGCTGACGTGCAGATGGCCATCTTGTTTGTACTTAATTCGGTCAAAGGAATGTGCTGTTGTCCTTGACGCAACACGTCCATGTGAATATCATCAGAAATCAGAAAGACATGATGTTTATGGCACAACTCAATGAGTTGCTCTAGTTCTTCTTTGCGCCATACTCGACCTGTGGGATTGTGGGGGCTACAAAGTAAGAGTATTTTAGTTGTTGGAACGGCAAGTTGGGTGTCTAATAAAGCAAAATCAATCTCATAGTGACCATTTTCATAGCTTAATGGATTTTCAATCACTTGTCGATTATTGGCGTTAATGGTTTTGTAAAATGCGTCGTAGGCAGGGGTCTGAATTAAGACCCCATCGCCTTCCTGAGATTGACTGTTGATTAATTGACTAATGGAATAAATGACAGATGGGCTGTAAACTAGCCAGTCACTGTTTAATTGGCAATGAAAACGGCTGTCGTACCAATGAAGAACGGCGTCTTTAAAGGTGTGGTGATTCCATCGGGTGTAGCCAAAGATGTCGTGTTCCATGCGTTTTTTCAGACTGTCAGTTATTTCGACAGGGACGCTAAAATCGGTATCGGAGACGGAAAAAGGTAAAAGTTTTTTTTCGCCAAAACGATCTTCGATATAGTCCCACTGTGTACAAAACGTTCCTAGTCGGTTGGTTACTTTATCAAATTTGTTTTTCACTATTATCTCTTCCTTTATTCCATCATGCGTTCGATGGCATTTTTAACACTGGCAACTTGGCTACCGATAATAACTTGAACATTGTGATCGTCTAATTTAACGACTCCTAATGCGCCTAATTGTTTTAGTTCGGCTTCTTGTACTAGACTCATATCAGAGACGACTAGACGTAATCGGGTGATACAGTTATCCAATGAATCGATATTTGTTTTGCCGCCAAGAGCCATCAGAATGCCTTCGTTATCGTACTTGCCTTTTTTCTTAAAGGCAGCTTCGTCATCGCTGACTTGGATGTCTTGTTTTTCACGTCCAGGTGTGTTGATGTTGAATTTTTTAATCGCAAAGGTAAAGACGCTGTAATAAATTGCGAACCAAATGGCTCCTACGATTAAGACTAGATACCATTTCGTATCTGTCCCTTGAAGAACGCCAAAGATGATAAAGTCTAAGATACCACCATCAGTATTGCCAATAGTGACGCCTAAAATGGCCATGACCATAAAGCCTAAGCCGGTCATAATGGCATGGAAGGCATACAATAAAGGTGCTGCAAATAGGAAGAGGAACTCAATTGGTTCGGTAATTCCTGTTACAAATGTGGCGAATACGCCGGATAATAGTAAGCCTTTAACCATGCGACGGTTTTCAGGACGTGCTGTCCGATACATAGCTAAGGCAGCGGCTGGTAAACCAAACATGAAGGTTGGCATTTTTCCTTGTGACAGGAAGGCGGTAGCTGCGGGACTAATGGGTTCACCGCTAGCTAATTGTGCATAAAAGATATTGAGCGCGCCAGAGACGGTTTCCCCATCGACAATTTGCGTGCCACCAGCTTCAGTAAAGCGGATCATGGCGACTAAGATGTGGTGAAGGCCGAATGGCAAAAGAATCCGTTCCCCTGTCCCGAAAAGCATGGGACCAAAAACGCCAGATTTTTGAATTAATTGACCGATGCCAGTAATGGCAATCGCAAAGATAGGCCAGATAAGGGGGATGATCAGACCAGTAATTCCTAATGCAACGGCCGAGATAATTGGGACAAACCGTGAGCCGCCGAAGAAGGCAAAGGCATCGGGCAATACAATATCATAAAATTTATTGTGGAGTAAGTAAACGATAATCCCCACGATAATGCCACCTAGTACACCCATTTCGATGGTTTGAATCCCCATGACAAAACTTTGACCAACTTCTTTCACTTGGTCTGCTTCAACAATTCGATTGTTAAGGGTTAAATAAAAATTAATGGATAAGTTCATCACAACGAAGCCGACAAATCCAGAGAAGGCGGCAACGCCTTTTTCATAGCGGACAAGACCTAGAGGAATTGCCATGGCGAACATAATTGGCAGATACGTAAAAGCAAAACCACCAATCGTCGACATAAATTGGAAGGTTACTTGTAACCATTCCTGATTTAAAAAAGGTAAAACATCAAGGGTAGTAGGTGAGGTAAAGGCACTACCAATCCCTAAAAATAACCCCATGCAGGCTAACAATGCAATCGGTAACATAAACGTCTTGCCTAAACCTTGAAAAAATTCCCAAAAGGACTGCTTTTTCTTCATTCGATTCACTCCATTTTTTTCTAGGAAAACTATTCCTAAATTGATAACCCCAGTGTACTCCTCTGATTTCGCTTTCACAATGAGTCTGGGGTATTAAGAATGGTGTTACATTTTCTGTATGAGTTTACAGCCCGTGACTTTCCAAGATATAGGCGTGAACGATGTACTCTAGTCCCAGGCTTAATGGCACTCGTGAACTGAGGTCAAGGGTGTCCAAGTAACGTGTTTCAATCGTGACGGGGCAGTTGAGCGTGGCTCGCTGGGCTAAGGTATTGTGGGTATCACCAGTAATGGCTAAAATAGGCACCTGATTATTAGTTAGAATGGTCGTATATTCCATGATGTGCAAGGTTTCGCCACTGTAAGAGACAACTACCGCCAAATCAGCAGAAGTCATGGCTTGAGCGACTGCTCGTAGCTCATCCCAGTCTTCACGGGCGTTACTGGGACGTCCAGCAAAGGTCAGTTTACGGGCAGCTTCGACGCAGTTGGTGTAAGAGGCGCCAACCCCAATAAATTCAATCGTGCGACTATCTTGAATCATTTTCATGGCTTTATCTAAATCAAAGGTTGCTAATTGGTTCAGAGTTCCTGTGACTTCACGTAAAACTCGCTGACTGGTCCCATTGATTGGCGAGTCTTCGCTAATGACCTTTGGTTCTGTTGGTTTTCGTGAGACGTATTGGGTTAAGACGATGCGCAATTCCTGATAACCTGAATAGCCAAGGGCTTTACAGGTTCGACTGATGGTAGCAGTAGAGGCGTAGATTTTTTTTGAAAGTTCTTCCAAAGTGGATTCGACAACCTCCCTAGGGTGTTCCATCATATATTCTAAGACTTGGTTTTCTAAGCGGCTTAGTTGTTCTTTGCGTTGAATGAGTCGTTTGAAAAATAGTTCCATGTTGTGTTCTCCTAAGTGTGGTTTTTAATCCGATAATTGACAGGTTAGGAAGGATTATAGAATCTGCTAATCGTTCAGGCAGGTCGGTATAACCCCTCATCATTACGAGACATTTGGTTCTTAATTCGGCTGACTAAAAGGATAGGTTGTGATGATTTGGCCAACTAAAGGGCACCATTTGTATATAGTTATATTTTACCATAGTCTTTAGAAGGGGGAATAATTAGTTTTGTGGAAATCGAAGAGACGCCCCAACTCTTTGCAGGAGTGAGGGCGTTACTGGTAGTAGCTAGTTAAATACGCGGATTAGGTAATCAAGGGAAAGTCCAGCCGTAGAAGGAAGGCGACTATCGGCTTCTCTCATAGATGTGGCATCGCCTACGCCGACTGAAAACATGTTGGCTCCATTAATACTTTGAATGCCAGCTGCAGAATCCTCAATTCCTATTAAGTCGCTGGGAGATAGACCGAGAACTTCAGCAGACCGCGTGAAGATCTCTGGATCGGGCTTGCCATTTGCCAGGCTATCTGGGTCAATGATTGCGTCAAAATAGTCTTTGATACCTAAACCATCTAAGATAATGGGTGCATTTTTACTGGCAGAGGCGATCACTAGTTGAATCTTGGCTTCTTTCAGTTCTACTAGTAAATCACTAATTCCCGGTAAGATATCTTTTGGAGAAATCTTTTTGATGAGTGATAAGTAATGAGCATTTTTTTTAGCAGCCAGCTCCTTTTTTTGCGTGTCAGAAAGCTGGTTCTCTTTGTTTCCAAAGGCTAATATTTTTTCTAGGGAGGCCATTCGGGAAATCCCTTTTAGTTCCTCGTTAAACTGGCGGTCAATCGAAATTCCTAAGTCTTTTCCTAGGGCTTTCCAAGCTTGGTAATGATAGTTGGCAGTATCGGTAATGACACCATCTAGATCAAAGGCAATTGCTTTAAACATGTAATTATTCCTCCTAAAACGTTTTTGTTAAATTGAATAATACCTGATAAAAAAATATTTTACAAGTCGAAAAATAAAAAAATGGTTGATTTTGATTTTAAACGTGCTATAATTTGACTCATATACCGAAAAGGTTTTCGCTGAAAGGAGTTGACAGAAATGAGTTGGCAAAATTTTATCTTGCGAACCTTAAGTTTTTTGATTGATCTTGTGTTGGTCTATCTTCCGGTCCTAGCAATTTGCGTCCTGGTGTTTGATATCCCCTTTAAAGTCAGTGACTTATATGGACAAGCAATGTTTGTTGCGTATAACATTCTTTTTTCAGATAGTTTCAAGCGAACTTTAGGTAAGAAGCTTGGTAGAATGGTGACAGTTTATCAGGACGGAGTGAAAGCACCTCTGGTTAAGAAAGGGATGAGGGAGGCCGCGAAATTGTTATATTTTTTACCTTACGTAGGTCCTGTCTTCGTGCTTCTTAGTGTGGTGGTGTTAAAAATGAAAGGCAAAGCCCTTCATGATTATCTTGGAGAATCAGAGGTAATCCTAGAGCGAATGGCCTTGGAAGGAGAGCTGAAATGAGCGTAGTGGCAGTAGCAGTAGACCCTCTAGCCAAAAATGGCTTAGCTAATTTGAATACAACCAGCTTGGTTTTAGCATCACTTGTTATGTTGATGGCCTGTTATATCATTGCCTTTCGCCATCGCAAACATTATGATGCTAAAGAGTTATTAAGAGAGTTTGGCTGGTTTAGTTTGTTTTTTACAGTGGGAGCATTGGTGCTTCAACTAAAGATCATCTTGATTATTGGTTTGTTATTGGCTGGTTTAATTGTGACAGCATTGCGGTCCAATCATTATTTCTATCAACGCTAATTTTTTTTAATGGTTACTAAAACGTTTTAGTTAGGAGAGTTACTGTATGAATTCAAGTGTTAGACTACCCGAGGAAACTTCTTGGATAATTGAAGAGTCTTTTTTTAACCCTGAGTGGTTAGGCAAGTATGAGTCGATTATGTGTTTGGGAAATGGCTATATGGGCCAACGTGGTACCACAGAAGAAAACTATTTAAATGAAGTGAGAAATACCTTTGTCGCTGGGACTTTCAACAAATTTGATGAACAGGAAGTAACCGAATTGCCTAATCTTCCTGATTTGATTCAGATGAAAATTAAAGTGGATCAGGACTGGTTGGATTTAACTCAAGGCAAGATTAGTGATTATACGCGGCGATTAAATCTTAAGACGGGGGAGTTAAGTCGTTCCTTTACCTGGCGAACACCTGGTGGAAAAGTGGTTTCCTTTCAATTTAGTCGCTTTATCTCAATGGATCAACGGCATTTAATGGGTCAGAAAGTCATCATTAAAGCCTTGGGCAATCCCATTGACTTGGAACTTGTTTCGGGTATAGACGGTCAGCAAACCAATAGTGGCTCACAACATTTTTCAGAAGGGGAAAAACACCTGTTTGAAGGTCGGTTTATGCAAATGACCTCAGAGACCACGCAATCGGCTATTGATGTGGTTCAGACTACTGTCCATCATTTTTCTGTGGCCTCAGATCAATTAAAATCACGGATTGAGATGCGCCGGCGTCAAATTTACAATAAGTACTGGCTAAGTCTGGAAGAGGGGCAAGAGCTGACAATTGAAAAAGTGTCAACGATTCATACGAGCCGTGATTTGGAACATGAGGGCCAAGGGCTAAAAGCAATTGAAGCCAAGGGGTTAAGTGAGTTAAAAGAGGCGGAAGAAAAAGGCTTTGATCGATTGTTGGCAGAGTCAGCTGAAGCTTGGAATCGAAAGGTTTGGCGGATTGCCCCAATTACGATTACCTCAAGTAATCATCAGGATCAAGTGGCACTTAATTTCGCTAAGTATCATTTACATGTGATGACACCTGCCCATGATAATCGCATGAATATTGGGGCTAAGGGCTTGTCTGGTGAAGGCTATAAGGGACACACTTTTTGGGACACGGAGATTTTTATGTTGCCTTATTTTACCTACACTCATCCGGAGATTGCCCGAGGATTGCTGGAATTTCGTTATCACGGGTTACAGGGAGCTCATCGTAAAGCTGAAGAAAATGGCTACGAAGGGGCACAATTCCCCTGGGAGTCTGCTTGGATTGAAGATGGTGAAACGACACCCGTTTGGGGGGCTGCTGATATTGTGACAGGAAAAGCCACCAAAATATGGTCTGGATTTATCGAACAGCACATTACGAGTGATGTAGCTTACGGAGTTAATCAGTATGTGGAAGCAGTTGGCGATCAGGGATTCTTGGAAACCAAAGGCTATGAGATTATTTTGGATACGGCTAAGTTTTGGGCGAGTCGTCTGGAGTGGGACGAGGCAACTGAGACATATCATATTAATGAAGTGATTGGTCCAGATGAGTATAAGGAGCATGTGGATAATAATGCCTTTACTAACTATACGGCAAAATGGAACATTCAAAAAGCGATTGGTATTTATGAAGAGCTGAAGAAATCGAAACCAGTGCTTTTTGACTTCTTGTCTCAAAAGTTGGCCTTGGAACGGGTTTATCCTGAGTGGCTCGCGAAGGTGGATAAATTAGTTATTCCAGAACCAAATCAGGATCTGGTTATTCCGCAGGATGACACTTATTTAAGCAAAAAAATAATTCCCTTAGAGTCATACAAGCAAGATGAGCAAGTCGGAACCTTGTTCCATAAATACAATTTAGAACAAGTGAATAACATGCAAATTACTAAGCAGGCAGATGTTTTGTTACTTATTTACTTATTTGAACATCTTTTTTCAGAGGAAGTTAAATTGGCAAACTGGCATTATTATGAGCCTAAAACCATGCATGATTCATCCTTATCCCTTTCGACTCACAGTGCCTTAGCTGCGGATTTAGGTGAGATTGAGTTGTCTTATGACTTGTTTAAAGAAGCGACTAATATTGATATGGGGCCAGCTATGACCTCTTCTGATGAAGGGATTCATGCCGCTTCATTAGGTGGTATTTGGTTGATGACGGTCTTTGGTTTTGGCGGTGTTCGTGCGTTAGATGGCCAACTGCGTATTAATCCTCATTTACCTAAAGCTTGGCAAGAACTGCGTTACAGTATCTTCTGGCATCAAAATGAACTGGAAATGTTGGTGACGACAGACGAGCTGATTGTTACCAATAAAAATCAAATTAGTCCAGTTACCTTTACGACTCGTGGATGTGAGTATACAGTCCTTGATTCGGTGACTATTTCTTTAAGTTAACATCGTCGTTTAGCCAGTTCTTGCTAAACGATCAAGGACAAACATTAACGGTTCAGCTAAAGGATGCTGAACGGACCACTTTTTGCTAAGAATTATCTGTTGGAATTGTTTTACCGATGTCTCTAGTTTTCGATTTTTCGACAGTTGGAAACTAGAGGCGTTATAACACTATTATATTAGGAGGAATATTCGATGAAGAGGAAATTAAAAGCATTGGGAATGAGTTTACTTTTAGGTGTGGCGGTCTTGAGTTTGGTTGCTTGTGGTGGCAAGGACCAGGGAAGTGGAGCAGAAAAGACAGATTTTACTGGGGACACATTAAAAATTGGTGTCTGGGGTGGAAATGAGTCTGAAGAACAATCGTTAAGCAAGTTGATTAGCCAGTTTGAAAAAGAGACAGGGGCTAAGATTGAGAAAAAAGTCTATACCGAGTACAATACGCAAATTCAAGCTGATTTGATTGGAAAGACAGCGCCGGATGCTTTTTATGTAGACGCTTCAATGTATCCGTTTTTCTCGGAAAATGGTGCGTTGATGGAGCTGGATAAGGAGAAGATGGCTAGTGACAAGTTTTACGATAAGTTGGTTGAGACCTTCTCTACAGATGACAAGTTATATGCAGTTCCAAAAGATTTATCAACGTTAGCCTTGTATTTTAATACAGATGTTTTTGAAAAAACTGGTGTTTCTGTTGACGACGTACCGAAATCGTTTGAAAACTTAGTCTCTTGGTTACCAGATTTCCAGAAGAAGATTGATGAGGTCTATGGGAAAGGGAAAGTATTTGCCATGAGTTACAATCCTGAGATGGCCCGTAATTTGCATCTTGCTCAGCGTGGTGATCTATCCATTGAGACGAAGGATGGCTTGGCTGATTTAGCTAATGCTAAAATTGTTGATAACTTATCAATTTTGAAAGAATTAGTAAATACTAAAGCATTTGTGACTCCACAGGAGATTGGCATGGGATGGAATGGCGAGGCTTTTGGGGCTGGTAAACTGGCCATTATGGATGAAGGGAATTGGGTTTACCAAACCTTGAAAGATGAGTACAAAAAAATTAAGTTTACAGTTAGAGAAATGCCTACTTATAAAGAGGATCAAGGCTCCATGATGTTTTCTGTTGGTTGGGGTAAATACGCGGGAACCAAGAACAGTGAGTTAGCTGATAAGTGGATTCAATATGCAACGGGAACAGAGGGCATGGCCCTTTGGGTAGAAGGAACAGGGACATTGCCAAGTCGTCAAGATGTGGCAGAAACGACTAAAATAACTGATAATGCTGATTTGAATGTTCATTTGGAAGCTTGGGAATATGCCACACCTTGGCAAAAAGGGGTGAGCTTAACGACCATTGACACGGCTTATAAAAACTTTGTGCCGAAAGCATTGGATGGGTCATTATCCTTTAAAGAAGCGATGGCCAAGGCCGATGAGCAAGCCAATACAGATATTGAAGCAAGTAACTAATGGGTCAATAGGCTGGGAGTGAGTCTCAGCCTATTCATTTTTCAAGTAGGAGGTTTACGATGGAAAAGCGGTCAGTCAAACGTAAGAAAACCAAGCGGGAATGGCAGGAAATAGTTCAGGCTTATTTATTTTTATCTCCAGCTATTATGATTGCGGTGATATTTTTTGTGTTATCGGTAATCTTTGCGATTTATTTATCATTTAATGATGTTAATCTCTTTTCAAATAGTTTTTCTTTTAAGGGATTTGATAATTATCTGAGAATGTTTCAAGATAAGCGTGCTTTAATCGCTTTAAAAAACACGGCTAGTTTTGCCATGGTAGTTGTGCCATTACAAACGTTTTTTGCTTTAGTGATTGCCTATATATTGAGCAGTGATGGGGTCAAAGGGAAGAAGGTTTTTCGGTTAGTTTATTTCTTGCCAACTTTGACGTCAAGCTCAGCCTTGACCATTATCTTTATGTTTATTTTTAATATATACGGACCAATTAATGAGTTCTTTATGTCTCTAGGTTTCTATCATGAGGCAATTAACTTTTTAGAAAATCCAGCCTATTCCCTGAAAGTGATCATGGTTATGAATATCTGGTCAACGGTGCCAGTCTATATGACGATTTATTTAGCTTCTTTAGTTGATTTACCAAAAGCACTTTATGAGGCGGCAGAGATAGACGGAGCATCTTCTTTAGATAAGCTGCGTTATGTGACGATTCCTTATTTGAGGCCAATCACTACTTATGCCTTATTAACAGGGATTATTGGGACGTTTCAAATGTTTGATCAGGCTTATATTTTCTCAGGAGGTTCAGGGGGGCCAAGTAATTCCACCTTAACGATTGCCTTAATGATTTATCAGTACGCTTTTGGTCAAATGAACTCAATGGGCTATGCCGCTTCATTGGCGGTTGTTTTGGCGATTATTATTTTTACAGTCTCTTTATTAGCTGAAAAATTAAACTCTGGAAAGGAAGGTTAAGATGAAAAAGGGAAAAATATTAAAAATACTGCTGTATGTGGTGTTAATTATCTACGCCTGCGCTACTCTTTATCCTTTCTTGTGGGCGGTTGCGGCGTCGTTTAAAACCTCTGAGGAGATTGTCGGTGGGGATTTAAGTTTATGGCCGAAGCAGTTTACTTTAGCAAACTATGATTATATTTTTGGGCGTTCCTCCTTATTTGTTAAGTGGTTTATTAACTCTGTTATTGTGGCCAGTATTGGAACGGTGATTAACATCTTTCTTAATACGATGGCAGGTTACTCTTTGGCACGATTGTCCTTTCCGGGGCGTCAACGAATTTATTATGGTTTTTTGGCTTTAATGATGGTACCGGCTCAAGTGTTGTTAATTCCTAATTACTTAATATTAATGAAATTAGGCATGCTTGATACCTTTGGTGCCTTGATTATTCCGGCGGCAATTAATATCGGGAATATCTTTATGATGCGTCAATTCTTTTTATCCTTTCCGAAAGATGTAGAAGAAGCAGCGGCAATTGACGGCCTCGGGCGTTTCCAAGTCTTTTTTAGGATTGTGATGCCTTTGGCCAGACCGTCGATCGCCACTCAAGGAGTGTTTGTTTTTATGGGATTTTGGAATGAATTTATGAAGCCGATGTTGTATATTTCAACTCCAAGTAAGTATACCTTGACCCTTGGCTTACAAACCTTTCAAGGACAAAATGGTGGCGTACGTTGGGATCATACGATGGCAGCCAGTGTGATTACGATTTTACCGATTATTTTGATTTACATTATCTTTAATAAATACTTCTTGCAAGGGGTTCGAATGGATGGGGAAAAATAATGTTACTTCCATTAAAATTTGATGGTGAGAGGGATGGCTCGGGGGCGAAAAATTGCCCGCCTCTAACTTATCTGTGATAAAATAGTGAGTATCTACGACTAACTAGGGACTTGCAGATGGTGTGAGTGGTTGGCTGAAAGAATGATTTAATTGAAAAAGGAGGCTATGGGATATGAGAGTGACAATTAAAGACGTTGCCAAAGAAGCAGGAGTCTCAATTGCAACAGTATCGCGTGTCTTTAATGGTTATACGGATATTAGCGAGGCGACGAAAAATCGCATTATGAAAATAGCGAAAGAGATGGATTATTTACCGAATACGGCAGCCAGATCCTTGGCCTCGAAGACTCAGGTGACCATTGCCTTAATTTTAAATGATTTTGAAATGAATCGAAAAAGTACCATGGCCATGGAAGTTTTATCAGGTGTTTATGATTACACCGAGGAGCATCAAATTGAATTTGTTTTTTTTGCTACTTCCAGGATTAAGCAGGGGAAAAAGAGTTTTCGTGAGTTTTGTAATGAAAAAGCGATTACGGGGGCTGTTGTACAAGGGTTGAAAGTTAATGATCCTTATTATAAAGAGATTTTGGAAAGTCAGTTGCCAGTTGCCTTAATTGATATGTGGGCGGATAAAGAGAGTATTTGCAGTATTTCGATTGATAATGTTAAGGCCTCAACAGAGGCCGTTGCTTATTTGATTGATCAGGGGCACCAGCATATCGGCATGATTAATGGACGTCGGGAAGCGGCAGTCAGCATCGATCGTGAGACGGGCTACGTCAATGCTTTGAAGAAGCATCAGATTCCATTGACTGAAAATTACGTCCAGTACGCTAATTTTAATGAAAAAATTGCCGTGGAAATTGCCCGTGATTTATTAATCAATCAACCTCAGCTAACGGCCCTTTTTTGCGCCAGTGATTTAATGGCAATTGGGGCGATGAAAGCGGTGGGGGAATTGGGATTGTCCATTCCGGAAGATATCTCGATTATCGGCTTTGATGATATTATTTTGAATGAATATTTGGTGCCTAAACTATCTAGCATTTCTCAAAATATGGAAAAAATTGGCTATGAAGCGGCTAAGAATGTCTACAAATTGATAAAAAAAGAAGTGGCTGAGAGACAGGTCTATATTGAACATGGGTTGATAATTAGAGAATCCGTCGGTCCAGCAGTGAAGAAACTTCGGTCAATGTGAAAAATGGCAAAAATCGGTTAAGCTGATTTTTGCCATTTTTATATGGTGTTTACTATTGAATGACAACGGCTTGGCTACCCATTTGGGTCCAGGCAGCTTCAAAATCATCTCGATTGACTTCCTTATTTTTTTCACCATAAGGATCATTAACATATACTGAAGCTGTGCTAAAACCAGTTACTAGTACGCTGTGAACGTTCCAGCTGATGTCGACAGTGCCATTGGCTGTTTGCCATGTTTCCATATCTTTAGTAGCACTCATTGGGACCGTGGTAATGACCCAGACTGGGTTGCCAGCAGTAAGTTGTTGAAGAATTTGACTGAATTTTTCGCCAGTTAAATCAACGACTTGTTTGTCCGTTGCGTATTGTTTTGCTAGTTCATAAATCGGTGTATGATAGACGCTGTAGCCGATGTCAATGCCATAAATATCGCCAACGAACCCGTTGTTAGGGTCTCCGTAATGACCATCTGCATCGAGATAAGCCACCTTGGGAATGGCGTCTGCTAGTTCATTTTTTGTGACTTCAATCTCGGCATAATTTAGCATCATGGCGAGGCTGGCTATTTCACAGCCATTAAATAGACTAGGGGCGTCCAGCTGGTTAATGAGTGGCACATCTAACTGAGCACTTGTATTATTATTTTTAGTCGTTTCTTTTGGGGAATCAGCGGCTGAATTGCTCGTTTTCAGCACTTCCCTACCTGTTACTTTTTGCCAGACATGGGAAGTACTAAATCCGATGGTCAGTAAGAGAAGAGAAACGGCGATTAACCGATTTCGTTTCCCTTTTTTTGAAACAGTTTTTTTCACTTTCTTTCTCCTTAGTAGATTGCTAATATTTAGTAAGTCATTATAAGCATCTTATACCAGTTGTCCTATTAATACCACTAATGATGCTTTTTTGTTTGTAATAATTGGTAGCAGCCAAGGATAGTGCCACTAACAATCAGTGCCCAACCGCTATACTGGAAATACGGGATATAGTCGGAGTTAGTTCCAGCGATTTCCACGATCCCCTTTAATAGGAGGCCACTGACAAGGGCAGCAACGCCACAATTTATCAGAAAAGCCGTTAGGCGTAATTGGCTCGTCGATTGACTGTGATTAAGAAGTCCAAGGGCCCCTGACATAATCGCCATTATGGCGGTATAATGCCACATACCGCTCATGGACTCAGAGCTGACGCCATGACTGAAAAGGCTGTAGACATAATTGGTAGCAATCAACCCTAAACTGGCAATGACATAGATCAGACTTTGTTTTTTTAGATTCATAGTAGGGCTCCTTTATAGATTAATAGCCGATATACACAATGTCACTGACGGCTCGTTCGCTACTTTGGCGACCATCTGTCGGAGTGTTGATGACTTGGCCGTTAAACCAAAGGGTTGAAGAACCGCCTCCGTCTAAGTTGTAAGCAAGGGTGGCATTCCGAGTGGCAAATTCTTCTGCCAATTGATAGAGAGAGAGACCTTCACTCTCATCGGTTCGTCCGTCAGAGACAATCATAAGGTAGTGTAAGTCATCAATTTGTCCGATAGCTGTCCGGGGGTTACTATTTTTAGATTGAGCGACTTCAGTAGTGGGTGAGATAGCAATCTGTCCACTTTTAACTAGTGTAGGCCCAAATGAAAGAACGTGTTCAACCTGTTGAGAAGTGGTTATATCGGATAAACGGGTCTCATCTTCGTTGTAAGTCGTAAAATTACCAGCTTGATCAATGACCAAGGCATCTGTTCCTTCCCAAGGCGTGTCCCGATAAGTTTGGCCGTTTCTCAGAACGTAACCAGTATCGCGGAAACCATAATAGTCTCCATTTATGGCAAGTATGGCGTCTTGTTCTTCGGCGATTGTTGAAGTTGTTTCTTTAATGTTTCGTCCATAACTGCCTTGAGCAAAGGCGGTTTTTAAGTAGTCAGGACTGCTGACTTGAATGTCTACTACGTAAAAGGTGGTGTCATGAGACCGTTCCGTGGTAATGTTGATTGAGAGATGGTCATCTTGATAACTGGTATCGGTAATTGTCGTATTACCTGCTGAGTTGCCATCAGTTGGTTGGCTGGTGGCAGTACGACTGTCAGCATTGGCAGTTGTAGTGACTAGTTCCTTGGGAATGACAAAGGTATCTAGCAAGACGTAGCCGATACTTAAGATTAAGCAGAGACTGTAAATAACTCCCAGTCGGAAGGGGCTTTTGAGCCATTTATATAAGTGTATCATGGTATACCTCCAGTTAGTTTAGCGAAAGACCAGTCGCCTTTGAATAATAAAGCTTAAACAAAAAAGTGAAAAATCAATGGCGATTTTTAAGGGAATCAGATGAGTCGAAAATTGTGAAAAACCTTGGAGTAACAACCAGCTCAGGAGTAGTTGACTACAGAAGAGCAGGAAATATTTACCAGCTTCTCTGTGGAGTGTTCCTTGACTTTTGAAAACGACTTGGCGATTCAGGTAAAAATTGAAGCAGCCGGATAAAACTCGGGCGAAGGTAGTGGCTAAAAGTAAGGAGGCCCAGCTGTGATTGGTAAACATCACTTTTATCAGTAAGGTGAACAGCAAAATATCGAGTCCAGCTGAGCTAATGGATGATAGGATGTAGCTGAGGATCGGCTGGTAAATTCTTACTGAGTCACGGATGACCCGAAAGTGACTCCCGGAATTATGATCTAAGTAAATGGTCTCAATGGGCATTTCATGAATCACAATTTGATTCTTAGTTAGATTGAGTAAGACGTTCATCTCATATTCGAAGCGGCTACCTGGAATCTCCAATATGTCTGGAATAATGATTTGTGGCAAACCTCTTAAACCTGTCTGGGTATCATGGCAACTAATGCCGGATACGCCGTAAAAAACGGCTGAAGTCAAGCGGTTGCCCCAGTAACTTTTGACTGGCGTCTGTTTCCGTATGAAGTGGCGGGAGCCCAGGACCAAGACTCTCTCATTAGGTCGAATAAGACGGGACAGGGCGACAATATCCCTTGGGCTATGTTGACCATCTGAATCAGCTGTGACCACACCGGCCGAGAATGGGAAATGTGCCAGATGGTAGGCCAATCCCGTTTTAAGAGCTGCTCCTTTGCCAAGGTTAGTTTGATGGTAAAGAATGGTGGTATTGTCGATTTTTGCTAGTTCTAGAAAGAGAGCTTGATAAGCTGGTCCACTGCCGTCATCGACAATCAGAATAGGGTCATCAGTCAATTGGCGCAAGCCGGTTAAAAGACGGAGAAAGTTATCGGTTGGTTCGAGTGCAGGAATTAAAAGAGTGATTGACATAGGGGTACCTCCTGATTTGGTATTGGTTACTTAACTGCCCCTACTTTATCGGTTGGAACTTAAAGTAAGCTTAAAGAGTTGAAAAGGGTGTTTGGTCGCTAGCGGGAGAAAATAGCAGTAGGATGTAAAAACAGTAGGTTCAAACTAGACCAAATCGTGAATAACCCTTATACTCAAGAGGTAGACTATATTTGGAGGAGCAAGGATGATAATAAGTATTATTACAGCAATATATGTGATTAACGCCGTGATTGCGGTTATTACCGTTTTAATGAAACCGCGGGATGTGGCGGCTATCTGGGCTTGGTTGTTAGTGTTAATTAGTTTGCCAGTCATTGGTTTTGCGATTTATTTATTTTTTGGCCGTGGCTTAGGTGACAAACGAATGTTTCAGTTGCAAAAAAATGATTTTGATGAATTGGAAAAATTTAAGGCTTTTCAGGAATCGGGAACCCGGCTGTATGAGCATGAACATTCTCAAGAGGTGGATCCGAATTTTCTTGCCTTCTTTTCCTCTCTAAATAATATGCCAATTACTCGTCAGAATAAGGTGGAAATCATCACAGATGGGGCTGAAAAGTTTGCGCGAATGAAAGAAGACATCAACGCTGCGACCCATTCGATCCATATTGAATATTATGCCTTTGTGACTGATGAGCTCGGCATGAGTATTTTAAAATTGTTAGAGGAAAAAGCCAGCCAAGGGGTAGAAGTTCGATTATTGTATGACGCTTACGGCTCTCTTGGCACTAAAAATAAGGATTTTGCTGAGTTACGTCGTCGAGGTGGTTTGGTTCAAACGTTTATCACCTCACAACGTGCCTTACTGAAATTGCGTTTAAACTATCATGATCACCGTAAAATTGTGGTCATTGATGGTAAGGTTAGTTATACTGGCGGCTTTAATGTGGCCAATCAGTATGCAGGGGTAACGAAAAAATTTGGTTATTGGCGAGATACTCACTTGCGGATGCACGGTCCCGTAGCTTCCTTGCTACAAATCCGTTTTTTGATGGACTGGAATGTCTCCACCTCTCCTGTGGATCAATTGCAGTATAAAGAAGACTATTTTTTTGATGCCAAAGATTTAGTTGAGGAGGGAGAGACTCCCATCCAAATCATTGCCAGTGGTCCAAACAATGAACATGAACAGATTAAGTTGGCTTTTATTAAGTTGATTACTACGGCCAAAAAGCGGGTCTGGATTCAAACGCCTTATTTGGTTCCAGATGACAGTGTGTTAGCCGCTTTGAAAATAGCAGCTCGCTCAGGTGTGGATGTTAAGATTATGATTCCTGATAAACCAGATCATCCATTTATCTATCGAGCGACTCAATACTATGCTCGGCAGTTAATTAAAGAAAACATTGAGATACAAGTCTATGAAGGTGGGTTTATGCACGCTAAAACCTTGATTATGGATCATGATACATGTATCGTGGGATCGGCCAATCAGGATATTCGCAGCTATAAGCTGAATTTTGAAGCCAGTGCGGTTTTGTACGATGAAACCATTGTCAAAGAGTTGTCAGACATTTTTGAGAAAGATATGGAAGTATCATCAGAAATGACCACGGAAACCGTCAAAGCGATGTCTGCCTGGTTAATCTTTAAGCAACAGATTTCCCGGTTGTTTTCACCAATATTGTAAGGATTACGAGTGCTGTAAAAACAATCAATTTCCTGATTACTTGGAAATTGATTGTTTTTTTGTTACCGAACTATGGCACAAAAATTGGTTTTTAGTAGCTATTTTAAACAGAAGTGAATGAGCAGTGCTGGCTGTTGAATGGTTCAATTGATGAGAAATAGGTGAGTAATTCTTGACATTTTGCTAATAGTTGATACGTTGATTTCAAAAAATCACTGTGTTATAGTACTTTTTAAGGAAGGTGCTCACAATGAAACTGGGTTTTTGTTTATTTATATCGAATTTCAGCTCCCTACAACTTTATCGGATGAAGTGTTGTACGGAGCCTAATGGAGAAATCGTGGATTTCTCTTATTCATCAGCTAATGATCGTTAAAAGGGCTAGAAAGCTAGCCTTATTTAGTGATGATTATCTGAAGAATAATTAGATGAAGGATCTAAGACACGGCATTGTCTTAGGTCCTTTGTGTTTTATTTTTCAGATAAAAGCAGAGGATGGCCAATAGGTCACCTCTGCTTTTTTGTGTGTTGATTTATTAAGAAGGAGAGAAATGAGAAATGGGATTACTAACATTGACAAATATAACGCATTCTTTTGGTGACCATACGTTGTATAAAGAAGCTGAATTTAAATTATTTAAGGGTGAACATATCGGTTTGGTTGGTAAAAATGGCGCCGGTAAAAGCACATTAATGAAAATAATGAAAGGATCAATTATGTCTGATGAAGGAATGGTTCGATGGCAAAAAGGGATCAATTATGGCTATCTCAATCAATTCGCAGAAATCGACGTTAGTTTGACGGTCCAAGATTATCTTTACGAGGTCTTTGCTGAATTATTTGACTTGGAAAAGGCCATGTTAGATTTATACACAAAAAGTGCTGAAAGGGGTTCTGTTGATTATTTGGATCAGGCGGCAACTTATCAAGTTCAATTGGAAAGTCGTGGCTTTTATGAGATAGACAGTCTGGTGCAACAAACCCTTAAGGGCCTAGGGTTATTAAATTTGGGATTGGAGACTCAGATTGCCGATCTAAATGAAGGTCAGCGGACAAAAGTTATCTTGGGCAAGTTATTGTTGACTCAGCCAGATGTTTTGTTATTGGATGAACCAACCAATTATTTAGATGAGCCTCACCGAAAATGGCTGGTGACTTATTTACAACAATTTTCTGGTGCATTTGTGGTTATTTCTCATGATGAATTGTTTTTACAGGAGATTTCAACGACGATTTGCGATATCGATTTTGGTGTGATTAAAAAGTATAAGGGGAGCTATCAGGATTTTTTAAGGCAGAAACAACATTTAGTGACCGATTATACCCGTCAATTTGAAGCAGAGCAAAAGAAAATTAAAGAAACGGAGGCTTTTATTCGTAAAAACATTGCGGGTATCAACACTAAGATGGCTCAGGGGCGTAGGAAACAATTGGGACGAATGGATAAGCTGGAACCCTTACAGGTCAAAAAAGCCATTCGAATTGAGTTTAACGAGAAGATTAACCGGTCACAACAGGTATTGGAAACTATGAACTTGTCAGTGGGTTATGATCAGGCATTATTATCTGAAATTAATCTCCACTTAAGCAATAAGAGCAAGCTGGTGGTGACGGGTGCCAGTGGCATAGGTAAGACAGCTCTACTGCGAACAATCCTAGGAGATATACCTGTTCTAAAGGGGGACATTAAGTTATCACCTCAAGCTGCAATTAGTTATTATCAACAAGTGTCAGCTTGGCGTGATGATCGTTTGTCGCCGCTTCAGATTGTGGCAGAAGCTCATCCTAAGTTAGCCATTGAGGACATCAGAAAGGAGTTAGTAAGGGTGGGGGTCCAATCCCATCATGTGGATCAGGCAGTGAGTACTTTAAGTGGAGGAGAGCAGGCAAAGGTTCGTTTGGCTGTCTTTGCTTTAACTCCCAGTAATTTTTTACTGTTAGATGACCCGACCACTCATCTAGATGTTGAAACCAAGCGGGTCTTAAAAGAAGCGCTGATTCGTTATCAAGGACCAGTTTTACTGGTGTCAAATGATCAGGGTTTTTATAAAGAGTGGGCAACAGATATTGTGACAGTGAGCTAGTTAATAAGAAAAAAAGGGGCAGAGGGTCGTCATCAGTCCTCTGTCCTCTTTTATTGGTTGATTTGATTGCGGTACTCTTTGGGCGAAATAGAGACTTTCTTTTTGAATAGGTAGCTAAAATAATTAGGGTCATTGTAACCGATGGCGAAAGCGATGGTTCCTAGACGGTCATCCGTTTCTTTCAACAATTTTTTTGCGTGATTAAGTCGTGCATTGGTTAAATATTCAATAAAGGTAATGTCCATGGCTTGGGAAAAGATGGTGCTGAAATGAGCGGGACTTAAAGCCACTTCATTTGCCACTGTGTTTAGTGAGATATCTGGATCGGTAAAATGATGATGAATAAAAGTCAGTGCTTTCTGAATAACACTGTGGTATTTCACCATCTTAGGATTAATCTGATGCTCATTTAAATGGGTCACAAGGGAAGTGGCTAATAATTGAAACTGATCGATAGTCGTGGCAACAGCCGATAAATATTCGATATTGCTCAATTGTACCAAATCGATTTCCCTTAGATGAGGTTCTTTTTTTTGAACTAAGTTGACCAGCTCAATTAAGACAAAAAAGCGGTAAAGTCGATTCCGTTCCTCTGTGTCATTGGGAATCCCACTTAACTCATAAATAAAGGTTTCGATTTTTGTGGGATCAAGTGAGGCAATTTTATCCGCTATATCAAGTTTAAAAGGATTGGTTGGTGAGACTTCCCCGTCTAAAATATCGTCTTCGTAACTGATGATTTTTTCTGTTCGTAGGCTACCGTAAGTCTGAATCAAGTGTTCGGTGATTTGAAAGGCCTGTTTAATTTCACTGATGCGTTCCACGACATTTCCAAAGGCCACGACAATGTTATAAGTATCGTCTTGCTCTAATTCGTGAATTAAGGTATTGGCGATTTGATAGCATTTTTCAAGAAGTTGTTGTTTATCGGGTTGAAATACTAGAAACTTAATGTATTCAGATGAGATGCTAGAAAAAATAATGGCCGGATCTTCGCCGAAAAGCAAGTTTAAGTAGTCGGAAAAACGATTATAATCGGCAAAGTCAGCGTCGTATTTATTGGTGGCTAACAAGACGGTAAATTTATTGCCTAATAAGTTGCGATTAAAGTGTTGGGATTCCTGAATCACGTCTTGAATAGCCAGTTCTCCTTTGAATATGCCATTTAAAAAATGGTTTTTTTGAAGCTCAAAAATGAATCTATTGGGTTGATCATTATTAGTAGTGGTCAATTCTTTTTGGCTGTCCAATTTAGTAATGAGATTGTTGAGGGTTTCTTGTAGTTCTTCTTCTTTGATCGGTTTTAATAAGTATTCTTCGGCTCCTAGTTGAATCGCAGATTTTGCGTAGTCAAAGTCATCAAAGCCACTGATAAAAATAACTTTGATCCAAGGTAAACTCTTTTTTGCTTCTTTGGCAAGGGTTAAACCGTCCATAAAAGGCATGCGAATGTCCGTGATTAAGATATCTGGTTTGACATCCAACATAGCGGCTAAACCCAGTTCTCCGTCTGCGGCTTCACCGGCAAAACTGACCGGATAGGTCTCGCTGTAAGAGAGTAATAGTTTTCTTAAATTTTCGCGAATTAAATGTTCGTCTTCTACGATAAAAACTTTATACATATGGTCAACTTCCTTCTGTAAGTTCCTGACTAACTTTTGGCACTTTTATGGTCATAATGGTTCCTTTTCGATAAGTACTTTCGACTGATAAGTGGGCTGTGCTGCCGTAATAAAGCAAGATCCGTTTGTTGACATTGTAAAGACCGTAGCCTTCCTCAAAATCGGTGTCGATGCCTTTTGCCAATTCATCTTTGACTTCCTGCAAGGTCTCTGGCGTCATACCAATGCCGTTATCTTTAATTTGAAAATAGAGGAAATCGCAATCATGGTCGCCTATTAATTCGACAATACCTTGTCGCCTGACGAATTTTGTCCCGTGATAGACCGCATTTTCAACTAGTGGCTGTAAAATCATTTTTAAAACGTCGTATTGGTAAAGGGAATCTGGCACGTTGATGATTGGCATTAAACTTTCACCGTAGCGGGTTTTTAAAATAGTTAAATAATCACTGACATGGCGGGCCTCTTTTTCAACACTAATCCAATCCTTGCCTCGACTAAGAGAGATTCTGAAAAAGTCAGACAGTGCATAGATGGTTTCTTTAACCCGTGGCATATCTCCTTGTTCTGTCAGAGTGATGATAGCGTCCAAAGTATTGTAAATAAAATGAGGAGTGATCTGAGCTTGAAGTACTCTTAACTCGCTTTGGGCTAAATGGTATTGCTTTTCGGCATTGTCAGTCATCAAGCGGTCCAAATCACTGGCCATGCGGTTCATGCTGGTTGTTAGGACATTTAGTTCTGAGACCTCAGTGGCAGCCGCTCGATAAGTTAAGTCGCCTTTTGATAAATTATCTGCCATGTTGACTAAGGTATCAATCGGTTGTTGGACGTGCTTGTTTAACGAGTATTTGGTCCAACCGATAAAAAACAGAATGATAATAAAAATCGCCACTTGGACTTTAAGGAGCGTAGCGACGGAGGTGGCGATTTGTTCATTTTTCTGGCTAGCCAATTCGATTTCTACTTTGACAAAATCTTGTAGGACATCATCCAATAGTTGATTAACCGAATCAATCTGGGCCAGAACAGCCTCATTTTCTGCCACAGGTTGTTCTGTCTGGAGATTATCAATCATGTCATCTAAATAAGTTTGAATGGTATCCAGAGTTCGATAAGTCACTTCGAGAATGCTAGTTTCGCCACCTGTGGTTGTATTTTTTTCGATTTCTTTAATATCATTGCGAACGTTGAGTAAGATATTTGCCGCTTCGGGGCTATTGGCATTTGTTTGACCGTAAGCCAGATCGCGCATTTTGACGGGGATTTCATCTTTAACAATGGAAGAAATGTCATTGGCTGCATTAATGTTTTCAACAACTTTTTGATACATATAAAGCTGTTTAGTATAAAAGATGGTATTAAATATTAAGGGCAAAATAGCCACAATCAGAATCAAGGTACTTTGGCGTTGGAAAATTTGTCGGATACTTTTAGAGGTTAACATAGAGACCCCTTTCTTAATAATTTCGAGTTGGAATAGAATCAAGGTCGCCCTGATCAGAGAAGACGGTTTCGGGCATATAAATCTCATGGGGAATTTGCTTATTATCACCGTCTAACCGGCGTTCAATGGCTCTGGCAACGTAATAGCCGGCTTGGGGATTGCATTCTACGACACAATTGACTCGGCCGGCTCGCAGTTCTTCAATGATATTTTCCTGTCCGTCAATTGTCACGATAATCAAGTCTTTTCCAGGCTGAATAGCGGTCTCTTTCAGCGCATCCAAAGCCCCTAATGTCATCTCGTCGTTATGGCTGAATAGCACATCGATTTCCTTTAATTGATTGTGCTTAATTAGATTGCGAATGACTTCTTTGCCCTTATTTCTGGTGTAATCGCCATAGACTGTTTGGATGACGGTAATGTTTTGTTCGCGGCCAATGGCTTCCCGAAATCCGTCACTACGTAAGGTTGTAGGAGACGCACTCGTTAACCCACTTAACTCTAAAACGTTTATCTTCCGCTCAGGCTGCTCTTTAAAGTAGTTGTTCACGTAAATGCCGGCACGATTGCCTTCAGCTTTAAAACTGGGGCCGATATGAGACAGGTAGAGGTCACTGCTAGCCGAGTTAATATCTCGGTCAACTAAAATGACGTCAATACCGGCTTGTTCAGCTTCTTTAAGGACGGGTTCCCAGCCATCTTTCGTCAATGGCGTAAAGACAATCATATCGACACGATAAGCAATAAAGGAGCGAATGTCCTGAATCTGCCGTTCTTGATCCATTAAGCCGTTGCGATAGATGACTTGATACTTATTTTTTTTCAGACCATCTAAAATAGAGGTTGTGTGGGCTTTGCGCCATGAGCTTTCTGTTCCAGATTGAGAAAAGCCGATGACAATGTTATTTTGAACGGTAGGTTCTTTTGGTTTGCAGGCAACTAAAGTGATCAGGAGCCATAGGAGGAACAATAGGCTCACTAGTTTATTCTTCATTAAGTCACTTCCTTTATGATGAGTTGTTAGTTAGTGGTCCCATGGTAAATGCTTGTTACAGCCTCATTGTAACAAATATAGTGAGGATTAAAAACCGCTTTCATGTGCTTTGGAGTGATTCGAAAGAATATCAATGAATTCAAAAAAAAATCAAGATTTGTAAAATGACTGTAAGCGATTAATAAAATAATCAAGCTAATTCAAAACAAACCCTATGGAAACGGTTGCGAATACTTGTTATTCTAAGGGTGTTAATAGAAAGGCAACTTAATCTTAACAGATAATGGGAGGAATGAATGGTGAAGAAACAGTTGAAACGAGGAATTACGCTGGCGCTGGCGATTATGGCAGGATTGCTCTTAACTGCTTGTAGTGGCGGGGGCAATAGTAAAGGAGAGTCGAAAGGGTATATTGGCATTGCCATGCCAACTAAATCAGCAGAGCGGTGGATAGGTGACGGTAATAATATGGTGGATGAATTAGAGAAATTAGGTTATAAAACGGATTTGCAGTATGGCGAGGATAAAGTAGAAAACCAAGTGGCTCAAATTGAAAACATGATTACTAAAGGCGTAGACGTTATTGTCATTGCCTCCATCGATGGATCAGCTCTTACAGATGTCTTGGACAAAGCCCATAAAGAGAATATTAAAATTATTGCCTATGATCGTTTATTGATGAATTCACCTTATGTTGATTATTATTCAACATTTGATAATTTTGGGGTTGGCGTTTTGCAGGCTTCTTATATAGAAGATAAGTTGGATTTAAAAGGAGGGAAGGGGCCTTTTAACATTGAGTTATTTGGTGGCTCTCCTGATGATAATAATGCGCTAATTAATTATAATGGCGTCATGTCAGTCTTCCAACCTTATATTGACAGTAAGCAACTGGTCATTCCTTCAGGGCAAACCAACTTTAACCAGATCGCAACCTTGCGCTGGGATGGTTCAACGGCTCAAGCCCGGATGGATAACTTACTAAGTGCCAATTATTCGGATAAAAAATTGGATGCGGTACTGTCGCCATATGATCCGATCAGTTTGGGGATTATATCGTCGCTTAAAGGTGTTGGTTATGGGGATAGTGATAAACCTTTGCCTGTGACAACTGGCCAAGATGCGACGGTTGCGGGGGTCAAGTCGATCATTGCTGGGGAACAAACCCAAACAATTTTTAAGGATACACGTGTTCTGGCTAAGAATACGATTGACATGATTGAAGCACTGTTAACGGAGAAAGAAGTCCCTGTTAATGATACGGAAACCTATGATAACGGTGAAAAAGTCGTGCCTACAAACTTAGCTAATCCAGTTTCTGTTGATAAAGAAAACTATAAAGTCGAGTTAATTGAAACAGATTATTATTCTGAAGCAGACTTAGCAAAATAGAGGGACAAGTGGGCTGTGAACGCAACATAAGTTCCAGCCCACCTTTGATCAAAAGGCAATTCAAGTAAAGGAGAGGAACATGGCTGATTATATTTTAGAGATGAAACATATTGTCAAAGAGTTTTCGGGTATTCGTGCTTTAAATGATGTTAATTTACAAATCAAGCGGGGAGAAGTTCATGCTTTATGTGGTGAAAATGGTGCAGGAAAGTCAACTTTGATGAATGTCTTAAGTGGGCTGTACCCTTATGATCAGTATCAAGGTGAGATTCGTTATAATAACGATGTCTGTCAATTTAAAGATATTCGGGATAGTGAGGCTAAGGGGATCGTGATTATTCATCAGGAACTGGCTTTAAGCCCTTATCTTTCTGTCAAAGAAAATATCTTTTTAGGAAACGAACAAGCTAATCACGGGGTGATTGACTGGAATTTAACGGAAAAGAAGACGGAAAATTTATTGAAGACTGTGGGATTAAGAGTGAATCCAAATACCTTAGTTTCCCAAATTGGCGTAGGGCAGCAGCAATTAGTCGAAATCGCTAAGGCCTTTTCAAAATCGGTTCAATTGCTGATTCTTGATGAGCCAACGGCGGCTCTTAATGAGGAAGAGAGTGCCAATTTACTTAGCTTGATTGAGGAGTTTAAACGACAAGGGATTACGTCAATCATCATTTCCCACAAATTAAATGAGATTGTCAGTGTGTCTGACCGAATTACGATCTTGCGGGACGGTCAAACGATTGAAACCTTAGACAATGATGAGTTGTCTGAAGAACGGATTATTCGTGGCATGGTGGGCCGTGAATTGACTAACCGTTATCCTGAGCGTGTTCCTGATATTGGTGAGACTTATTTCGAAGTAAAGGATTGGACTGTCTATCACCCCATTGATAACACTCGCTTAGTGAATAAAGGAATAAATTTCTCAATTCGTCGAGGGGAAATTGTTGGCATTGCTGGTTTGATGGGAGCGGGGCGGACCGAATTTGCCATGAGTCTTTTTGGTCACTCTTATGGTAGCCATATTTCTGGTTGTGTGTTAAAAGAAGGCAAGGAGATTTCGGTCAAAGACGTGCCCAAGGCTATCGAAAATGGTTTAGCTTATGTCTCTGAGGATCGCAAAGCCTTGGGATTAAATTTACTAATGGATATTCGTGAGAATACCACCTTAGCTAGTCTAAATAAAATTAGTCATCAGGGAGTCTTAGACAAAGAAAAAGAAGTGACGGTGGCCGAGGACTACCGGAAACGGATGCGCACTAAAACGAATTCCGTTTTTCAAAATGTTGGCAGTTTAAGTGGTGGCAATCAGCAAAAAGTCGTTCTGGCAAAATGGTTGATGACGGAACCGGATATTTTATTCTTGGATGAGCCAACTCGTGGGATAGATGTTGGAGCCAAATATGAAATATATACGATAATTGAAGAAATGGCAGCAGCAGGTAAGGCGGTGTGCATTATTTCATCTGAATTACCGGAAATTATTGGCATGTGTGATCGGATTTATACGATGAATGAAGGACAAATGACAGGCGAGGTCTTACGTGCAGAGGCCAATCAAGAGGGACTGATGAGTCTGATGACTGCTGAAAAGGAAGGTGCTAAGTAAATGGAGCAAAGACGGGAAAAAAAACAAGTCACAATTGGCCTTAAAGAGAAGGCTGTTGAAATATTTAGTAAATACAGTATGGTCATTATTTTAGTCTTCTTGTTAGTAGCCTTTCAATTATTAACGGATGGGATTTTTTGGCGACCATTAAACATTACCAACCTAGTTTTGCAAAACAGTCATATTTTAGTCTTATCAGCTGGCATGTTGCTAGTTGTTTTGTTAGGTCATGTGGATTTATCGGTCGGCTCTGTTATGGCTTTTGTAGGGGCGATTGCCGGCTATTTAATGGTTAACTTTAAAATGAGCCCCTTACTAGCCGTCCCCATTTGCTTGCTAATGGGAGCTGTTATTGGTGCTTGGCAAGGTTTTTGGGTGGCATATGTAGGTATTCCCGCCTTTATTGTGTCCTTGGCCGGACTATTGATGTTTCGTGGGTTAACCCAAGTTGTCTTAGGAGGTCAATCTCTGGCCCCGTTTCCAACTGCTTTTCAGAAAATTTCCACAGGTTATTTACCTGATGTAATAGGTGGAGAGCATCTTCATTACATCACAATGGTCATTGGTGCTCTTCTAGCGGCTTTGCTGATTATTGGCCAATGGCGAGCTCGAGATAAACGTCAAAAAAATTTATTTGAAGTGGAGTCGATAAACGCCTTTTTGTTTAAAAGCATATTTACTGCTCTAGTCGTGTTAGTGGTCACCTATATTTTTGCCTCTTACCAAGGTTATCCTATTATTTTGATTCTTTTGGGTGTGATTGTGGCAGTCTACGGCTTCTTGACTAATAAAACAGTTGCCGGCCGTCAGATTTATGCCACAGGCGGTAACCGTAAAGCGGCAGAATTATCAGGGATTAAAACGAAAAAAATAACCTTTTTAGTTTTTGTTAATATGGGAGCCATGGCTGCTTTGGCTGGTTTGATATTAGCGGCACGGCTTAATGCGGCCACACCACAAGCGGGAGTGTCTATGGAGTTGGATGCCATGGCAGCTGTTTACTTTGGTGGCGCCTCAACCTCTGGTGGAATCGGAACGGTAATGGGCGCAATTGTTGGTGGGCTGGTAATGGGCGTTCTAAATAACGGCATGTCGATTCTAGGAATTGGTGTTGACTGGCAGCAAGCGATTAAAGGTTTAATTTTACTTTTGGCAGTTGTTTTGGATATTTACAATAAAAAGAAAAAAATCTCATAGATGGGGTGAAAGGAATGACTGAGACTCAAGATAAAAGGGTTTTGTTAATTTGTACTGCTGGGATTACAACGGGGTTATTGGTCAAAAATATGCAGATGACCGCAGATAACAAAGGCCTAAAGATTCACATTTATTCTGCACCGGCGATTATTGCGGAGCAGATCATTCAACATCAAGTGTTAGATGCTTTGTTAATTGGCCCCCAATCTAAGTATGAAGTGGCTCGCTTAAAGGATTACCTCATGGTGAAAGCTGTTCCTTACAAATTAATCGCCAAAGAAGATTATGAAACCTTAAATGGTGAAGCAGTCTTGCAGGAGGTAGTTGATTTACTAGCGGAGAAAAATTGATGCAAATAGGGAACTTGGGTAAGATAAAATTGAATAATCATAGGCACTAAAATAAAGATGAACCCGTTAGGCTAGCTATTAGTCTAAGGGGTTCATTTTCTTTATAAGAGTATATCATCGCCATGGCAGTCTTCGTATTTTTTTCCGCTACCGCAAAAGCATAAGCTGTTTTTCTTGGGAGTATTAGTCAGGGGGACCACATTATTTCGTTTGTGGTGGGGATTTGGCGATTTATTTCCTTCCATTAACTCATCTAATAAACCAAACTCATCTCCAAATAAGGCATCTATTTCTTCATCCATATAGGCTAAAAATTCTGCGAATTCAGTTCTTTTTTTCGGACTCCAAAAGTTCTCATCTTCTGACCGAGCCAGCATCAGAGGGCTCGATTTCGCAACGGCCATTAATAAGGGAGGTCCTGGGATTATTTTTTTCTCATCTAAGAAAGCAATAAATGAGTTAAGAGTGACTAAAAATAGGGGGACCTCCAGATTAGGCAAGTCAGCGTGTTTAGGTAACCAATGTGTTAAGACTTTTGTCAGGCTGTCAGCATCCCACTTTTTTAATGTTTTTTTCTCGAAGGTAGACATGGCATCTGAAAACATCGTCAAGAATTCCATAATAGTTGCACCTGGCATTGCTTCAATATCTGTGAATTCTTCTAGTTGACTCAGCTGTTTAAATGAGTCTGTTTGGGTATAAGCTTTAATTTCAGTAGCAAATGAATGGGTCATAGTTTGTCTCCTTTTAGTTTAATTTCTTTTATTATAACGGAGTTTTACTAAGTTGATAAGGGGGAATATTGAATTAAACCGAAAATAGACAAAAAATGAAGGGATTGTGACAGGTTGT
Source organism: uncultured Vagococcus sp. (assembly GCF_963518325.1). Lineage (NCBI taxonomy): Bacteria > Bacillati > Bacillota > Bacilli > Lactobacillales > Enterococcaceae > Vagococcus > uncultured Vagococcus sp. The sequence continues at coordinate 222,466 of NZ_CAUQJB010000004.1, read as the reverse complement.
GAATAATCCTTTCGTTTCCCGTAGGGGAGTTGTTACACTTACTTTGGTAGTAAGAGACAAATGTCAGAGGAGGTCATAAAGGAAATAACATTAAATGCAAACGCTTTTTTAGTATCATTACGGAAGGGATGTTGTGAAAATGAAACAAATGAACAAGAGAAAACTAAGAGGATGTTGTCTGATGTCTTTTATTAGTGGGTGGCTCTCTACAGCAAAAGTATTTGCGGCTAAAACCGGAGAAAAGGCGCCAAGTTACGGGATTAATATTCAACAACTAGTGTCGATGATCACGATGGTTGTGATCACAGTTGTAGTTGTGCTGATAGCATTCTCCGTATACAGAATAATTAAATTAAAGTTAACCCGTAAAGTACTATTTCCAATTACGACCTTTTTACTAGTAGTTGTTGTGGTACTGAACTTGGCCATTAATCATTTTTCTTTAATCATCAACACCTCATTTTCCAAGCAACAAGTTGATCAACATTTGGTAGCAGAAGCTCGTCAGTCAGCTTCTGCTTTGACGGAAATGATTGAATCAGAAGGGCTTGTCTTATTGGAAAATAAGAAAGAGGCTTTGCCTCTTGAAAAAGGAAACCTCAATGTTTTTGGTTATAGTTCGAGATCGGTGGTATACGGCGGTTCTGGCTCTGGGGGAGGCGCTGAGAATGATAATGTGGATTTGCAAGAGGGGCTGGAAAACGCTGGTTTTAAGGTTAACGATGATTTGACTAAATTTTATGATGATCGGTTTGTCCCTCGCGAAAAAATTAATATTCATAAGTTAGTCGGTGGTGATTTTAATAGCCATGAGCCAGTCGTCTCTGAGTATAGTGAGCGTCTACTCATTGATGCCAAAGAATTTAGCCAAACTGCTTTAGTAGTTTTCTCGCGTAATAGTGGGGAAGGTGCAGATATTACGACAGATATGGCAGGGTATTCTGGTGGGTCAGCAGGGAAACATTATTTGGAGTTAACAGATGATGAAGAGGCGATGTTACATTTAGTGAAAGAAAATTTTGGTAAGGTGATTGTCTTGATTAACTCTTCTTATCCGATGGAATTAGGTTTTTTAAAGGATGATAAAATTGCCGGAGCACTGTGGATTGGAAATCCAGGTTCTGTTGGCTTCAATGCTGTGGGAAAAGCCTTGTCAGGCGAAATCAATCCCTCTGGAAGACTAGCGGATACCTATGCTTATGATGCAACAAGTGCTCCATCTTATTTTAATATTGGTGAGTTTCCATATGAAAATTCAGACTTTAAAAATAAAAAAGAGACGTGGCATTATAAGTACATTGATTATGCTGAAGGAATTTACGTAGGCTATCGATATTATGAGACTCGTTTTGTAGATAACCAAACGGGTCAGACTGATGAAAAATTATATGGGGAAACCGTGCAATATCCATTTGGTTACGGGCTATCCTACAGTAAATTTCAGCAGGAAATCACTGACTATCAGTCGACTGATACCACCATCAGTTTAACGATCAACGTGACAAACACTGGCAAAATAGCTGGGAAAAATGTCGTTCAGCTTTATTATACGGCGCCTTATATAATTGGTGGGATTGAGAAATCTCACGTAGTTTTAGCAGGGTTTGCTAAGACTAAGAAGATTAATCCAGGTGAAAGTGAATCTGTTAATCTTCAACTGGCAGTCGAAGACATGGCTAGCTATGACGATAAAAAAGAACAGGCTTATGTGTTGGAAAAAGGGGATTATCAGATCAAATTGATGGGAAATGCCCATGAGGTTATTGAGGCTAAAAGTTATGTTGTCCCTAAAACAATTGTTTACAATCAGGAGAATAAACGAGCTAGTGATCAGGTTGTGGCAACGAACCAGTTCGATGATAATTTGGGAGAGGTGACTTATGTTTCTCGTTCGAATTGGGAAGGCACTTTGCCAACAGAGATGGCAAAACCAAAAAAAGCGTCTAAAGAGTTGTTGGCTGCCCTACAAGATTTTTCTATTAAGGAAGATAAAGAGGCTAAACCGATTGTTAAAGCTAAGCATGGTCTAACATTATATGAGCTGAGAGGGGTGGCTTTCGATGATCCTAAATGGGAGCAGTTGTTAGAACAGTTGTCAGTCAAGGATATGGAAAAGCTTATTTCTTATGGAGGATTCTCTACGGTGGCGATTAACTCGATTAAGAAACCAGCAACCTTTGACAGTGATGGTCCGGCAGGGATCAATCATTTAATCAGTGGTGCTCAGGGAAATCAGTATACTAGTGAAGTCGTGATGGCTTCCACTTGGAATCAAGAAATAGCGAATCAAATGGGCCAGTCCATTGCAAATGAAGCTAAGGCCTCCAATATCACGGGGTTGTATTTACCAGGAGTTAACATTCATCGTTCTCCATTTGCTGGCCGAAACTTTGAGTATTTTTCTGAGGATAGTTTACTTTCAGGCAAAATAGGAATGGAAGTGGTTAAAGGGGCCAGTCAAAAGGGCAGTTACTCTTATATGAAGCATTTCGCCATGTATGATCAGGAAACTAAGCGCTATGAATATCCAACTGGGGCAGCAACTTGGTCGACTGAGCAATCCATGCGGGAAATTTATTTAAAACCATTTGAGATTGCCGTGAAGGAAGGCGAAACTAGAGGAATTATGTCTTCTTATAATCGGCTTGGTGCTCAATGGGTTGGCGTATCTGAAGCGTTATTGCAACGGGTATTACGTGACGAGTGGGGGTTTAGAGGAAGCGTCATTACAGATTATTATAAACCGCAATATATGAATATTGATCAAAGTTTGGCGGCAGGTAATGACTTAGTTTTGTATTTATTGCCAACGAAACTAAAAAAGGAAACGACGGCTACTAATTGGGGCCAGCAAAACATGCGCAAGGCCAGTCACAACATTCTTTATACGATGGTTAACAGCCATGCATATGACGTCGTGGAAACTAAAGTACCGAATTGGATATTATTATACAGTGGGCTTAATGTCTTGTTGATAGGGACACTAGGATTCGGTATGATGGCATTTACTAATAGCAAGAAGTTAAGAAAGAAAAAAGAATTAGCTCGTCAAAATTAATAAAAGGAGTCATCTTTGAGTTCAAAGATGACTCCTTTTAATTGAGTGGGATTAAAATTTTCAAATTGAACCAGTCATCGTCACAGTCAATCGTAAGGTTGCCTTGGTATTTTTCAACGATATAAGCCATACTCTTTAAACCATATCCGTGATTTAGAGTGTTTGACTTAGTAGTCTGTGGCAATCCCTGACTAAATGTTAAGGTCTCGCTATTAGTATTTTCCAAAACAATCATTAAAAAATGAGCACGTTTAAAGAGCCGTAAATTGATAATACGTTTAGCAGGATCAGATAGTTTCATAACTGATTCAATAGCATTATCCAAGGCGTTACCGAAAATGCTACAAATATCCATAACATCCATAAAGTTCAACAGTTGGCCGTCAACGAGGCAAGTAAAGCTAATCTGGTTAGCTAAACACTGAGTGTTTTTACGAGTCAGAATAGTATCTAAACTACCATTTCCAGTTGTAATGGTCGCTTCGAATTGATTGAGATTCTGGGTCATCTGATTGAGATAGCGATGACGTTGATCTGCATTGCTTTCTTCGCGAATAACGTTAATTTGATGCTTTAAATCATGAAATTTTTGATTAAGGTATTGACTGCTTTCTTTGTAAGCTAGATACTGTTCATATTGTAATTGAAAGATTCGGTTAATGGAGCCTAATTCCGCTTTTAAATAGGCTTCATAACGTTGATAAGCTTGCATGTAGATGATGCAAATACCGCTTAGATTGACGAGTGTGCGAATAACAAAAAGGGAAGTATTATCCCCAAATGGATAGGTTGCGCTAATTAAGAAACTGACGTTACTCATAGTAAAGATGATAATAGCAGTTAGTATACTGATAAAGATATCTTTTTTCTTAAGGGGCAAGAATAGATTGGCATGACCAATTCTCTTTTCCAGAAGATAAAAAATGAGGTACATAACAACTAAACATATGAGAAGGAAAAAATAGCCTGGAAGTTTCTGAGTATTTACCGGGGACCAGAAAATTAAATAATAAAATTGCCAAGCCAGTGTTGTACTAAATTCTGCAGCTATAAAGGCTTTTGCACAAAGATAGATGGCTTGTTTAAAAGATAAGGTGGCAGTGAAGCGGATGGTTAGAAACATCCAAAAAACGTTTAAGTACATCCCTGGTAACCACCAAGACCAGGGCCAGCCATTAACTAAGCTCTGTAAAAACAATTGCCCACCAGTCATCACTAACAAACGGGCTTGCCAGTATGAAGGGGCATGTCGTTTGATCATGGGCCAAATAAAAACCAAGCAAGCCAATGATTCGGCTAAAGCTGTATAGAGACGTGGGATTCTTGGAATTATTTCAGACATCACATCGTGCCTCCAATATAGCTGGTTAAAGCGTTAATAAAGGCTTTCTTTCGAGGACGACTAAATTGAAGTCGCTGGCCTTTAACAATAACGTGATTGTCTTCTAGTTTTTCAACATGGCTTAAATTGATAAGATAATAATTATTACAACGAAAAAAATGGGCAGGCAATAGTTTGCTTTCGATTTTTTTTATCGAGTGAATAATTGAAACCGTTTCATCTTTCATGTGGAAATGTAAATAGTGCCCTTGGCTCTCAATGTAATAAATATCTTTTAGTGATAGCTTTTGGATACCGCCGTTACGTTTGACCGAGATACACTGATTGTGTCGCTGATTTATTAATTTATTTAGTTTATTAAAGTGTTTGCTGAAATTGAAATAGGTTAAAGGCTTAAGTAAAAAATCACTGGCATCAACCTGATAGCCTTCCATAGCGTAGTCGATAAAGTTCGTGATAAATACGATGATAACGCGTTCATTTGTTTGGCGAATTTGTTTGGCCGTCTTTAAGCCATCCAGTGTTGTCATTTCAATGTCAAGGTAAATGATGTCGTAGTTAGCAACAGCTGATTTAATAAAATCAATGCCGTCAGGATAGCTATCTACCGTAAGGGAAAGTCGATATTCTTGGGCATAGTCCGAGATATGTCGGTGCAAGGTTTGGCGATTCGACTCGTCATCTTCAACAATAGCAATTTTCATGTTAACCTCCTGATTATCTGATAGTTTAGTTAACTCCTTTATTAGACTAATGGTAAAGCAAATTAGTTAGGAAGTACAGTGGTTTTTTGGGGGATTAGATACTATTAGCGCAAATTGAAATTATGCGTTTTTGTGCATTTTTATTTTTAAAATAAACTGAATAATGCTTTTTGTTGCAAACGGTGATGTTCCATGCTATCCTTATTCTGGGAGTTGATCATGTGTTAATTGAAGAAAGACTTACAGCAATCACTCAAATAATTGAGAGGGAGAACAGGGCCACTGTTGATGACTTGGCTCAAGCGCTCAATGTTTCGAAAGACACGATTCGTCGTGATTTAATAAAGCTTGAAAATAAAGAAATCATTAAACGGGTTCATGGAGGGGCGATGTTAGCAACACGAGAAGCGTTGATTTTTGATTATTCTCATCGATCATCGTCTTTGCAAGAAATCAAGGAGTCTTTAGCTCATGAAGCAGAGAAGCTTATTGCAGAGAATAACACTGTAATCTTTGATTCTTCGACAACGGTGGAGGCAGTGATTCCCTTGGTGAGGAAAAAGAAAATCCAGCCGATTACCAACTCATTGACCCATGCCATGTTGTTTTCTCAACAAGACAACAAACAGGTAACAGTCGTAGGAGGGCAGTTGCACAATGATCAATTATTTCTTTACGGGGCAGAGACCATTGAGAAATTATCGCAATACAAGGCGGACGTTACCTTATTAGGTGTTTTTGCCATGTCGCCTAAGGGCCTGTTCATTCATACGGAAGAAGAAGGTTTTGTCAAACGAGCAATGGTTAAGCAGGGGCGGAAAGTAGTGGCTTTGGCTGATCATACTAAAATGAACACAAAGGGATTCTTTAAAATCTGTGGGTTACAAGAAATCGATGTGTTGATTACTGATAAACAACCAGATACTGATTTTTGTATGGTTCTGGCGCAATATAATGTGGATTTAATCATAAGTGAGGAGTGTTAGTATGAAAGTAGAATTGTCGTTAGTAGCAGAACCAACTGTATTTCCAAAGGTGGATCAGGTGACACTGTCTGATGAGACGATGGCCAAGCGGTTGAAAAAGATTGTAGCAGGTATGGCCAAAAATCAATTGGATATGGTAGTTGTCTATGGGGATAAGGAGCATGGGTCTAATTTTGAGTATTTAACGGGATTTATCCCTCGTTTCGAGGAAGCGTTGCTGATCTTAAAAGCGGATGGTCAAGCCTATCTGTTATTAGGAAACGAAAATGTTAAGATGGCTAGTTATGCCCGTTTGGAAAATACTGTGATTCATGTGCCCTATTTTTCCTTACCCAATCAGCCAATGGATGGTGAGCGTCTCTTGGAAGACATCTTCCAAGAAGTAGGCGTGGATCAGGCCTCGAAAGTGGGAGTAGTCGGTTGGAAGTTATTCAAAAGTTCTTTGCAAGGAAACCAGAAATTATTTGATCTGCCTCATTATGTGGTCAGAGCTTTAGAAAAGACGGTATCGGGTGAGGAGGTCTTAGTTAATGGAACAGAGTTATTTATCGGAGAGACAATTGGTGCTCGAACGGTAGCCAATGCCAATGAATTGGCCCACTATGAGTATGGTGCTAACTTGGCTTCAACCTGTATGTTATCAGCGCTAAATGCGGTTAAAGTTGGCGAGAGAGAAAGCGAGTTGGGGGCCTTGCTTTCGGCTGAGGGTCAAAATCATTCAGTGGTGACGATTGCGGCAACAGGTCAGCGATTTGAGAAGGCTAATCTTTATCCAACACACAAAAAGATGCGGTTAGGGGACAGAGTATCTTTAACTACGGCCTTTAAAGGAGGCTTATCAAGCCGTGCTGGTTATGTAGCCAAACACCAGAGTGATTTACCAGAAGGGGAACAGGATTATTTGGAACGAGTGGCTTTTCCTTATGCTAAAGGAGTCATGACTTGGTTGGAAACAATCAAGGTTGGCTTAACTGGTGGTCAGTTGTATCAAACAATTGAAGAGGTTTTACCGAAGAGTCAGTATGGGTGGAGTCTAAATCCAGGTCATTTTGTAGCAGATGAGGAGTGGCTAGGTAGTCCTATTTATGCTGGTTCACAAGTCACATTAAAGAGTGGCATGATGTTTCAAGTGGACATCATTCCCAGTGTTCCAGGGTATGCCGGTGCTAGTATGGAAGAGTGTGTGGCCATTGGAGATCAGTCTTTAAGAGAAGAATTACAGACAAACTATCCTGAGTTGTGGGAGAGAATTCAGACAAGAAGAGAGTATTTAATTCATGTGTTGTCAATTAAGTTAAGTGAGGATGTCTTGCCTTTATCGAACACGGTCGGCTATTTACGTCCGTATTTATTGAGTAAGCAAGCAGTGACGGTTGTTGGCTAAACGTGGCCGTTGAGAGTTTAAGAAAAGGGACCTAAGTTGGGGCCCAATGAGAGACCTGCTTACCTGGCGCAAAGCTCAGGGCAGGTCTTTTTTTGATTACATGTATTTTAACAATGAATTAAGCTTCGGGAGTGTTGATTGCTGCTTCAAGTAAATTAACAGCAGACAGCTTAAATGGGTGGCAAAGAGGGTTAAAGCAAAACGCAGGAGACCTTGGCTGTTCCAGAGTCCGTTGAGACCGATGATTTTGGCCAAAGGAGGAAGCAGTACGAGAAAAAAGGCGTGAATGAAATAATAATGTTTGGAGTAATCACGAAGTCGACAGGAATTTATTTTAAATGGCAGGAGTTTTTCTTTTAAGAAGATAAACAGAAAAAATGATAAGGGAACTAAAGACAGCAAAAAATTCATATCCAAGCGCGTTTTATCAAAAATATAACAGGCTTCCACTGTAATTAATGCGATTGACAAGATTAATCCTTTTGTATAGGGAAGCTCTTTAAGTTTGTCTTGATAGTCCCATAAAAAGAAACCGATGGCAACGAAGATAACTCCGTAAAATAGACCGTTGCGGGTAGTAATGAAGGTTGCCATGTAGTGATCGATGATTGCTAGCAAGGTAGGGTTTTTAATGACGCCATAATAGGTTTCCAGGGAGCCCAAGCCATACAATAGGAGGGCAAGTCCGAAAAGTGTTGGGTAGTTGGTCTTTTTTAGTACCCAATTAACGGTTAAAACAGCGATGATTAATGCGGGAATATACCAGAGGTGGTAATAAGTTCCCACATAGAAAAGACCGACCACTAACGCAATTGGATAGAGATAAAAAGGCAGGTCATAATGGTCAGAAATCCAATTAAGGCCAATAGGGAGATAGAGAGTGCTCCAAAGTAAATATCCTTTTAGCAAGGTCAGTAAGTAAGTTCTTAAGTAGTTTATTTTATGGTCCGTCCCTCGCTTTAGAAAGTAAGCAGAGGTAATTAAAAAGAAGGGAACGGCAATTCTGGCTAAAACATTGGCAAAGGCAAAATTTAAGGTGTCACTGAAAGGCATAAAAAGCTTCGTATGAACACCAATCACCATCAGTGCTGCCAGATACTTCATTAAATCAATTGATTGATAAGCGCCCTGGGTAATTGGGATAGTGTCTTTTTGAGCTTTTGAGATAACAATGGCTGTCATTTGGTGTCCTCCTTAGTAAAAATCAAAGGTTAAGACCTTTTTTATTAACTATAGCCAATGTTTTGATCCTTGTCCTCAGTCTTAAGTCGTGTTTCCTTAGTAAAGAAACCTATCGTTCGTGTTTGGAGGGTAATCTAATGAACCTTTAATCTTTAATTGTGATAAAAGGGTGAAAAACAAATTAAGAAGTGGTAAAATGAGTTAATGTTGGTATTAAAGTTGTACGAGATGCTTTTATATGGTACATTATTTCTAACAAAATATGATAATGTGGAGAGTGGACGATGGGTAATTGTTTAGTGTTGCAAACTGATTTTGGGTTGGAGGACGGTGCTGTAAGTGCTATGTATGGTGTTGCTCATACAGTTAATCCGACGATTAGAGTTGAAAATTTGACTCACGACATCCCTCCTTATGACATTTGGGTGGCGTCGTATCGTTTGTATCAAACGGTGAAGTATTGGCCTCAGGGCACCGTTTTTGTTTCAGTAGTCGACCCTGGTGTTGGGAGCAATCGCCGCAGTATTGTTTGCAAGACCCGTTCTGGGCATTATATTATTACACCAGATAATGGCTCAATTACTCATATTATGCATTATGAGGGCATTGAGGAAATCCGTGGCATAGACGAGGTGAAAAGTCGTTTGCCTCACTCTGAAGAGAGCCACACTTTCCATGGTCGTGATATTTATGCTTATAATGGTGCTCGTTTGGCAGTTGGCGAAATTACGTTTGAGGAGTTAGGGGCGCTACTTCCTGCTGAGTCGATTAAAGCTTTACCTTTAGTTGAAGCAGAAAAAAATGGCAGTATCTTAACGGGCAGTATTGATGTTTTAGATGTCCGCTTTGGTTCTTTGTGGTCGAATATCCCTTCTAGTTATTTAAAGGATGTGGGCGTTGAACCAGGAGATAGTTTACAAGTCACAATTTATCATCAGGGAAATAAAGTGTATCAAAATATCTTATTGTTTGCCAAATCATTTGCGGATGTTAGTATTGGAGAACCGCTGGTGTATATTAATTCCCTTGTCAATGTGGGTGTCGCAGTCAATCAGGATTCCTTCTCCAAGTTATATCATATTGGCACCGGTATTGACTGGAGCTTGCAAGTTAGAAAAGCGCCAAAAGTTATATTTGAAGATTAAGGTAAAATTAAGTGGATGTGGAGGGGCTTAAGGATGAAAAAAGAGTTTTCGGTTAAGACGATTGTGGCGGTGGGAATTGGTGCGGCAGTTTTTGTTATTTTAGGCCGTTTTGTGGTTATTCCAACTGGATTTCCTAACACGAATATCGAAACAAGTTACCCGTTTTTAGCGCTGATGGCAAGTTTATTTGGGCCATTAGCTGGCTTTCTAATCGGCTTTATCGGCCATACGATTAAGGATTTAACGACTTACGGTGCTTGGTGGAGTTGGATTATTTGTTCGGGGGCAGTTGGGTTTGCTTATGGCTGGATTGGTAAGCGATTTGATTTGGAACATGGTGAGTTTACAACAAAAAACATGATTACTTTTAACCTCTTACAAGCAGTAGCTAATGTAGCTGTCTGGTCTGTATTGGCACCGGTCTTGGATATTTTAATTTACAGTGAACCTGCCAATAAGGTCTTTACTCAAGGGGTGATTGCTGGGATCAGTAATACCGTTGCTGTTGGAGTGATCGGTACATTGCTGATGAAAGCTTACGCTCAATCACGAACAAAAAAAGGTAGCCTTACGAAAGAGTAAGAGGCTATAATAGAGGAAGTTGAATGGTCATCATTCAGCTTTCTTTTCATATTAGATGAACTCTGTTAGGTCTGATGATTAGGCAGTTAAACCAAGAGAACAAGCCTTCTAATTAAGTAAGGAGATATTTATATTAAGATAATGGAGTCGATTGAATGAACCCTTTGATTCAGTTTAAAAATGTTAGCTTTCAATATCATAGTCAGTCAAGCCCGACCTTGCATGATATTTCTGTCAGTATTAATCAAGGTGAAAAAATTCTGGTTGTGGGACCAAGTGGCAGCGGCAAGTCAACCTTTGCCAATTGTATTAACGGATTGATTCCCCACATTCATGAGGGTGAGCTAACTGGAGAGGTGATTGTAAATGGAACATCTGTTAAAAACAGTCAGATTGCAGAGTTATCCTTTGAGGTTGGCACAGTCTTACAGGACACGGACGGTCAGTTTATCGGGTTAACTGTAGCGGAAGATGTGGCATTTTCTTTAGAAAATGAATGTGTCGAGCAGTCTGTTATTAAACAGCGGGTCCTTGATATGGCGACCACCGTTTCTTTAGAAAGCTTATTAAGTCATCGTCCTCAAGAGCTTTCTGGAGGGCAAAAGCAGCGAGTTTCAATGGCCGGAGTTTTAATTGATCAAATCCCAGTCTTATTACTAGATGAGCCCTTGGCAAATCTAGACCCGAAAACTGGGAAGGAATCGATGGTATTACTGGATGAGATTTGTGCTGATAACAAAACTACGGTGGTTATTGTTGAACATCGTTTGGAAGACGTCCTTTATCGTCATGTGGATCGTGTGATAGTTTTTGATGAGGGGCGGATAATTGCCGACCTACCTCCTATTCAATTACTTCAGTCTGATTTATTGGAACGAGTGGGAATTCGTGAACCCCTGTATGTCAGCGCCATGAAATACGCAGGTGTTGATTTGCTGAAAACCACGGATCTGGACTCCCTCGAGTCAGTTGAGGCCCCTTTTATCAGAGAGACGATGGAAGCTTGGTCCACATCAGTCTCTCTTCCTGTTACAGAAAGTCGTAAGAAGCCGTTGCTAAGCCTTAAAGACCTTAACTTCAAATATGGCAAGAATGGAAAACCAGTGTTTAATGACTTATCTGTCACTTTGTATCAAGGGGAAATGGTAAGTATTGTCGGCAAAAACGGGGCAGGGAAATCGACGTTATGCAAGGCTATCTGTGGGTTTATTCAACCGCAAGGAGAGATGACCTGGTCAGGACAAGATTTTATGAAACAGTCGATTAAAGAGCGGGCAGATTATGTGGGTTTTGTGATGCAGAATCCCAATCAGATGATTTCTAAAAAAATGATTGTGGATGAGGTTGGTTTAGGATTGCTTTTGCGTGGCGTGGCAGAAGCTGAGATTAAGGAACGAGTTGCTGCTATCTTAAAGGTATGTGGGTTGTATGAATTTCGTAATTGGCCTATTTCGGCATTGAGTTTTGGGCAAAAGAAGCGAGTTACGATTGCGTCAATTTTGGTCTTAAATCCTCAGATGATTTTACTGGATGAACCGACAGCGGGACAAGATTTACGTCATTATACAGAAATGATGGAGTTTCTCCAAAGGATAAGCGATCAAGGGGTGACGGTGGGAATGGTCACTCATGATATGCATTTAATGTTGGAATATACAGAGCGTGCACTGGTAATTGGCGAGGGGCACGTTATTGCCGATACGACGCCAACTAAGGTCTTAACGAACCCACAGTTAATTGAGCGGGCGTCTTTAAAGGAAACCAGTCTGTTTCGTTTTGCTTCCCGCATAGGGTTAGCGGATCCGATTAATTTTACGGAAAAATTTATTAGTTACGATCGGGAGGCGAGATTAAAATGAACCAATTTCAATTATTGGGGTACATTCCAAATCAGACCTTTATCCATCGTTTAAGTGGTGCTTCCAAATTAATTGTTCTTATTTTATTGTCAATTGCGACGATGACAACTTATGATACGCGTTTTCTGGTTTTTATGAGTGTATTTTCGATTGTTTTGTTTAAATGGTCAAAGATTCGTTGGTCAGATATTTCCTTTGTCGTGAAGTTCATCATGGTCTTCTCACTTTTAAATATCCTGGCTGTCTATCTTTTTTCACCGGAATACGGAGTGGCGATTTATGGGACTAGACATGTTATTTTTGAAGGAGTTGGTCGTTTTACTTTAACTCAGGAGCAGTTGTTTTATGAGTTTAACTTATTTCTTAAATATGTCAGCTCCATTCCAATTGCCTTGATTTTTATTTTAACGACTAACCCAAGTGAATTTGCGGCTAGTTTAAATAAGCTAGGGGTCAGTTATAAAATTAGTTATGCTGTTGCTTTGGCTCTCCGTTATATACCTGATGTACAAGTGGATTTTTTTGATATATCCATGGCACAACAGGCTCGTGGTGTGGAGTTATCAAAAAAAGCATCTTTATTGAGGCGGTTAAAGGGGACCTTGTCGATTGTCTTTCCTTTGGTTTTATCAAGTATTGAGCGCATTGAGGTGATTAGCACGGCGATGGAACTGCGAAGATTTGGTAAACATAAAAAAAGAACCTGGTATATGGCTCAGTCTTATGGCAAAGGAGATTATTTGGCCATAGTCGTGGCTGTCAGTTTATTAGGGATCTCTTTTTGGTTAATTAAGAATAACGGTGGTCGTTTTTATAATCCGTTTCGTTAAAGTGAGAATCAGGTCATAATTGTAGCTGGTATGAACCCACCATACTAGCTATTTTTTATTTAGTGTGAAAGTATAGCTGTTGTTTCTGAAATTTTTCAAGATTAATTCATTATAAATGAGTAATCGGTGGCAAAACTGTGATACAATGATTAGAAAAAGGAGCGGTTATGATGAAAGCAATTTTGACAGTAATAGGCAATGATAAAGTAGGGATTATTGCTCACGTGAGCCAGGAGTTAATGGCAGAAAATATCAATATTTTAGATGTGTCTCAAACGATTATGGGAACTAATTTTACGATGATGATGATGATTGACTTAACGGGTGTCTCTTCAAGTTTTAGTGAGGTTCAAGGAAAGTTAAATACCTTAGGCGAGAAGCTAGCAGTTAAAATCAGTGTTCAACGTGAAGAGATTTTTAATACCATGCATAAGTTATAAAATAGGGAGGTCCGAGATAATGGAAGTCAATCAAATATTAGAAACAATTCGCATGATTGAAGAAGAGAAACTTGATATTCGTACGATTACGATGGGAATTTCACTTCTTGATTGTATCGAAAGTGATGAGGAAAAGGCTCGTCAGAAAATTTATCATAAAATTACTACCAAGGCAGCTAGATTAGTTGAGGTGGCGGAAGAAATTGAAAAAGAATATGGCATACCAATTATTAATAAGCGGATTTCTGTGACACCTATTGCCATGGTGGCGGCTGCTTCAGGGGAAAGTAATTATGTAGCTTATGCCAAAACATTAGATGAAGCGGCCAAGGCAGTTGGGGTTAACTTTATTGGTGGGTTTTCGGCCTTGGTTCAAAAAGGTTATTCTGCCGGTGATGACGTGCTGATGAATTCGATTCCGCGGGCGTTAGCAGAGACGGAACGGGTTTGTGCGTCAGTTAATATTGGCTGTACCAAGTCTGGCATAAACATGGATGCTGTTCGCCAGATGGGTTATGTCATTAAAGAAACAGCGGCGATGTCGGATTTAGGGTGTGCGAAATTAGTGGTCTTTGCGAATGCTGTTGAGGATAATCCCTTTATGGCAGGAGCCTTTCATGGAGTTGGCGAAGGCGATTGTGTGATTAATGTGGGGGTCAGTGGTCCAGGGGTGGTGAAACGTGCCCTTGAGAAAGTTCGAGGCGAAAGTTTTGATGAGGTAGCGGAAACCATTAAGAAAACAGCCTTTAAAATTACCCGAACCGGGCAATTAGTTGGTCAGCTAGCCTCGAAAGCACTAAATGTTCCTTTTGGGATTGTTGATTTGTCTTTGGCACCGACACCTGCTGTCGGTGATTCAGTGGCGCATATTCTGGAAGAAATGGGTCTCGAATCAGTGGGGACCCATGGAACAACAGCAGCCTTAGCCTTATTAAATGATGCGGTTAAAAAGGGTGGCGTTATGGCTTGTGGTCATGTTGGTGGCTTGTCTGGTGCCTTTATTCCAGTTTCTGAGGACATTGGCATGATTAACGCTGTGAACAATGGTGCCTTGAATTTAGAAAAGTTAGAAGCGATGACGGCGATTTGTTCGGTCGGACTGGACATGATTGCTGTACCGGGCGAAACAAGTGCTGAAACGATTGCGGCGATGATCGCTGATGAAGCTGCAATTGGTGTGATTAATAATAAAACAACTGCAGTACGGCTAATTCCAGCTGAAGGTAAAAAAGTCGGTGAGATGGTCGAATTTGGTGGGCTGCTTGGACGTGCACCGGTGATGGCAGTTAATAAATATGGATCAACTGATTTCATTTTACGTGGTGGACGGATTCCGGCACCCATACATTCATTTAAAAATTAAACAAAAAAACTCTCTACAAAATAGAGAGTTTTTTTGTTTAATTAAAAGGAAGCGCCAAGTGCAGCGGCACTGTCTAGGGCTGTTTGTAAAATTTCTTCACCACGCTCTGGATGGTGATCTACCCCTTCAATAAATAATTGATGGTAGTCTTTGACGCCAACAAAGTTCATGATGCCCTTGACGTATTGAGAGGCAAAGTCTTTGCCGTCATATTCACCGCCATTGGATTGAATATGTAATACTTTTTTTCCTTCTGTTAAGGGAACAGGTCCACTTTCAGTATATTTAAAGGTTTTACCCGCCACATTAACCGTGTCAATCCATGCTTTTAAGCGCGTGGGAACGCTGAGGTTCCACAAAGCATTGGCAATGACGATTTTATCTGCCGCTAAAAATTGCTCTGTTAATGCATTAAAACGAGTTACAGCCGATTGTTGAGCCTCAGTCAATGCGGAGAAATCTGTTCCAGTGCGCAGTAAACCCCAGGCGGATAAAAGAGTATTATCGATTTCTGGGATATCCGATTCAAAAACATCTAATATTTCAACAGTGTTTTCACCGTTTTGTTTTTCATAAGCCATAATAAATTGTTCAAGAGCTTTCATTGATTTTGATTCTCTTGGTGTTAAAGGGTGTGCTTTAATTGCTAATAGTTTTGTCATTGTTTTCCTCACATTCTGTTTGTTTGAACCAGTCTTATTTTACTAAAAAATAGTAAGTAAGTCTAGTTAATTTAAGAATATTGTGATAAAAATGACTGGTTTCAAATAGTGCATATCATTATGAAAAGATTGATATTATACATCGAAACCCTTCTGTGACAGGTACTTAGTTTATTTAAAGTCCCATATTTTCAGATATTTCATAATCATGTGCAAAGAGTGGCATAGTATTGTACCATTTCTTTCCCTATACTAAGTAGTGTGGTAAGGGAAATTAAAAGTTCTATTTATAAAAAACGTTAAATTAATAAAAATATAGGGGGATATTATCATGGAAACAATCGGATATGCACATACAAGCGAGGATAAAGGGTACTTGTCGTCACAATTGGAAAGTTTGGGGAAATATGGTTGTGACCGTATTGTATTAGAAACAGATGGTCAACAACAAGTTGCACACCCTCATGTTGAACTAGAGGCTGCAGTTGAGGAACTGTCATCAGGGGACAAGTTAATCGTCTTCGAATTAATTTGCCTTGGTAAATCGATCATTCAATTAGCGGATTTTATTGCTGAGTTAACTGAAAAAGGGATTGAATTAATTGTCTTAGAAAAAGATGAAGCCCTTAAAGAGTTGGATGATTCAATCTTTACAGCGATGATTACAAGCATGGCACAAATGGAAAAAGCGATTATTCGTGAAAGAACATCTCGTGGTTTGGAAGAAGCTCGTCGAAATGGGCGAATTGGTGGTCGTCCAAGAATTTCTGAAGAAACGGTCGAACGTATCCTGTTCTTATACAATAATAATAAATACACCTTGCGCCAAATTGCTGAAGAATGCAATATTTCTTTAGGAACAGCTTATAAATATACGCAAGAAAAATAATAAATAAGAAGCTGCTGTCGCAGCTTCTTATTTATTATTTTTGAAATCAAGGTTGTTAATTCGAGTAGCGTTAACCTTTACTATGGGTGATGACCAATTGTTTTTTACCATTGTTTTTGGCTTGATAAAGGGCTTCATCGGCTTCCTGAAACGCTCGCTCGATGTTAAAGTGTTGGTCAATGTCAAAATGGGTTAAGCCAGCTGAAATTTCCAACTCAATCAGCGTGTCTTCAAAGATAAAAGGTGATTGGGTCAAATTTTCAAATATTTGGTTGAAAAAAGCTTCGGCTTCTTCAGGCGTTTCATTGTGGATGATCGCAAATTCATCGCCACCAATTCGACAAATATAGTGCCGATACTCAATTTGTCCCTGACTTATTATCTTAGCCACATGTTTAAGGGCTAAGTCACCGACAGGGTGACCAAAGTTATCGTTGACTTGTTTAAAGTTATCGACATCAATGACAGCCAAAGACAAGTTGCCACTTTCTTTTTTTGATATATTATTCGCGACATAATCTAAAAAGAAATGAAAGGACTCTTTGTTATAAACACCAGTCAAGCCATCGTAAATGGCTGCTGTTCGATAAACATGAACGGATTGAGAAGCTGAGACTGCTGCATTAATAATAAAGGTGGTAGCGATAAAAATGACTGAGTACATAATGAGGTAAACAGCAAATTCTGTTAGTTTGCGTAGCTGAAAAAAAGGCGCGAAGTAAAATGAAAATAAAAATAAGCGTAATAACATAAAGACAAATAGGAACAGAAAGTTTGCTGGCCATATAGATATTTTTTTATGACGCATGTAGATGCAAAGGGATAACAAAAGAATGGTAAAAACTAGATTGTTAAAGTATTCGTTAAAGGTTATGGCAGGCATTGAGTGGACATAACTAAAGTATTTTAGGCCAATCAATGTAACCGAAGTAATAATCCCTAAAACGTCTGAGCCGTAAAGAACCGCAAAAAATATCATTACATATCGCATGTCTACGCCATTGCTCTCGCCAAACAGGGGAATTCGATTGATGGATAAAACAAAGCTAATAACACCTAGAGCGAGGCCCGTTACTAAATTGGTACCAAGCCTTTCTCTGGAGAAAAGATCGCCAGAGACAAAGGAAAGGTTTGTCCGTGCTTTTTTTGTTCCTAAGTGCAAAGAGACAAAATAGTATGACAATATCGTGCTGATAATTACCGAGATATTGATCAAAATGGCATTCACAAAGGTTAGCTCTTTTGGTAATAGTTGCAAGAGAACAGCTCCTTCTCCAGATTATGTGTTAGCTTTTAAGTAATCTAAAACTGCTGGGTCAATTTTGTTTATTTTGTTAATGGCTCGACGAATTTTAGCCCAATCCTGATCAGAAGGAATGGCATCGACTACAATAATTTTATCAGCCGGTATAATTTCTTCAAAGAAGGTTGTGACATAATAATCGTATCCGTCTAACTGGCTGCGGTCTTCATCTTCCAAAAAGATAATAGATCCCTGATAAACACTGATTTTAACTTTGGTACCAAAGTTTTTAATGATCATCTCTGCAAGTAAATTTGCATGCTCTTCGCCTAAGTCACTGAAGACCATCAAGTTAGCTTTTTCTTTTTTATTTTCAAGTATGGTGGGTAATCTTTTCCACTTAACCATGATCCAATAAATGACCTTATTTTTAAATCGACTTAACCAAGGAAAGTTCATTTCTTCTTCCATATCCTTTAGTCCTTTTTCGACAACTTTCGTAAAGGCTGGAAAATTATTGCGAATGGCTGTTCCATTAAATTCATAACGATCAAATAAGATGAAATCATCAAAAGGGTACATCAAGTGCTCCAAGTAAGTAAAGGTCAGGACATTTTTGATATTAAGGCGACTGTGGTCATCTATTTCTAAATCAAGAGCGTCTTTAATCAATTCTAAAAAGCGGGCTAGTTTTTCTTTTAATGAATGAATGTCAATCTGATCGATCATTAACGCTTTAATAAAATAGATCGAATTAATCATGTCGTCTAAAACTTGATCGTTAAGGCTCAAGTCAAGAACGGCAATAATGTCATTGATTTTATCTTCAGCCTGGTAGAAGTTGGCTCTGTGAACATCTGTTATTCGTTCTGGATGGGTGATCGTCGTATAAAAACCTTGACTAATCCGTTCCAAACTAACCGCTAGAATATAAGCTAGATTCAAGTGCATGGTTTCATCCACTTGATAACCTGATTTTTCGAATATCTCTTTGGCCATAATAACTGTTTTGCGGCGGTCAATGGCGAAAGGCCAATCGTGAATGCCGTATACTTCTGAAAAAAAGGTTGTGTAAAAATAACGAACGTACAATTCATTTTCATTCGCGACTCGACAGGGTCTTTTCTGCAGGACTAAGTCATAATGAGACAATGAATTGGTTAATTGATTTGAAATACGGTACAAGGAAGACTCGCTAATAAACATCTCTTCCTCCCAATCCTCAATGTTGATGTCTGGGTTGAAAAAGATTTTTTCAAGTAACTGAAAAGCCTCTGAGTTTTCAATTACATTGTTATATACCACCGAGGCATGACTACTTGGTGGGGTACTTAAACGAACGCCGTTTTTCTTTGACGTTTCGATAATTAGATGGGGAAACCAATTTTCCTTTAAGAAATGGACGTCACTGTTGATAGTTCTTAAAGAAGCTTTATTGGTATTCGCTAGTTCGTTTGAGCTGATCCAATCCGAAGAGCGATTGAGTTGCTCTAAGATTTCGAGTCGTCTTTTTGTTGATGAGTCGAGTAGTTCTCTCATGGTATCCTCCTTAGACTGATGTGTTATCCTGTTATTTAATGAGAAAATCAATGCAGGAACTGTGTTATATCAAGCTAATTGAATAAGTAGAAAAATAGACTGTTTTACGAGCTAAAACTACTGCAATGAGCTGATGAAAATAACACGTACTTTGTAAGTATAACATTATTTAAGGGGGAAATGTTAATATTAATCTTTAAATGAACGAGAATTTTGATCGTTGTTGGCGTTTAAAAAGGGTGTATAGTGAACGATTATTGCTGACTTTCTAAGCTCTTTATGGATAATTTGTCTAAGATATTTTTTTGCTTTTAAGAGATGTGTTATATAACTAGATTTGAAAGAGCTATGTTATACAAAAAAGGTTTTATTACGGTGTTTTTTTATTTTCGCTGGTAATTCTATTTTTCAGTGAAAATAAGCTCAAATAGAAGAACATTATTCTCATAATCGATAAAATAAAGGCATCTTTTTTGGATTAAATGAGAAAAATTTTATTATTTTTCGGAGGGATTTTGCATTTTCTTGTAAATATGATACGCTATTCCTAGTAAAATGATTAATGAATAGGAGCAAAAAAAATGTCTATACCAAATTGTCCTGAGTGTCAATCCAGTTATGCTTATGAAGATCGCAGCTTATTTATCTGTCCAGAGTGTGGCCATGAATGGTCAGCCGATGAACCTCTTGAAGAAGAAGCTGGGTTAGTCGTGAAAGACGTTAACGGCAACGTTTTAGAAGACGGAGACACGATTACAGTAGTGAAAGATTTAAAAGTTAAAGGGAGTTCAACGGCGATTAAACAGGGTACAACGGTTAAAAATATTAGATTGATTGATCCTAAAGATAATGCCGATCATAATCTTGAATGCCGCATCGGTAGTTTTGGTCAAATGAAGTTGAAGTCAGAATTTGTGAAAAAGATTTAGTCTGAGGAACCTTTAATAGGTTTCTTTTTTTGATTAATAAACCTTAATTAATGACAAAGGAAAATTAATTCAAATGTTAAATTAGTTAAGAGGGTGTTATTAAATATGTTTCTAGCAGTTTCATACAGCAGACTATAAAAAACATAATTTCGCAAAGCTTTCACACATTTTTCAAGTAAGTTTTAGACAATCATGATAAACTAAGATTATAGAAAGAAATAAGGGGGCTAATTAAGATGTTTATGCCAATGGGATTTGGTTTTTTTGATAGCACAATCATTTTAGTATTAATTGGAATGGGACTGTCAATGGCTGCATCAGCATATGTTAACAGTACATTCAAAAAGTATGCAGCATATAGCAATAAAAAAGGATACACTGGAACACAGGTTGCTCAACTAATATTGCGAGCAGCTGAGGTAGACGGTGTGGCCGTTCAGAAAATTTCTGGAGATTTAACCGATAACTATAATTCCCATAATAAGGTCTTGAGTTTATCCGAAACCGTGGCTGATTCGACTTCAGTGGCGGCGATTGGGGTAGCCGCTCACGAGTGTGGCCATGCGGTTCAGGATAGCCGTAGTTACTTTCCATTAAAATTACGTTCGGCCATTGTGCCGGTCGCAAATATTGGCACGACAGTTTCCATGCCATTAATAATTGCCGGGCTCTTTTTCGGTCAGACGTTGATAAATATTGGAATTATCTGTTTTGCAGCAGCATTTCTGTTTCAAGTGGTGACACTACCAGTTGAATTTAATGCTTCGCGCAGAGCTTTAGCTATTTTAAGAAGTAATCACTTCTTGGATGACGAGGAAATGGCAATGGCTCGTAAAGTTCTTGTGGCAGCTGCCTTAACATATGTAGCCGCAGCGATTTCAACCTTGCTGCAATTGTTACGTTTGGTGATGCTCTTTGGTAATAGAAGAGATTAGTGGGTGATTTAAGTGTTTAATGTTATAATTACTACATAAACTAATTAAAGGGGCTGAATAAATGAAAACATCAACAAAATTATTGCTTGGATTAAGTGTTACGGCACTTGTTGGGACGACATTAGCTGTCGTTGTCTCCGATAAAGTGATTAAAACGGTGAAAGAAACACAAAATCGTTACAAGGTTAAGAAGTTTGTTAACGACAAATTAGACGGTAGTGAAAAACTGCTTGGCATAGTCGATGATTTATCAGATTCCGAAATTGAGTCAGTCGTCGGTATTTTAAGCAAGGTCAAAGACAGTCGCAATAAAATTAGTGTGACTGGTAAAAATGTGCGGGAAGTAACAGAAGATGTCAAAAAACACTTAGTTGATTTTGTCGAATCATTTGCATAAAAATAGCGATGTCACTCTAACATTGAGTGACATCGCTATTTTTTAGGCAACTAAAAGGTAACTTAGTACAAGGTCGTCCATGCTTTTCAGGGACAGGCCTGTTTGTTCGTGGAATTTTTCTAAACGGTATTGCAGTGTGTTTCGATGCATGAATAATTCTTTAGCGGTGGAACTGATATTTCCTTGGTTGTTCCATAAAGCGGTGATGATGTCTTGCATCTCACTGTCAATTGATAGTTTTTTCTTGAATATTTGCATGATTAGGCTCTTTTTTACCATGTTTTTTGTGAAGAAGTGCAGGGCGACTTGGGACAGTGAAAAAGCCGATTTACTTTTGATATTAGGCAATTCTTCCAAAAATATTTGTTTTTCTTCTTGAAAAAAACGAGGAAAGCCATCGCTGACATTGAGGAAACTGCCAAGAAAGGCTTTTGTTTTAAAGGTGAAATCACTTTCCAGTGTCAATAAGATTCCTTCTAACTCTTCCAAGGAATAAGAACTTTTGCTCTTTTCCTCGACAATAATGCCGTAACACTCCGTTAGGAAAAAAGCATCAGCTACTTTGTTAAACATGCTGACAAAAGCGTCTAGCCATTCTTTCCGCGATTGTTTTTGGTTGGGATTTACTAAGTTAAACTGAATAATTCGATAAGAACCTGCCACGTTTTCAATAGGCTTGCCTTCGAACAAGAAACCATACCAAGGGTGTTTTTCATCATTGATGGTCACGTCATTTTTTTCGAGAAAGAGTGCGGTTAATAGGTTGATTTCCGTAGTAGTTAGCTGAGCCTTTGGTAAGGCTAACCAGTTACCGTCTAGGGGAATATTTAAATAAAGATCATTGTCCATCGGTGAGGGGACCACGTCACCAATGTTATAAATCTCTTGCAATTGTAGTTTATCCATATTATCACCAATCATTTCAACAGTTTATCAGCCCACTAATGAATCGTTGCGAATCAATTACCTAGCTTCCTTCATTTATGTAGGTTGTATATAGTTAGTTTAACATAGTATTTCTCAGGAGACAGCATAAAAAGGTGAATTGGGAGTCTTAACTTTTCGGTCAATTAAAAATTTATTCCTCGTTCTCAGTAGTTTTTGGTACAATAGAATAAATATGGTCTGGAGTGGGGAAAAATATGGAGCGAGTATCAACAGTCAGTGAAGGGGATAAACTTAAATTTATGAGAGAGGCTCTAAAAGAGGCGGAAAAAGCCAGAGCTTTAAGGGAAGTTCCAATTGGGGCGGTGATAGTCTACCAAGGGGAGGTCATCGGCCGAGGGCATAATTTACGTGAAACGACTCAGGATGCCACCACTCACGCAGAGATGGCTGCGATTCAGCAGGCCTGTCAGAATTTGGCTAACTGGCGTTTAGAAGACTGTCAGTTATTTGTCACGTTGGAGCCCTGCCCTATGTGCGGTGGCGCATTGATTTTATCACGGGTAGCCGAAGTTTATTATGGGGCAACTGATCCGAAAGCTGGAGCAGCAGGGACTTTGTTGAATTTATTAGAAGATTCTCGTTTTAATCATCAGGCTTATGTGGAAGCTGGCATACTGGCAAGCGAATGTGGCAATATCTTGACCACATTTTTTAAAGAGTTACGGGCAGAAAAAAAACGTTTAAAGCTGGAGGGTGATTAAATGACTAATGAAATTGTGTTTATGGTCGGAGCAGTGGGGTTTGTCATAGTTTTGATTATTTTTTTATCCATCCGTGAGCGCTTGTTATTAAAAGAGCGAGTGGCTCGTGAGTGGCAAAAGGTGCCACCGGTAACTAACTTTGATAAAGAAGAAAGTTTGAAAGAGGCTTGGCAGATTTATCATCAGTTAAATCCAAGTCAAAGTTCAGTGGATGATATCACTTGGCACGATTTAGACATGATTCGTGTATTCGAATTAGTGAATGGGACAAAATCAAGTGTGGGAGCAGAGCGTTTGTATCAGAAAATGCGTAGTTTTAATTTGGAGGGCAAAGAAGGAGAAGAATTTGAGTCGCTGATGGCCTATTTTTCTGAGCATCCCCAAGAGCGAGCTGATATGCAATATCAGTTAGCGCGGGCGGGAAAGCGGGATAAAAATTTTGTTTGGCATTATTTGAATAATCCACGGGAAAATCAGTTAGGTAACCCTTTGATCTATTATATTTTGGGTGGCTTGCCTTTGGTTTCGCTTTTGTTATTTTTTATAACGAAAATCGGTCCTTTCGTTCTAGTGGCTATTGTGGGGATACTGATCAATGTGGTTTTTTATTTACAAAAAAAAGAGGTATTGCAAAGAGAATTGATGAGTATGAACTACTTGGTTTGCCTCATTGCTCAAAGTGCTAATATTGCTAAGGTTCCTCAGCCCTTCCAAGAATCTCTTCAAGGCTTAGCGAAAAAGTTAAAGTTAATCGCCACTATGGGGTTTGCTTTTCGGGTCAAGGCCAATTCCGAGGCTGAAATATTTTTTGAATACCTTAATATCGCTTTTATGTTGCCATTTATTTCTTATAATCTGGTGTTAAAGAAATTAGATAGCAACCAACAAGAGGCGATTGAGCTTCTGG
This sequence comes from uncultured Vagococcus sp., assembly GCF_963518325.1. Lineage (NCBI taxonomy): Bacteria > Bacillati > Bacillota > Bacilli > Lactobacillales > Enterococcaceae > Vagococcus > uncultured Vagococcus sp. Next base: position 198,441 of record NZ_CAUQJB010000004.1, on the reverse strand, counting down.
AAATTATTGGAAATATTGATGCGGCTATTGCTGTTTTGAATTTTAAGAGTATTATGCCTTATGTGAGCCAACCGACATTTTCATCAACTGCTCAAGTAATGGCTGTTGATATGTATCATCCTTTGTTGCGGGAGCCGGTTGTTAATCCAGTTAACTGGCATCGATCTACTTTAGTAACGGGGTCAAATGCCTCAGGTAAGTCCACCTACATTAAAGGAGTCGCCCTAAATGCGATTTTAAGTCAGACAATTGGTCTTGCTTGTGCCAAGTCTTGGGAAATGAAGTCAGGTCATGTTCTTAGTTCAATGGCTTTGGAAGATGATCTTTTTCAAGGTGATAGTTATTTTGTGGCTGAAATTAAGTCTGTTAAGCGAATTATTCAGCAGGTGAAAAAAGGTCAAACTTGTTATTGTTTTGTCGATGAAATATTACGAGGGACTAATACGATTGAGCGGATTTCTGCATCGTCTTCGATAGTGGAATGGTTGGCTAAAAGTAATAGTTTAGGTTTTGTGGCTACCCATGATATTGAATTAACGGAAATGCTAAGTGAGGTTTGCGATAACATTCATTTTGAAGAAAAGGTGACAGAAGCAGAGGGGATTGAATTTGATTATGTGCTGTATCCTGGTCCAGCCAAAACCCGAAATGCTTTAAAACTTTTAAAAGTCATGGATTTCCCGCAAGATATTGTGACGGAAGCAGAGGGAAAAGCCCATCATTTCGAGGTTTCACGGAGTTGGTAAACTAATAATAAAAATAATATGACCAAAAGGGTAGCCATAAAGAAAAAAATAAGGTACAATAGTATTTGCCGCAAGGCTAGGGCAATGATGGATTTGGTAAGCGTGTCAGGTCTGGAAGGAAGCAGCACATATCAAGTCTTATCATGTGCCTGAATTAAATTATCATTTATCGGTGTTCTCAAGCGATTGAGGACACTTTTTTTTTCTGGAAGGTCTTCGGGAATTTATCTAAGTCAATAGGTAAAACCATTACTCATGATAACTGAGAGAATGAGATATAGAGGTTGCCTCAATGGTTCATTTAATCGAAAAAAGTTGAAAGAAGAGCAAGCTCTTCCTTCAACTTTTTTTGTTAGAAGCTACGTCCGCCACCGCCGTGACCGCCACCACCACCGCCACCACCACCACCGCCAGTATTAGTAGGCTTGGGGATATGGCGTGTTGTTGTAAAGGTATCAATCAGTTGATCCTCTTTTTGACTCAGCTTGAGATTGCCTTTCTCACGATAAGAATACTTGTAAGTGGATCGCTTTAAATTATAGGTGCCATAAACAGAAGAATAACTAGCTATGCTAGCGACAATAGCACCAACAACTGCAATCACGGTTTTTACTGGTGTTAGTTTACGGACACGTTTAAAGTCACCAGTGGCACTGTCATATTGATAGCGATCACTGTACTTGATGGCATCATCTAAGATGCTTAATGCCGCGAGATGGTAATCACCATTGATCATGTCTTCTTCTGCATTATCCAGCATTTTTTTCGTACGAGATTCTGTTAAGAGTTCCTTCATTTTTCCATTGGTAGAAATATGATAGGTTCGGTTATCCATATCGATCAGGAAAAGAAAGCCACTGCGATCTGTGCCAACGCCAAACTGTCGTTCATCATAAAAATCATCGGCGTAATCCTTAGCCGTTTTGCCACCGGCGTCATTTGTTGTAACGACGATTCCGTCCATCCCTGTATTTTGTTTAAAGACAGCGATTTTCTCTGAGATATCAGTTTTTTGGCTATCTGAGAATAGATTGGCTTGATCAAATATCTCCTCGCTGGCGTGGACTGCCGGACTAATCAGGATTAATAAGGCTAACATGGCTAAACTTCCCCAAAAGGATTTCAGTAAATAGTTCATATAAAATACCCTCCCAGCAGGACAAGTAGAAAGACGGCAACTCCAATACCTAGTGAGAAAAGAGTTAATTTGGTTTTATCAACGGGTAATTTGCCGCTAAGTTTCCCTGATTGACCATTCATCGCAAAATAGTAAAGTTTTTTTGAATCGTCAGTGCCGTTATCATTGCGATACGTTAGCAACCAAACAGGTAGTAAGACATATTGATGAGTTTCACCATCCAAGTCCAGATTGACTTGATTGTTATAAACAGTGGTGTAGCCAGAAATGGTGTCTTGTAATAAATGGCTGCTATATTGTTTTAACTCGTTATGGATATCTTGTTGCAAGGTCTCGAATTCCAAATCTCGTTTTTCAGCTTGAAAACCGGATAGGTATTGAGTTTTAAATGGGACGGCTTTTTCCATTGGAAAAGGCTGTACGGATTCGACCATTTTGACTTTGGCATTTTTTTGTAAGGCGTTTTTAACTAGTTCTTTAAAGGTCATATTGCCTTCCCGATAGACCCGATATTTTTTTGTTTGTGTATATTCGTAATCGCCAGTTCGCCAGACCGTGACTGAATTGGCATTGGCCCTTAAAGAGCCGCTTAACTTGGCGTCAACCACCCAGTATGGGAAATAAATGCCGGTTAACATTTCCACTTGGTCTTTATTAAAAAAGTCTTTAGGAATAAATTTTTTCTTGCGAGCCCAGGCTAAAAACTGAGTGACTGCTTCGTCTTTCTCAATGGCAAAGGGCAAGACAGACTGAGGTAAAAATTTTCCACTGACACGACCAGTTAAGACGACTGGATTGTGACAGTAATAACAATATGTGGCGGCTGTTGTTGTATCGGTCACAATTTCAGCTCCACAGCTTGGACAGGAAAACAAATCCATCGGCTGATCTTCTGGAATCGGCTGATCTGTTTCCGAGTGGGCGTCAGGACCTGGAGGGACTACAGTTGTTTCAGGTTTAGTCACTGAGTCATTTCTTTGGCCTAAATCGGCTAGTTTTTTTTCATAAGCTTCCACTTCTGGTTCAGTAAAGACACTGAGACAGTATTCGCAGTGGAATTTTTGGGTTTTGGGGTCAAACAATAGTGGCCCATCACAGTTGGGACACTTATGGGAAATAACCTCACTCATACTAGTACTCCCTTCTTTATTGGTTAACCCGCCCCAGCTCAAATGTATCAGTTGGGGCTTGGGTATGTGTTCTGCTTATAGAGGGAGACCTTGGAAAGGTTGACCACATTCTGGACAGAATTTTGGCATAGCGGAGGTGATTGTGACTACCTCACCACAGGCGCTGCATTTCATTTGAATCCCTGAAGTAGCTGGAGCTGGTTTTGCTTCGCCACAGTCAGAACAGAATTTTCCGGTGTTTTTAGTACCATCTTTTGGGCAAGTCCAAGTATCAGCTGTTTCGGCTTGAGCCGCTTTTTCAGCTTGGTCTTTCATTTGTTGTTGATTGGTTTGACTGGCTTGGCCCATAAAACTGCCGCCTGCGTTCATGCCGGCACCCATGCCCATAAAGGCGGTGGTACTACCAGCAGCATTGGAACCAGCTGCTTCAATTCCGCTGGCAATGGATCCTTGAACGAATCCTTCACGAATATTAGGGTCTCCAAGCATGGCACCTTTATTTCTCATGTTGATCAGTGCTTTTGACTCATCATCGTAAGAGATGCTGGCAACGCCCACTGAGGCAATCTCCATTCCCCTGTTTGCTCGCCATTCTTCATCCAAAACAGTGGCCATAAATTTGCTGAGTTCGGTACTCTTAGAGGTGACAAATGAGATTCGTTCACCAGCCGCCGACATTTGGTTAATGGAGGTTTGCAAGGCTGTTAAAAATTCAGATAAGTATTGTTCATTAATTTCGCCAATATCGACTTTACTCTTATTACGAGGAATGGCTTCAGCGTAAAAAAGAATAGGGTCTGTTATGCGAATCGAGTAATTACCATGGGCTCTTAGAAAGAGTTCTGCATTGTAAAAATTATCAAAGTAGTTTATCGGCGTAGGTGTGCCGAATTTGATTCCTTTAATTTCTTGCAAGTTAATATAGATGACTTTTTGTGTTTGTGGTGTCACGCCGCCGTATTTAAAACGGTCAAAAGATTCGGCAATCGCTGATTTTAAGTTGCCGCCAAACATAGAAGGAGCTTTGTCGTTTTTGACAGTGTAATAACCTTCTTCCGATGAATAATCGATAATCTTACCACCATCGACTAATAACATCATCATGTTAGGGTAAACGTGAATCACAGAACCGTCTGTGATGACATTGCTTGTGCCTTTTTTATTTGAACCACGACGGTCATCTTTGCGAACCGTAACGCCTTCAGTCATGACGGTTTGGTCACTCATGTCACCTGGTTCAATAATCTCTAGCCACTGATCGGCTAATCCTCCGCCTACGGCACTTGTTGCTGCTTTAATTAATCCCATTCGAATCGCTCCTTTTGTTTGTGTTAGGGAATGACAAAGTTGCCATGTCGCCTTTGGTGAGTCGCTTTTCTAATAACAAATAATTCTGATTTTATTGTATCACAGAACAGTCTGAAACCAAGAATAAAGTATTGAAAATGACTTCCTTAAATCAGTGTATGACTTTGATGAAAGAGTGGAAATTTTAGTGATTCTAACGTATAATGAGAACTAGCGATTTTTGAGAGGAGTCAGAAGAAATGACGTATCAAGCTTTATATAGAGTGTGGCGTTCCCAACGGTTTGACACAATTGTGGGTCAACAAACGGTTACTCAAACACTCAAAAATGCGATAGTTCAGAATAAAACCTCTCACGCCTATTTATTTACAGGGCCTCGTGGGACCGGTAAAACCAGTGCCGCTAAAATTTTTGCCAAAGCGATTAATTGTCGACACAGTCAAGACGGTGAGCCCTGTAATGAGTGTGAAACCTGCCAGGCAATTACCGAAGGACGGTTAAATGACGTCATCGAAATTGATGCAGCCAGTAATAATGGTGTGGAAGAAATTCGCGATATTCGTGAAAAAGTCAAATATGCCCCAACTCAGGCTGATTATAAAGTGTATATTATCGATGAAGTGCATATGCTTTCTACAGGGGCTTTTAACGCATTGTTAAAAACCTTGGAAGAGCCACCGAAAAATGTGCTTTTTATTCTAGCCACAACAGAACCTCATAAGATTCCTTTAACGATTATTTCTCGGACTCAGCGCTTTGATTTTAAGCGGATCAGTACCCAGGATATTGTCGATCATATGGCAGAAATTTTGCAAAGTATGGAAATTAGCTATGAAGAGCAAAGTCTTTTTGTAGTCGCTCGAGCGGCTGAAGGTGGGATGCGGGATGCTTTAAGTATTCTCGATCAGGCCTTGTCGTTTGGGGAGGAACGCTTAACCGTTGACGACGCTCTTCAGGTGACAGGAAGTTTAACCTTTGAAATGATGGACACCTTTATTCAGCATTGTACTGAAGGCCAAACTGAAGAAGGGTTAGTTGTCTTAAACAAGTTGTTAAGTGAAGGCAAGGAAGGCAGTCGCTTTTTAGAAGATTTGCTCTTGTATTGCCGAGATTTATTGATGTATAAACAGGCGCCTAACTTATTGGTCAATCAAAGTGGTCAGCTGACGGAAGGCTTTAAGGCTTTAGGTGAGAAGTTGGCCCCAGAGACGATTTACCAGTATATTCAACTATTAAGTGAAACTCAGAATGAGATTCGCTTTACCAATCACCCAAATATTTATTTGGAAGTCGCGACAGTCAAGCTGTCTACCTTAAGAAAGCCCAGAGCATCTGTGGTCACCAGTGAGCCTAATAATGAAGTGGCTTCTGTGGCCCTTACTGAATTGAAGCAAGAAGTTGAGCGATTGTCGAGTGACTTGGCGGCTTTAAAAAAAGATGGACCAGCTAAGGAACCAGCTGGCGGGAATAAGCCAACTCCTAAGAAATCGACCTATCGATTGCCAACAGAGCGAGTGTATCAGGTCTTGCGAGAAGCGACTCGGGATCAGTTGCAACAAATCCAAGATGGCTGGGAAGAAGTCCTACAACTGCTGACGGTCACTCAGCGGGCCATGTTAAAGGCCAGTGAGCCAGTGGCTGCCAGTGAGACTGGTTTAGTCCTGTCATTTGATTATGAAATTGTCTGTCAACGTGCCAGTGAAGACGCGGAGTTACAAGAAAATGTTCGTTCAGCCTTTAATCGTATTTTACAGTATCAGCCCACATTGATTTGTATTCCAAAAGAAAGTTGGACTGGCTTAAGACGGGACTTTTTGAGTCAGCATCAAGATGAAATGATGGCTAACTCGACGAATGATGCTCTGCCTATAGGGGAAGTGGAACTCGTTCCGCCTGAGGAAGATGAAAATACGGTGGTTAATGAAGCCGTTGAATTATTTGGCGAAAGTGTTGTTGAAGTGGTTAACGATTAATTGAAAAACTAACTATTTAGGAGTGAAGAATAATGATGCGTGGAATGGGAAATATGCAAGGCATGATGAAACAAGTACAAAAGATGCAAAAAGAAATGGTGGTTGCTCAGGACGAGTTAAACGCCAAAGAGTTTAAAGGGGAAGCCGCCAATCAATTAGTGGAAGTCACCTTTACTGGAGACCGTAAAATGGTTGATTTAACGGTTAGGCCAGAAGTGGTTGATCCAGATGATGTGGAAATGATGCAAGATTTAATTATTACGGCTGTTAATGACGCTTTAGTCAAAATTGAAAAAGAAACAGAAGCAACTATGGGGAAATACACTAAAGGGATGCCGGGATTCTAAAGATAAAACGGGAAGGCGACTTCCTTTTTTTTCTAAAGAACAAAAGCTAATCACTAGGCGTCAGATGCTTTAAAGAAAGAAGGGGTTAGATGCATTACCCAACACCAATCGCTAAATTAATAGAGAGTTATATGAGATTACCAGGGATAGGTGCTAAAACTGCGGCGCGTTTAGCATTTTTTACTCTAGACATGCGAGAAGAGGATGTCAATGAATTTGCCAAATCCTTGATTAGTGTCAAGCGAGATCTGCATTATTGTGAGATTTGTGGCAATATATCCGAAGAAGAAACTTGTGAAATTTGTCAAGATAACAGTCGCGATAAGAGTATTGTTTTAGTTGTGGAAGAACCAAAAGATGTGATGTCTATGGAAAAAATGCGGGAATATCGTGGTCAATATCACGTCTTGCACGGTGTGCTATCACCGATGGATGGTACGGGACCTGATGATATCAACATCGCACCATTAATTAAACGACTTCATGACGATGAAATCCAGGAAGTGATTATCGCGACTAATGCGACTACTGAAGGAGAAGCCACGGCTATGTATCTCTCCCGTTTGATTAAACCGGCGGGGATTAAAGTGACGCGTTTGGCTCATGGGTTATCAGTCGGCAGTGATATAGAGTATGCTGATGAAATTACTTTGCTAAAGGCTGTTGAAGGTCGACGAGAGATTTAGCGTGAGATTAGACACATCCAAAAGAATCAAGTAAAATAGACAGTAGATAGATGATGGAGGCAGATTAAGTGAATGGTATTTTTATAACAATAGAAGGGCCTGATGGTGCAGGTAAAACGAGTGTCATTAAGGAGTTGGGACCGCTACTTGAAAGAGAGCTAAGGATTCCTTTAGTTTTGACCCGAGAACCAGGAGGCATTCCTATTGCCGAAAAAATCCGCCAGATCATTTTAGATCCGAAAAATACGGAGATGGACGAGCGAACAGAAGCCTTATTATATGCAGCTGCTCGACGACAACATTTAGTGCAAAAAATCATCCCAGCTATTGAAAGTGGTAAATTGATTTTATGTGATCGTTTTGTTGACAGTTCATTGGCCTATCAGGGGGCAGGCAGAAAGATTGGCATGGATGCTGTGGCTTCAATTAATCAATTTGCAATTGAAGGGGTTGAACCGAATCTGACATTGTATTTGGATGTGGATTCTGACACGGGGCTAAGTCGTATCAAACAGGGGCGCTCAGCTCAGGACTTAGACCGTTTGGACACAGAAAGTCCTGTCTTCCATCAGCGAGTACGACATGCTTATTTAAAGATAGCGGAAGAAAATCAAGAACGAATTGTGATGATTGATGCCAGAGAATCATTGGAAACAGTCATTGCGTATTGTCTAGCCGCCATCAAAGAACATTTTCCCCAAGTCTTTTAGGTGGTAGTGTCAAAGCATTAGGAGTAAATTCTGTGACAGTACGTGAAGGTGGAAGCCTTCAACATAAGGAGGAATTAGGATGAAATTAATTTTAGCGATTGTCCAAGATAAAGACAGTAACCGTTTATCAAATGAATTTATTGATGCGGATATACGCGCAACAAAATTATCCACAACAGGTGGGTTCTTGAAATCTGGTAATACCACTTTTATTATCGGGATTGAAGATGAACGGGTTAATGAAGCTCTGGACTTGATTAAGGATGTTTGTCAGTCTCGTGAACAGTTTGTCACAGCGCCAGTTAGTTTGGATGCAACGATGGACAGTCATATGTCTTATCCAATCGAGGTACAAGTTGGCGGAGCCACCGTTTTCGTGATGCCAGTTGAAGGGTTCCACCGTTTCTAAGATGTCAATTGCAGAAAAACAACCGATTGTCTTTAAGCAGTTGGCCGCTAGTGCCACTAAAAATCGTCTGGCTCATGCCTATCTTTTCGAAGGTGAAGCGGGAACGGGGAAAGTTGCTATGAGTCTATGGCTGAGTCAGCGGATTTTTTGTTTAGCTGAAATAGGTCAACCTTGTGGTGAGTGCTTAAATTGTCAGCGAATTGTGCAAGGGGAACATCCTGATGTCAATACGATTGTGCCAGACGGTCAAAGTATTAAAGTGGATCAAATTAGAGAAATTAAAGAAGTCTTCGTGAAAAGTGGGATGGAGACGCAACAAAAAGTCTTAATCATTGAAGATGCTGAAAAAATGACCACCAGTGCCGCTAATAGTTTATTAAAGTTTATTGAAGAACCAGACGGTCAGATTGTTATTTTATTTTTAACAACGGCGAGAGCGCGTATCTTGCCAACAATCCAGTCTAGATGCCAAGTCTTACACTTTTTACCTCTCTCTGAGGAGCTGCTAGCTTTAGAGTTAGTCTCTCAGGGAATTGCCGAAAGTGATGGCAAACTATTGTCTCAGTTGACTAACAGTCTTGAAAAAGCTATTGAAATTTATCAACAGGAATGGTTTAATGAAGCTAAAGAGACGTCTATTAAATGGGTTAATTATTTAGTGGAAGACAATCCGTTTGCTTTCGTCTTTGTTCAACAACAGGTTACAAAGCTCTTTAAAGAAAAATCTCAACAGGCATTATTATTTGATTTAGTGCTGATACATCTGCGACAGTTGTTATCTCAGAGTATTAGAGGTGTTAAATCACAGACTGTTAAAAGCAAATGGTCGCGTAAAAAGTTATTGGCTGGTGTTGAAAACACCTTGGCTAGCCGCAGAAAATGGGAAGCGAATGTCAGTTTCCAAAACGTCTGTGAACAACTGGCGCTTAATTTGTTAGATGGCTAACGAGAACCACTAAGGGAATAGTGTCGTATCAGATACCAAGGGTGGAGGCTCATTAGCAGTTTGATTTATACAACTTAAGGATGTTGTCAAAGGCTTGTCGGTCAAACCTATTAGGTAGAAGGAGGGCATAATGGTAGAAGTTGTTGGTGTTAGATTTAGACCTGCTGGCCATATATATTATTTTACTCCTGGTAAAGAGGAGTATTCATATAATCAAAAAGTATTGGTTGAAACGCAACAAAGTAAGCAAATTGGTTTAGTGGCAATTCCTAAAAAGGAATTTGAAAAAACTGATTTACCTGATGAGCTCAAACCAATTTTAAAAACGGCTTCCGCAGAAGATATTCAAAAAGAAGAAAAGAATCTAACGGATGCTAGAGAGGCGTTTACGGTTGCTAAGAAGAAGATTATAGAGCATGAGTTGGAAATGAAACTCATTCAAGTGGAATATTCATTTGATCGTTCTAAAATGGTTTTCCAGTTTACAGCAGAGGGGCGGATTGATTTTCGTGAGCTGGTCAAGGATTTAGCCTCAATCTTTAAAACACGAATCGAACTGCGACAAATCGGTGTTCGGGATGAAGCTAAAATCTTAGGAGGAATTGGTCCTTGCGGTCGTCAATTATGTTGTTCGACTTTCTTAGGTGATTTTATCCCAGTGTCGATTAAGATGGCGAAAGATCAAAATTTATCCTTGAACCAAACAAAAATTTCAGGCTTATGTGGGCGCTTAATGTGTTGCTTAAAGTATGAAAATGATATGTATGAAGAAGCAAGACGGGAATTACCTGACTATGGTAAAGAAGTTGTGACCCCAGAGGGTCGTGGCAAGGTGATTGGTCTAAATTTATTGGATCATGTGATTAAAGTAAGACTTTTTGGTCGTGAATTAACGGTTGATTATGATTATGATGAAATAAAGGAATTTGCTAAACAACAAGAGGCAAAAGCCCTTGCTGAAAAGGAAGAATCTAATGGATAAACGGACATTGTATGATGAATTTGGTCATTTAGAGACAGAAGTCAAAAATAGTTTGTTACGTTTGACCGCAATGAAAGACGCTATTGACGAATTAACAGAAAAAAATGTTAGTTTGGATATTGAAAACCGCCATTTGCGCGCCCGCTTAATTGAAATTGAAGCAATTAATAACGGTCCAGATGAAAAACAAGAGTTATCTAAATCGCGATTAAATTTAGAAAAAATATATGAAGATGGTTTTCATGTATGTAATGTCTGTTATGGGTCAAGACGTGATAATGATGAAGAATGTGCGTTTTGCTTAGATGTCATTTATGGCGAGCGCAAGTAATCTAGTCCCAGTGATTAAAAGGTAGGAGACGTAGGAAAACTGATTCCCGTCTCCTTTTTAGTAGTTATTTCGGTAAAAATTGAGACCCATTTGTGCATTATGCAGGGTATACTAATAACATATAAGGAATAAAACGATGATAAACAAACAGAAAAGTTATGATAAAGCAATTGAAACGGGTCTTCTTTACCTTGTGCCAACGCCTATAGGTAACTTGCAGGATATGACCTTTAGAGCGATTGATACTTTAAAAGAAGTCGGGGTTATTGCAAGTGAGGATACCCGTAATACTCAAAAATTATTGAATCACTTCCAAGTGGAAACCCCTCAAATTAGTTTTCATGAACACAATTATAAAGAGCGGATTCCTAAATTAGTGGAGCGGTTGTTGGCAGGTGAGAGTATCGCTCAAGTTAGTGATGCAGGGATGCCTTCCATCAGTGATCCGGGGCATGAGTTAGTGGTGGCGTGTATTGAAGCCAATTTACCAGTGGTGGCGTTACCAGGGGCAACTGCCGGCGTGACTGCACTGATTGCTTCGGGTTTATCAGCAGAAAAGTTTACCTTTTACGGCTTTTTAGGTCGTAAAAAAAATCTCCAACTAAAAGAATTAGAGGCTTTGCAAGAGAAACGAGAAACCTTGATTTTTTATGAATCGCCTTACCGATTAAAAGCAACCTTTACTAATATGGTAGCGGTCTTTGGGGAAGATCGTCAGGGGAGCCTTTGTCGAGAGTTAACTAAACTTCACGAGGAGTATATTAGAGGTAGTTTGTTAGACATTTTGGCTTATTTACAAGATAATGAAATCAAAGGTGAGTGCTGTATTTTAGTAGCAGGATTTGATGGTGAAATCGTTGCAGAATCAGAAAATGACTGGTCTGGCTTATCGGTTTTGGAACATATTGAAGTGGAAATGACTGAAAATCAACAGTCTTCAAAAGAGGCAATTAAGCAAGTGGCTAAGTTAAGAGGGTTAAAAAAACAAGAGGTCTATAAGGAATATCATCAAGAGACTTAAGGGATAAGAAAAAATAACATAGGACGAATTAATATGAGGATGTTAATATTCCTTTTAAAAAGGTCCGTTTAAAATAGTGAGAGTTAAAAATAGGTTGCATAATCAGATAGGTATGCTATAATTTTAAGTGTGTATTTATAGGTTTTGTGTGAAGATATTTGTTTGTTTTCTTGCCTTTAGTGAAGAACTTCAAGAGACTATTCTTTTTCCATGAGTTTTAACTATACACAAGGGAAATAACTTCCGCAAAAATGAAAAAAATGGAGTTATTTAAATAAAACTATTTAGAACAACGAGCAATGTGATTTGTTGCTAACTATTAGAGAGGTGGAGTGACTGTGTTTAGAAAAAGAAAAAAAGCCGACGATTATTATGATGATTATTATTATGATGATGATGATTACTATGATGATTATTATTACGAAGATGATGAGGATGATAAACCAGAAAAATCAAGTCCTAAATCATCAGGCTCGTCAAATAACAGCCAACTAGAAAAAGAGTTAGCAGAAAAGAATAAAGAGCTTGAAAAATTAAGAATTGAAAAAGAAGAATTGGCGTTGAAATTTTCATCGGTCCAAGCGTTACCAAAACATTTCCAACAAGTGGAAGAAGACAATGCTGCGATTCAAGCTGAATTAGAAAAGAGTCGTCAGGAAAACAATGAATTAATCATTAAACTTCAACAAACTAACGATGGTGTCGCCAGAGCGGAAGCTAATGCTCGTCAATTCCAACGGGAAATAAACGTTAAGCAAACAGAAATTGATCAGTTAACTGAGAAATTATTGAATGTTCAAGCGGAAGCTCAGCCAAGTCCTGAATTTGAGCAAGAGAAAGAAGCATTAAGAAATCAAATTAATGAGCTTCGTAGTGAGTTAACGAAATCTAAAGAACAACTTTCACTTCAAGAGGATGAGGGGATTTCAAAAGAAGATATTGCTGAAGTTATGTTAGAAGCAAAATCGAAAGCTCGTCAGATTGTGGATCAAGCCAATTTTGATTCACGTCGCATTGTCAGTGATGCTGAACGTGATTTACAAAATATTTCACAAGATGCACGCACATTATATCAAAAAATATACTCAACTAAGAGCGATTCGGAAATGATATTTGAAGAATTATTGAGAAAATTAACTATTCTTTCAGACATCGAAAGCAGTGGTGAATAGGAACTAGAGAAAAGAGGAACTTATAATATGTCGAACAAAAAAACAAAAGGTGCGTTACTTCGAGAGATAGGTGCAAAAGCAAGTGTAGGGATGTTGGTAATTTCTGCGGGGACACCGGCTTTAGAACTATATGCCAATCCAACAACTGAATCTTCATCAAAGGCAGCTGTATCGAGTTCGGAGCTGACAAGTGAAACAAGTACCGTAGAGGTGCCGCCGATTGAGAGTTCGACTAATCCTCCTGAGACTAGCGAAAGCAGTTCTCAATCGTCTACTGATCCGAGTACCAGTACAAGTTCGTCAACACAACCAAGTACGAGTACGCCAACACCACCAACAAGTAGTACGTCGCCGTCTACAACGCCGCCTAGTTCAACTAAACCGAGTACGACGCCGTCAAGCAGTGCGCCGGCTCCTGGCAGCAGTTCGAAACCCGCAACGTCTACAAGCACTGGTAGCTCGACGGCTACTGGTACAAGTTCATCCTCAGGTAGCGCAATTAAAGATGGTTCGATTACGTACAGCAAGAATCAAAGTACGTCAGAATTTATTGACAAAATTGGTAAGGATGCCAGTCAGGTAGCTGATAAGAACGGTATTTATGCCTCAGTGATGATTGCTCAAGCAATTTTGGAAAGTGCGTCTGGTAATAGTACCTTGGCTAGAGAACCTAACTTTAATCTGTTTGGGATTAAAGGGAAGTACGAAGGTGCAACGGTTGGTATGCCGACTCTAGAGGATGATGGCAAAGGTAGTATGTATACGATCACTGCTGAATTTAGAAAATATCCTGGTTACAAAGAATCTCTTGAGGATTACGCCCGTTTAATTAAAGGGGTAGGCTCTACTAATCCTTTGTATAAGGGTACTTGGAAAACGGAAGCGAAAACCTATCAGGAGGCTACCTTATTCTTAACGGGTCGTTATGCAACTGATACTCGTTATAATCAAAAATTAAATGGTTTGATTGAAACGTATGATTTACAACGTTTTGATAATCTTGAAAAAGTCAAAACAAAAGTGAAAGTTACTCGCCATAAAGTAGCCGAAAATGAAACATTATGGGATATTTCTAAAAAATACGGTGTCACCATGAGTCGTATTAAGGAATTGAACAAAATGACAGAAGAAGCCAAATTAGAACCAGCAAGTTTGATTGTTGTAAAACGAGAAAAGTATGTTGAAAAAGAAGTGACCGATAAACAAGCAACAGCTGTAAAAGTTGCCACTGCCGCTTCAACAAAGTCGCTTTTAGCACAAACTAAATTAAAAAAAGAATTGCAACTTGAAAAAGAAACGAAACAATTGGCTTTATTAAAAGTCAGTCAAATGGGAACGGCTATGTCTAATGCTGTACCATCGGTTTTATTCGAGAGCAAAACCTTTAAGATTGCTGGCAAGCAAGTAAAATCTGATAAAACTCATTACGTTGAAAAAAATGAGTCTATCACGGATATCTCTAAAAAAGTTGGGATTCCGATTAATAAATTAATCGAATGGAATAATTTACAAGATAGTATTCTAACAGAAGGACAAGTCTTGATTATTGACAGTCCATTGAATAGTCAGATTTAGGACGAGAGGATGAAGTTGGTGAGCAAGAAAATTGAAGTATCCGTCTACCAACATCCAACATTTGAGGAAGGTAGCATTCTCTTTCAAGAAAATACGTTGTTGAAATTATTAGAGAAATGCGAGAGTCTATTCTTAAAAACGAATCCTAAAAGTAAATATCCTAGAGAAGAAGTTGAGAAACGCTTTACTCAGCTTCTTCAAGCTGTTTCTCTGGAGAAAAGTGTCAGAATTCGGTTGACAGAAGACAATTTGTCATGGGATGAGCTTTTAGATCAATTGACTCGTTACTACCCACAAATGGTGTGGACACTTGGTAAAAAAATAGCAGAATCGGAAGGGGAGTATTCTTTCGAGTTTATTCCTTTGGTTATTAATCTGTCAGGTTTTCCTTTTGGAACGACCTTATCTCAATCTTTGATCCAACAAGGGGTTTCAGAAGGCATTGATATTATTGAGGCATGGGAAAAGGATTTATCCGATATAGTAGCTGACAGCGTGAGACATGAGGAACAATCCGACCTGCCAGACGAGTGGGAGTTGGCCCCTACAGAAATTGAGCCAATTTTGGAGGTGGTTGAAGAGCAACCACCATTCGAAAATGAAGGAACAGATGGGTTGGATCTGTCCCAACTATTGGCAGATGATCAGACAGAAGTTGAAGCTGATTCAGTTGTTGAAATTTCCAGAGGTGCTGAACCTATTTTTATCGAACGTGCTGAAGAGTCAGAACCACTTGTGACGATTGAGGAAGTCGATGAGGATGACCAGTGGTTAACAGATGACGAAGCTAAATTAAAAGTTGAAAATGACTATTTGAGAGCTGAACAAGCTCGCTTGAAAGCGTCTAATGAAAAATTGCAGGAAGAAATCAGCGAATTGAATGAACGGGCAGTTGCTCTTCAGGAACAATATGAAGTATCAACAACAACCACTGATTTGAACAAACAGGCGTTGTATTACGAAGAAGCGCTTCGACGTGAACGTGATTCAAAAGAGCGGATGCGGGTGGCTAAAGACAAACTTGAGCACCTTGTGAGCCGTTTAGAGCGTCAAGTAACGGAAAATAGCTTAACGGTCATTGAGGGGGAAATCCCTTATGTTGAACGTAAAGAAGACTGGTACCAGAAGAAACATATCGATGTCTTAGAGTATGATCAACTTTATCAAAAAGCACGTTATTTGGAGCATACGTGGCAAATTAATCAACGATTGATTGTGATTAGTGAGCGAATGACGATTGATGAAAGTGAAATGAAATACGAACGTGAGCGAGTCAATCGTTTAAAACATTCCACCAAGGATATTGAATTATTTGTTATGATGGATGAATGTAAAATGATCAATGAGCGAGTGAAAGTAAGGCAAGGGTTTTTATGGATGAAGCCAAGAGTGACAATTATGACGGCTGATTACGAGAACTTAGTGGAAAAAGCAGCTTATTTTGATGTGATTCAGTCTGAGAACCAAATTCTTGAGCGAATCATTGAAGATCATGTGGAATCCACTGAATCATTTGATTAAATAATTAATTTAGAGAGATTATTTCTCTCTTTTTTTGTATAATAGAAGATGAGGTCTGGGTGTTGTAGCAGAAAAAACAGATGATATGAGGTTAAACTATGAAACGTAAAAGTGTGCTTTATGTTGATATTGCCGAGCAAATTAAAAATGACATTCAAAATAATGTATACCCAGTGGGGACGATGTTGCCTACAGAGAATGATTTTGAAAATTTGTTTGAGGTCAGCAAAATTACGGTCCGTAAGGCCATAGAAGTATTAGCCTTACAAGGCTATGTTGAAAAGAAAAGTGGCAAAGGGACAACGGTTATTAGCAATCGCTTGTTCAACAAACTCTCAAAGGGGGATTCTTTTTCGTCCATCTTAGAGAAAAAAGGGTTGTCTTTAGAAAAAAGAATTGTTCAGATTGAAAAAGTGACCTTGGATAGCGATCATAAGTTTTACACTTTTTTTGGGAATCGTGCCACAAAAGTGACGAGAATGTATTTGATCAATCAGGTTCCCTATATTATTTTTAATCACTATTTACCAGGTAATGTCACTAAAGCGATGAAAGATAAAATTGAAAAGGCGTCTATGTATCGAATACTGGCAGAAAACGATTATCTAGTTGATCATTTCGAAGATCAGTTTTCAGTCAGTATTTTAGGGGCGGAGGAAAAACATCTGTTAGAGACGGAAGAAACTCATGTGATGAAACGAGTTAGAACCTCTTATAATGATGATGATCAAGTGATTGAAGTCTCCGTTTCTTTGTATAATACGGAGATACATCCCTACGAAATTGAGTTTGAAATTTAAAAAAAGCAAAAAGGAAACTTTTTGCTTTTTTTATTTTACTTTTAAACATTATAATGTTATTATAAATATCGTGGATAAAAGAATACAATTTAACATAGGGAGAGCAAAAATATGAATAAATTAATGGATTTTTTAGAAGAAAAAGTGATGCCAATTGCGAACGTTATCGGCTCACAAAGACATATGATGGCGATTAGGAAAGGGTTAATCGCGACTATGCCATTGATAATTGTTGGGTCATTTTTTACGATTTTCCTGAATTTTCCCATTCCGTCTATTGCGGCAATGATCGAGCCTTATAAACCATTGCTAGATACACCCTTTCGTTATACAGTGGGAATTATGTCTTTATATGCTACGTATGGGATTGCGACTAACTTAGCTAACAGTTACAGTCTAGACGCTATGTCAAGTGGGTTCTTAGCAGTATTGGCATTCTTAATTTCGTCAGTGAAGCCAGTTCAAGTCCTAGAGGAAGTGCCAGATGTTATTGCTGCTGGACGTTACATGAATATTGCTAACCTAAGTGCGGCTGGTTTATTTGGTGCAATGGTATCTGCAATTATTGCGGTTGAAATTTTTAATTTTATGAAAAAACGTAATATCACCATTAAAATGCCTCCAGGCGTACCGCCAGAAGTATCCAATTCTTTTATTGCATTACTGCCAACAGCAGTTGTTATCTTATTTTTCTGGTTTATTCGCTATATCTTAAACTTTGATATCAGTTCGTTCTTAAGTACATTGTTGATGCCAGCAAAAGATATTTTAGCGGGAAATAGTTTGTTTGGTGGGTTACTAACCGTCTTCTTAATTACTTTTTTCTGGGTATTGGGAATTCACGGTCCAGCGATTATGGGACCTGTTATTCGTCCCTTTTGGGATATTTCAATAGCTGAAAATATTGAGGCTTTTGCGGATGGTGCCAATGCGCACAACATGCCTAATATTTTTACTGAACAATTCTTACAGTGGTATGTTTGGATAGGTGGGGCTGGTATGACTCTAGCTTTAGTGATTTTAATGATGTTTTCCAAATCAGATTCCTTAAGAAGCTTAGGCCGTTTATCATTTTTACCAGGATTGTTTAATATTAATGAACCAGTTATTTTCGGAGCACCAATTGTCATGAATCCAATTTTGGGAATTCCGTTTATTGTGGCCCCACTTGTGACCACAACGCTTTCTTATTTCTTAACGGTTACTAATATTGTGCCAATGATGGTCAACCGGATGCCTTTTACAATCCCATCGCCAATTGCGGCGTGGATGAGTACTGATTTTAGTATAGCAGCAGCAATTTTAGTTTTTGTTAATTTCTTTATTAGTTTGGCGATTTATTACCCATTTTTTAAAGCTTTTGAAAAACAGCAACTTGAAATTGAGGCAGAGTCCGCAATTCTTGCAAATGCTTAGTAAAAATTATAATGTTTTAGTGTATAATAGTTAGTATTGATGCAATAACCTTGATTACTAAAAAACCAAGCTTAATGCTTTAGCATTTAGCGATAGCGGACACCGGACCAACAGGACAAAAGGAGGGCGACGATGACTTATTTGAGTTTTATCTTTCTTATGCTAATTTTTGGAGGAAGTCTTTATCTCTTAGAAAAACGTCCGATTAAATTGAGGTTTTTGGAAGTAATGGATAAAAAAAAGTATCCTCTTGTTATGTTAATTAGTATTGGGTTAATTGCTATTTTAGCGGTTGTGGGCATTGTGGCCCCGATGCTTAAATTTATTAGTGGAGCGGGGACAATTTTTATTGCTAGTTACTTGGTATTTCGATACCGACAAGCCATAGATAGGAGAATGAAGGGATGAAAAGACGTTTAGGAGTGTCAATCTATCCAGATCACAGTGATTTTGAACAAGACAAAGGCTATCTGGAAAAAGCAGCAGAACTTGGTTTTTCACGCATTTTTATGAGTATGTTAGAGGTAACAGATGGCAAAGCGGCAGTCAGAGACAAATTTCAACGAATTATTAATCTGGCGAAAAGCTTGGGCTATGAAACAATTTTAGATATTGCCCCTGCTATTTTTGAGGATTTGGCAATTTCATATGATGATTTAAGCTTTTTTCATGAATTAGGAGCAGATGGCATTCGCTTGGATGTGGGCTTTGATGGGAATAAAGAAGCCATGCTGACCTTTAATTCCTTTGGTTTAGCAATTGAATTAAATATGAGCAATGATGTGGCTTACTTGGATAATATTTTAACTTATCAAGCCAATAAGCCATTTTTATATGGGTGTCACAATTTTTATCCTCAAGAAGGAACGGCTCTTCCTTATGATTTTTTTGTTAAATGTAGTGAACGATTCAAACAACAGGGGTTAAAAACAGCGGCTTTCGTTAATTCACAAGTGGGAGAAATAGGTCCTTGGAACATCAATGATGGACTGCCAACATTGGAAATGCACCGTCATTTGCCAATTGAGATTCAAACAAAACATCTGTTTGCCACTGGTCTGATTGACGATGTGGTAATCGGCAACGCTTATGCTTCAGATGAAGAGTTGCGAGCAATGGCCGAGGTGAATCCTTATCAGTTGGAGCTGAAGGTTGATTATGCATCGGAAGCTAATGATGTGGAAAAAGAAATTGTTGAAACGAGTCAACATTTTCGCCGGGGGGACATAACAAGCCAGGTGATTCGATCGACAGAAGTTCGCAAGCGATTTGCCAAGATGGGAAATCCTCCCCATGACAATCAAACATCATTTAAACGGGGTGATGTTGTGATTGGAAATGATGACTTTGGCAAATATAAAAATGAATT
This sequence comes from uncultured Vagococcus sp., assembly GCF_963518325.1. Lineage (NCBI taxonomy): Bacteria > Bacillati > Bacillota > Bacilli > Lactobacillales > Enterococcaceae > Vagococcus > uncultured Vagococcus sp. The sequence goes on along the minus strand of NZ_CAUQJB010000004.1, from coordinate 178,861 downwards.
GCAAATAGTGTTAGAACCGCATACAGATAAACGAAAAAATTTAGTTGGAACAATTACAAAAGACGAGTTAGTCATGTTAGATTTTATCTTGCCTTGGAGTAAATTCCGTCTAAAATAGAAGGAGCGATTAGATGGTTTATGATTTACTCGTAAAAAATGGCAAGTTAATTGATGAGTCACAAATTGAAATTGCGATAAAAGATGGCGTAATAGTCGCTGTTGATAAGACGCTAGAAGGGGCAGCAGTAGTTGTTTTAGATTTATCAGGGGAAAGCTATGTATCAGCTGGTTGGATTGATGGGCATGTTCATTGCTATGAAAAAATGAGCCTTTATTATGATTTTCCCGATGAAATTGGTATTAGCAAAGGTGTGACAACGGTTATCGACGCTGGTTCCACAGGACCTAAAAATATCGGTGATTTTTATCAATCGGCTAAATCAGTTAAAACCAATGTTCTAGCTCTGATTAATATTTCTGAATGGGGGATTGTTGCCCAGGATGAACTGGCTGATTTGACGAAGATTAATCATGATTTAGTGCATCAGGCCTTGCGTCAATATCCCGATTTTATTGTTGGGTTAAAAGCCCGTATGAGTAAAACTGTTGTTGGCAATAATGGGATCATTCCCTTGGAAATGGCTAAGGAAATCCAAAAAGACAATGGGGATTTGCCTTTGATGGTTCATATAGGATCGGCACCTCCAGAATTATCAGAAATTCTAAGTCGACTAGACCGATGCGATATTGTGACTCATTGTTTTAATGGCAAAGAAAATGGAATCTTGGCTAGCGATGATCAAATCAAAACATTTGTCTGGGATGCTTATCGTAAAGGCGTTATTTTTGATATTGGTCATGGAACGGATAGCTTTAATTTCCATGTGGCGGAAGTTGCTTTGGCGGCTGAGATGATTGCGGCGACGATTAGTACTGACATCTATCATCGCAATCGAGAAGATGGCCCCGTACATGATTTAGCCACGACCATTGAAAAATTATTAGAAGTCGGCTATCAGTTGCCAGATTTAATCGATAAAGTGACGGCTAAACCAGCAGAGTTTTTCCGTTTAACTAAAAAGGGGCACGTCGCTAAAGGATTTGACGGTGATTTGACTATTTTTAATATCGCTAAACAAGATAAAATACTGACGGATTCAAATGGTAATCAACGCGTGAGCCACACGCGAATTATTCCACAAAAAGCAATTGTAGGAGGAATCGTTTATGACGTTAAGTAGTTACGAAAAATACGATTTAAAAGAAGTGATTAATGCCTCAGGTAAAATGACAATCCTAGGGGTTTCAAAAGTATCGGAGCGAGTTCAAAAGGCTCAGCGTTTAGCTGGCGAACGTTTTTATGAAATGGGCGACTTAATTGAAAAAACTGGAGCCTATATTGCTAATTTATTAGGAACTGAGGATGCAGTTATCGTCTCAAGTGCTTCTGCTGGAATTGCTCAAAGTGTTGCAGGTTTAATTGGTCGTGGTGACTTATTTCATCTGTACCATCCCTATGTTGACCGTGGTGAAAAACGAGACATTATCTTACCAAAAGGTCATAATGTAGATTATGGGACAGGTGTAGATGTAATGATTGCTCAAGGTGGAGGTCAGTTGGTGGAAGCGGGGTACGCTAATATGTGTGCAGCCGAACATATCGAAATGATGATTACTGATCAGACAGCCGCAATTCTTTATATAAAAAGCCATCATACGGTTCAGAAGAGTATGTTGACCGTAGCTGAAGCTGTGGCTGTTGCTCATAAACATGCTTTACCTTTAATTGTCGATGCGGCAGCGGAAGAGGATTTACAGGGATACAGCCAACTTGGGGCAGACTTGGTCATCTACAGTGGGGCAAAGGCAATTGAAGGCCCCAGCTCAGGTCTAGTTGTAGGCAAAAAAAACTATATTGACTGGGTACGGCTGCAAAGCAAAGGCCTCGGACGATCCATGAAAATTGGTAAAGAGAATATTCTTGGGTTCACTCAAGCAATTGAAGATTATCTCACATTTGGATCAGAAACGGGGGAATCCATGAGAGAACGCTTAGCACCCTTTTTAAGAGCTTTAAACGAATTGCCTAACATTGATGCGAAAGAAGTTCAAGATGGGGCAGGAAGAGATATTTATCGTGCTGAGGTCATGGTTTCAGGAAAGCTGTCGGCTAAAGAAGTCATTAAACAATTGAAAGCAACTAGTCCAGCCGTTTATACGCGTGAATATCGAGCTAATAATGGCATTATTGAATTTGATATTCGCTCAGTTAATGTAAAAGAAATGGCACAAATTGTAACGAGATTAGACGAAATATTAGTCTGAATTGATGAAAGAGGGAATTAATGATGAAAAAAACTCCAAATTATTATGACAATCGTATTAGTTTAAATGTTTTAGCAAACTCCGTGGAGAATGCAGCAGCTTGCTATAAAGCGGCTGAAGGGCACGTGATTTTAGGGGTATTATCAAAGAATTACGACTCTGATATGGCGGCGATAGAGGATATGAAGCTTTATCAGGAAGCAACTGACAACGCCTTGTCAGTTGGTTTAGGAGCAGGTGACCCGAATCAAAGTGATATGGTGACCCGCCTTTCTGGTGTCTTACAGCCCCAGCATGTTAACCAGGTTTTTACAGGTGTAGGGCCGTCACGGGCGCTTCTTGGTCAAAGTGAAACAATTGTCAACGGCTTGGTCTCACCAACAGGGAAAGTCGGTTACGTTAATATAGCGACAGGACCATTGAGCAGCCAGACACCGGCTGGGGAAGTCAGTATTGAAACTGCTATTGCAATGTTAAAAGACATGGGTGGCAGCTCCATTAAGTATTTTCCGATGAACGGATTAGCTCATAAGGAAGAGTACATAGCCGTAGCAGAAGCCTGTGCCAAATATGATTTTTATTTGGAACCTACGGGTGGTATTGATTTAGAAAACTTTGAAGAAATTGTTCAAATTGCTGTTGATGCGGGTGTGGAAAAAATCATTCCTCACATCTATAGCTCGATTATTGATTCGACAACTGGAGATACTCGACCAGAGGATGTTGCGACCTTATATAATATCGTTAAAAAAATCTTAGGTTAAGGGATTGATAGTGATGGCAAAAAAGAGAGTGTTAGCCTTTGGTGAAGTGATGCTGCGAATCGCCATGGATAATTACCAGTTGTTAGAACAAACTAAAGATGCGCGACTTAATTTTACTGGCACAGGATTAAATGTTCTAAGTGGGGTTAGCCATTTTGGTCATGAAACAAGTTTACTGACACAATTACCAGATAACCGACTTGGTGAAGCAGCCAAAGCTGAAATTCGTAAATTAGGCATTTTCGACGATTTGGTGAAACAAGGCGGACAGCATATGGGGATTTACATTCTAGAACAAGGTTTTGGTAATCGTCCGGCAGAAGTTACCTACCTCGATCGAATCCATAGTTCATTTGCTATCAGTCAATGGACTACTATTGAAATAGATAATGCTTTGGAAAATCATGATTTAATTCATATTTGTGGAATTTCATTGATTTTAACGGAAGAAACTCGGGAAGCTGCTTTTCGTTTGGCAGAGCAAGCCAAGCAATCGGGTAAGCTAGTTTGTTTTGATTTTAATTATCGTCCAAGCTTGAATAAAGGTCATGATCGGCAGTGGCTTCGGGAGCAGTACCAACGGATATTGCCATTTGCTGATATCGTGATTGGGTCGAAACGCGATTTAATAGAGTTGCTAGAGGTGGACCGGGAAATAGGCAGTGACCGGTTTGAAGATTTATCCCAAGCCTTTATGGAGGACTATGGCATTGACTATTTTGTGGGGACTCTGAGAAAAAATCGAGACAATCAACGATATCTAACAGGTTTTGTTTATTCTCAAGATGGATTAGCTTACTCTAAAGAATACCCTCTTTTTGTACTTGATCGAGTCGGGACAGGTGACGCATTTGCAGCTGGAATTATTGTAGCAGTTTTAGAGGGCGAGCCAGTTTCTAAAATGGTCGAATTCGCAACTGCTAGTAGTGTTTTAGCTCATACGACCTTAGGAGATAGCCCGATTGTTACTCGTAAACAAGTTGAGTTATTTATTGATAATCAAATAATCGATATTGTTCGATAGATAAAAAAAAGATGTCAGAAATGACGTCTCTTTTTTTTTGTGTGCCTTGCATGGGTAGTAACTAGGCGGTGCAAGTCGACTACACATCTGATAAAAAGAAGTCTAAGGCGAAACTCTGCACTTACAAACAGAAACGTGATAAGAGACTAGGCACATGGATGAGGTTGCCAAAGAATCTAAAGTTCAATAACTGTCAAAAAAATGTGTTGGGTAAATCAAGAGATGAGATGACGTGAAAGTTGTGACGGCATACGGGGGATGTCTTGCGAGGGTGATGGGAAGTCGGTGGACGGCTCATGACAATCTTAGTGGACATTAAGATGAATGGCAAGGAGTCAGCAGAAGTCATAGTAGTGAGGATAAGTTGTGAAAATAACAAGGAGCGAGGGGGGATGGTAAATGTGTGTCTGACCTGAAATGGTAACCATGAAAGCGCAAGATAGAAAATAAGAAAATCACTTTATCTGAATGAGCAATTAGAGATAGGTAAACCGAAAGGACCATTCAATAGAGAATCTAGCCGTAGTGAGAAAATAAAGTAGAAGTCAGCAGCCAAACAGCAGTTTTTCCCGAAGTGTCGTATACGGAAAGGTACGTACACTGCTGTGAGAGGTTGGTTAATCAATTAATGATTAGCCTCCTAATCGATTGTTAGTTTCCAGAAGCAGGTTAACTACCTCTAAATTAAAACTCAAGGCTAATTCCATGAGACATTAATTAAAAAGACGATTCTGCCGTTGACCAACCTTTATAAAGAGGAGTATTCTTTGAAAGAATAGCATTAAAAAATAGTTATCATAAAGGAGGAAAAGATGAACGAAAAGCAATTACGTTGGTACAACATCGCCTTAATGGCATTTGTTTCGGTTTGGGGATTGGGGAATGTTGTCAATAACTACGCTCAACAAGGGTTAACCGTTGTTGTTTCATGGATTTTAATCATGATTTTATACTTCGTTCCTTATGCCTTAAGTGTGGGGCAATTAGGCTCGACCTTTAAGGAGTCAAACGGAGGCGTATCATCGTGGATTAAAGAAACGTCCACCAAGAAGTTAGCTTTTTTTGCAGCTTGGACCTATTGGGTAGTTCACGTGCCGTATTTAGCTCAAAAACCCCAAGGTATTTTAGTGGCATTGAGCTGGTTATTTAAAGGGAATGGTTCTTTTGTTACAACAGTAGGGGCTTTTAAGATTTCGATGATTTGTTTGGCCATTTTTTTATTATTTTTATGGATTGCGTCGAAAGGATTAACAACACTTAAAATGATTGGGAATATGGCTGGAACAGCAATGTTTGTCATGTCAATTCTCTTTATTATTTTAGCAGTGTCAGCTCCAGGCATGACTGGGGCTGAGGTGGCGACACCTAATATGACATCTGTTGCCACCTACATACCTAAATTTAACTTTGGGTATTTGACAACGATATCGATGTTGGTTTTTGCTGTAGGTGGTTGCGAAAAGATCTCACCTTATGTCAACAATACTAAAAATCCGTCAAAGGAATTCCCAAAAGGGATGATTTTCTTGGCGGGAATGGTGGCCTTATGCGCTCTCTTAGGTTCAATCGCTATGGGCATGTTGTTTGATGCCAATCATATTCCTGAGGATTTAATGGTGAACGGTGCTTATGAGGCTTTCCAGCGCTTGGGGAATTTTTATGGAGTAGGCGATGTCTTCATGATTTTATACGCGATTGCCAATGCATTGGCTCAGATTTCGGCTTTAGCCTTCTCCATTGATGCTCCACTTAAAATTTTGTTGGCCGATGCTGATCCGGAATTTGTTCCAAATTCATTGGCTAAGCTTAATAAAAAAGGAACACCGATTAATGGTTATATTATGACTGGTGTTTTAGTTAGTATCTTAATCATTGTACCTTCTTTAGGGATTGGTAATATGAGTGAGTTATACCGTTGGTTGCTTAATTTAAATTCAGTGGTAATGCCATTACGTTATTTATGGGTATTTCTAGCGTATATGTTGATTAATAAATACTCAAAACGATTTGTTTCAGATTATAAATTCATCAAAAATCCTAAAATTGGATTTGTCGTAGGGGCTTGGTGTTTCTTCTTTACGGCTTTTGCCTGTATTTTGGGGATGGTGCCAAAATTGGATTATGGAGCGGATCCGAAAGCGTGGATTTTCCAATTGATTTTGAACATCGTCACACCGATTATATTCGTGGCCTTAGGTCTGATCTTACCATTAATTGCAAGACGAGTTAACCCACAACAACATAAAAAAAACTGACCTAGGTCAGTTTTTTTTTGGACTTGATTGCTGTAAACTTATCCCCCAGCCAATGGCTAAGGCTATGAGAGCGGGGATGATCCATCCCATATTGACAGATGAAAAAGGCAGTATGGCATTGAAAAAGCTAATGATGTGTTGAATACCTGGTAAAGCTTTAAATGGCGCAGAACCAGCTTTAAACCCTTCAACAATGCTAATGATAAATGTGACGCCTATGGTAACTTGATAGACGATTGAGCGGTGTTTAAAGAGTGGCGATAAGAAGGCTAACAATACTAGAACGATTGCTAAAGGATATAAAAACATCAAGACAGGAATCGATAATTTAATAATTGATGTTAGACCTACATTGGCAATGGCGCATCCGGCAATACTAAACAAATGAACGTAATTTTTATAGGAAATCTGGGGGAATAACTCCACAAAGGTTTCACTACAAGCCGTGATTAATCCTATGGCGGTTTTCAAACAGGCTAAGGTAACGATAATGGCTAATAAAAGACTGCCAAAAGAGCCAAAATAATGATGAGAAATTTGATTTAAAGCAATTCCGCCATTTTCAGATAGAGGGAATCGATTAACACTTGTAGCACCCATATAGGCTAAACTGGCATAGATGACAGTCATCAGGACCAATGTCACAAAACCAGACTTAAGAGTGTCCTTGGCAATGGCACTAGGTTTTGTCACGCCCAATGATTTTATGCTATTAACAACAATAATTCCGAAAGCCAGTGAAGCAAGGACATCCATAGTATTATAACCTTCAATAAAGCCTGTAAAAAAAGAATTATTTTGGTAGACTTCTTGAGGTACTTGCTCGGTAATAGAGCCCATCGGTTGAGTAAAAGTTTTGAAAATTAAGAAAGCTAAAAAAATCAGAAACAAGGGGTTCAGTATTTTGCCAACCCACATCATAATTTTAGCTGGACGGAGGGAAAAGAGCCAAGCTAAGACAAAAAAACAAAGAGAAAAAAGCAACAAACTTAACACTTGAAACTTTTCTGGAATATACGGGGAAAGGCCGACTTCATATGAAACGGTAGCAGTTCTAGGTAAAGCAAAAAATGGGCCAATAGTTAGATATAAGGCCATGGTAAAAAATAGGCCGAAGGCAGGATGAACTCTACTAGCCAGATCATACAGTCCGTTGCTTTGAGAGAACCCAATGGCTAAGACACCTAAAAAGGGTAATCCAACACCAGTTAAAATAAAACCAAGGGTGGCAATCGGTGTGTTACTTCCAGCTAGTTGTCCCATATGAACTGGAAAAATCAGATTTCCTGCCCCAAAAAATAGGCCAAACAACATGGAACCAAGTGTTAAGTAGGCAGAAAAAGGTAGTTTTTTTGACATATAAATCTCCTTAATAAAAAGCATGACACAATCGTCATGCTAGGGAATAATTACTTATTGAGCATACTACGTTTTCAGTGTCTTTTCAAGTTTATTTTAGGTTGATTCATCAGTTCGTAATAAGAGGTTTATTTAGTGTGGACTAAATTTCAGAGAATGTTAAGCGAAATTAGCTCTTAAGGCCTGACTTTTGGAAAAGTTACTTTGTTTACTTAAGTTAGTGATCAGGTAGTCCGATAAGAATAAGAGAGTATCGAGGCAAGTTATTTTAATATGCAAAAATGCATTGATAAATAACAAACTAAGCGGGCTTACATCAAAAAAGTATCCTTTTTCTAAAAAAAATGGTAGGATAATTATAGAAAATAAAATGTCATAGTGGAGAGTAAGGAGAAGTGAAACGATGAGTTATCAACTCAAAGAAGAAACAAGATTAGCTCTTGTTGCCCTAAAAGTGAAAGATATAGATAAAGAAGTTGCCTTTTTTAAATCTGTCCTAGGATTAGATGTCATGCGTGAAGAGAATGGTATGGCTTTTTTGGGAATTAAAGAAGCAAAGAGAACCTTCATTTGTTTATTGGAAAAAGAAGATGGTGTCCCAAGTGAAATAAGTCACAACGGTTTATATCATTTTGGTATATTATTACCGGAGCGCCGTGATTTAAGTGCCTTGTATCAGCATTTACTAAGTTTAGATTATCCAATTGTCGGTATGAGTGATCTTGGGCATAGCGAAGTTATCTATCTGAAAGATCCAGAATTTAATGGCATTAAATTGTCTTGGGATAAACCGAAAGAACAGTGGGATTATCATACTGAAGGGACAATGGATAGTGTCCTGAGTCGTTTGGATACTCAAAGTTTATTAGCCGAAGAGACTGATCGGTTTAGTAAGTTACCACTTGAAACGCGTCTTGGCCATGTGCATTTAAATGTTGTTGACTTAGAGGAAAGTCAACAGTTTTATACAGAGGTTTTAGGTTTTAAGCTGACCAGTGCAGCTTTCCCAAGTTTACGTTATTTGGCTGCGGGAGATTATCATCATCATCTTGCAATTAATACCCTTAATCAAATCAAGACAGAGGATCAGGATGATGAAAATTTGGGTTTGGATTACCTGTCATTCAAAGTTGCTACAGAAGCTGAGTTAATTGGGTTACAGGAGCATTTAACTAAGTTAGGTCGGCATTTCTTTTATAATAAAGGAAAGAAAATATTAGAAATTGATGATCCAAACGGGGTTCATGTTTGGTTTCATGTGAATGATGTAAAAAAATAAACATTTTGGAATAGGCGAAATTATATTCTTAGTTTCGCTTTTTTTTTTTGCTTGATTATTTTGATCTCCATGGGTAAAAAACATGCTATAATGTAATCGGTTATGTTTAACGCTCATTTTTTTGAACGTTTAATCAAATTAATAAATGACAGAGGAGAGGAAGTCAGTTGCAAAAAATACAAAAAAAGCAATTGTATATTAATGGTAATTTGGCGCCGCTTCTTGAGTTGGAAATGGCCCCTTTTATACCATCAAATAAGCGGAAGCGAAAACGGAAAAAAAGAAAGAACGCATGTATTGAGGTTAAAGAAAATTGCTCAAATGAAGAATTGCGAGTGATTTTAAAGACAATTGATGGTAATCGAGAGATTTTGAGGACAAGTGATGGCAGGCGGGTACGGACTAAAACCTTAACGGTAAAGCGCTCATTAAAAGAACGGATGATACAAGAGAAAGAGGCTGCTAAGCGAAGTGCAAAAATAAAAAAAGCGATGTTTCAGACTTTAGTCAATCAAACAGCGCATGTTCCGACAGATTTGGCTCAACTAAATAAATTTGTATTGCCAATTGAGAAAGCATTGTCGATGGTGGAAGTGCTTGGCGTCATTCAAGCGGAAAATGACTGATTTATGAGAATAGGTCTTTCTTTTCCGTAACAATGTGTGTTACCTTTAAAGAAAGAATTCAGTGTCAGTGCGGAAAAGAAGGTTAGCCGCTGACAACGCTGGATAGTTTAGGAGTGAAATGTGTGAGAAAAAAAATGATTTGGCTAGTCTTATTGATATCAGCGCTGCTGGCTTTAGGTGCATGCAGCAAGAAGGAAGAAACCAAGGTCTCTGCAGAAGCATTTATGAATGCAGAGTTTTATTTAAGGGATTTTGAGCAGTATGAAAAAAGTTTTGGAAAAAAAATTATTGAAAGCCATGATACGGCAGTAGTTGAGCAGTTAGCTAAGCAACTAGCTGAATTAGGACTTGAAGAGGCTGATTCCAAGAAAGCGGCAGATGCTATGTTCACAGTCTTAAAGGAAAAAACTAGTTATCAGGCAAAGGTTTTAAAAGAAAGTCAGGATGAAGGAACTGTTGAATTGACTATTAAAGGATTGGCCACCGATAAGTTTGAGGCGGAGTTGCAGCGCCTATCCGTTGAAAAAATGATTGAGTTAGTGACAGTTGCCGGGATTGAAAATGTTGAAACAGAAGAGGACTTGAGTAAGCTGACATCAAAAGCTGATTTGGAAAAGGCTAAAAAGGTGGTAGCAGATTTTCATGAAGACCCTAAAAATATTAATGGGATTATGATTCAAGCGATTGCTAATATGGAGACGGCTAGTGAGCCAAAGAAGGTCATTATAAACTTGGAAACAAATCAAGAACAAAAAAAGTATTGGCAAGTTAAAGATGAACAAACAGTGATTGCCGACATTACCCATATCTTAGTTATGCCATATTAAAAACAGGCCTTGCTTGATCTATGCAAGGCCTGTTTATTTAGGTTTAAGCTAAATGTTCTCCATTTGTAGCAATAACTTTTTTATACCAATCAAATGACTTTTTCTTATAGCGATTCATCGTACCATTGCCTTCGTCGTCTAGGTCCACGTAGATAAAGCCATAGCGTTTAGACATTTCACCTGTTGACGCACTGACAAGGTCAATACATCCCCAAGGCGTGTAAGCGAAAAGATCGACGCCGTCGATGGTGACAGCTTTTTCCATTTCTGTAATATGCTGACGTAAATAATCAATGCGATAGTCATCGTCAATGTTGAAATTAGCGTCAGGAGTGTCAATGGCTCCTAAACCATTTTCAGAAATATAAAGAGGAATCCCGTAACGGCCGTATAAGTTGCACAAGGCTAGACGTAAACCAACAGGATCGATTTCCCAGCCCCATTCACTGGCGTTCAAGAATGGGTTTTTTACGCCACCAAAGAAATTTCCTTGGCTGGTGTCCCCTTGATGTTCAGGATTAACAGAGACGGTTGCTGACATGTAGTAACTAAATGACAAGTAATCAACTGTATGATTTTTTAACAAGTCTAACTCGCCATCAGCAATATCAAGTTCGATCCCATGTTCGTTAAAGAACTGTAGGGCATAACTTGGGTATTCACCACGAACCTGCACATCATTACAGAAATAGTTAAACATCCGGCTTTTTTCTTCCATAGCCATAACATTTTTAGGATCTGAATCATAGGCATACATTGTGGCATAGATACTCATGCATCCTACTTTTAAATCAGGATTCAATTCATGAGCTATTTTAGTCGCCAATGAGCTGGCCACAAACTGATTGTGCAGTCCTTGGAAATTGTCCTGTGGTGTGGCACCTCTCATGGCAGTCGAGAAGAAGGAGCCAAAAACACCTGTATTGATTTCGTTGAAGGTCATCCAGTATTTAACTTTAGTATGGAAGCGTTCCAGAATAGTGCGGGCATATTTCTCAAAGAGACCTATCAGTTCACGGTTTTTCCAGCCACCATATTCTGTCACTAAGTTTAAAGGTGTTTCGTAGTGAGACATGGTGATTGTCGGCTGGATGTTGTATTTTAATAATTCATCGATCACACTTTCATAATATGCCAAACCTGCTTCGTTTGGTTCCACATCATTCCCGTTAGGAAAAATACGAGCCCAAGAGATGGACATTCTAAAGGTTTTAAATCCCATTTCTGCGAACATGGCAATGTCTTCTTTGTATAGGTGATAAAAATCGATACCGTCGTGATTTGGATAGATATACTTACTGTTATCGATTTCTAAAGGGAAATCACCAGAAGCTAAAAGTTTCATCCGTTGTTTGCCACCAGGTGAAATATCGGCAATAGTTAATCCTTTACCATCGATATTATAGGCACCTTCCAATTGGTTGGCAGCCGTTGCCCCGCCCCATAAAAAGCCTTCTTTAAATCCATTACTCATTTACATTCACTCCTTATTTAATGGTGTCCGAGTGTTAGCACTCAGCTAAAATAGATTACTTACTACCTCTTTATTATAACGACTATCCCTTGAATAAGACATAGCGGCCCATTTTTTTGAAAATAACCTGTTTTTTTACGTGAGCTTGCCAACCTGTTTAACTTAAAGGACGATGTTTTTTTCTAGAGGTCATTTTTAGATAGATTCTTTATTGATAAAATTGCTTAGTGCTCCTATTAAATTGGCATGGTTTCCAAGTGAGGATTGTTTAACATTCGGTCTCATTAATGGTAAAGGAAACTCAGCAATGATGGCGTCGATGTGACGGTCAATGTGCTCAAATAGAGCTGTTTGCTTACTGATACCACCACCAATTGTGATGACTTCTGGATCAAGAATAGTTTGCAAATTCATGAGTTGAGTTGCTAGTTTTTTACTGTAAGTATTTAATAAGGAGACAGCGTCAGAGTTTTGGGCTGCTACATCGGCAAAAAAACGTTTGCCATCCATTTGATCCTCATTCATGCCTTTAATTCGGGCATAGGTATTGCTTAAAATAACTGAACTGCCTTCCATGGCAAACAGGTGCTGAAAATCATTGTAGTCACTATTGGTGCGCATATATGAAAATTCTCCAGCCGTTAAATGATGGCCTCGGACTAATTGATTGTTAACAATAATCCCGCCGGCAATACCAGTGCCAATGACAAGGGCAATGCCATTTTCAACGCCAACTAGATTACCTAGCCAATGCTCGCCTAAAGCTGCGCATTTACCATCGTTTTCAATTTGAACAGGCACTCCACAGACTTCTTTAATGAGGGCTCGAACGTTTAAGTCTTGAATAAAAGTTAGAGCGCCACCGTGAATGGCATGGCCAGTTGCTGAATCGATTAGTCCGGGCATGCTGATGGCCATACCGCTGGTTTTTTCGTTATTGTAACGACTTTTAATGTCTTTTAGGCAGGCTGTGAAGTCGATTAGATTTTCTGGAGTTGGTAAGTTTGCTGACTGTTTAATATTTCCCTGTGAATCGATTAAAGCGTGTTTGATAGCAGAACCACCAATGTCAATGCCAATATATTGAGTCATCTGTGATGACCTCCTTTACTGTTGTGGTTAATTCCTTTAAAATAAAGGGGAGGAGCTGAGTGCGATGTTTGATATCCAAAAACTTAAGACAGCGACAGAATTGGAAAGTGAGATTGCCAAATTTGTCGGTTCAAATTTAGAAAAAGTGGCTTATATGCGTGTCCGAGAATTAGCAGATGCGACTCATGTGTCACCTGCTACGATCGTTCGTTTCACACAAAAAATGGGCTTCGACAGTTTTCCAGAAATGCGACTAATGTTGAAGCATGAATTAAATAAGCGAAAAGAAATACTTGGCCAAGAGAGCATTCGTCGTGGTTTATTAGCTAGCGACACGTTTCCCTCTGATTTTGATGATAAGGTTGAATTATTGGTCACGAAGTTAAAAGAAGCCGAACTAATTCACTGTTTGGGTTTGGGAGCTTCGGGTATAATGGCGGAATATGCCGCCAACCAATTTTCTACTTTAGGCTATCGAAGTTTTGCTTCCACCTCTGCTTATTTTCCTTACTTAGCACCGAAGCAAGAAAAAAAATCTACTCGGAAGGAAGTTTGCTTATTCTTTTCGGTGTCCGGAGAGACCATGGAAGTGGTTCAGACGGCCAGATTGATTGCTGATCGTGACATCTTTTCCGTTGGTATTACCAATAGAGAAACGAACACATTAGCCCAACTTGTAAATCTAGATATTTATTATCACACCTCATACGATCGATTATACTATAATGCCGACTTATCGTCACAATTACCGGTTGTCTATTTAATTGAAACCTTAGTTAAACGATTGTACCTAGTAGATATCTAGTTTAAGTAAAGGAAGGTCCAACCGTAAGGTTTACGATTGGAGCAACTTACAAAGGATTTTTTTAGCCCTTTAATTCTTGAATAATTAGAACTGATTGATGATTATGATTGATTAGCTAGGATTTCCTGTTCTTCAACTAAGGCTTGTTTGTCTGCTACTTTAAAGAATGGGAACCACAGACAGATGTTGATGATTAACGCTACTAGGAATATCAGCAAATATTTCCAGCCTCCTTGAAGTCCCATCATCAAAGGGGCCGGGGTGGTCCATGGCATGGAAATAAGCGGATTTAGCTCGGTGAAATTCAACAGCTTAACCATTAACCATGCAGAGGAGCCCATGAAAATCGGGCCTAGAGCCATCGGTAAGAAGAAGACCGGGTTTAACATTAAGGGAGTCCCAAATACTAGTGGTTCGTTGACGTTAAAAATTACTGGCGGGCCGGCTAATTTACGTAAGGATTTATAGCGATCGGACTTAGCGGTAAACATAGCAATGACTAAGCCGTATGTTCCACCTTGACCACCAAAGCCATTTCCGCATACTTGAGCAATAACAGTCATTAATAAGAAGGGCAGTGGTTCACCATTTTTAAAGGCATTCATATTGGCGGTACCGTTAGCTAAGAGCATCGGCATGACTACACCGTAGACCATGTTGGGATGAATGCCGAAAAACCATAACATATTGGCGACGGTAAATATCACAATAATGGCAATAGGAGAGCTTGTAAGGGTTTGCAGAGGCTGTTGAATAATACCAAAAATAAAATAGAAAATACTGTTAAATGGCGTGAAAGCAAAAGCGACTCGAATCAGGAAAAAAATAATGAAAATTAGGCCAGATAAAATAGCTGGGCTCAGAGATTCGGCGACATTCGTAGGAACGCTGTCTGGCATTTTGATGGTTAGATTTTTGCGGTTTAATAAGACGAATAGATAACCCACTAACCAGCCCACAAAGATGGCCACCATTAAGCCGGTTCCACCAGTGAAGAAGGTTCCAAACGCTTCTTGGCTCTCGATGCCGGTTACAACTGCTTCACCTGGAAACTTGGTCACCATTTTTTCCAGCGTAGGGACCTCTATTTTTTGAGGCATTAAAATAAAGAAACTGGCAACGGCTAAAAGGCCAGCGGATAAAGGATTTTCCTTTTCATTGCGTGCGTATACATAAGCAAAGTTAAAGACGACAAAAAGTGAAATGGCATTGATTGTTGCACCGATAACGGAATCGAAATGGACTTTTAATCCAGAGGACTCAATCCAAGCTACCCAGGAGGGGATTGGAAAATTACCAATGATCATTAAAACGGCAGCTCCTAGAGTTACTGGAGTAGTCCGCATAAATGCCTCAGACAAGGCGCTAAAAAATTTACTTTTACTCATCCAGTTTGCTACTGGTCCAAGAAACTTGTTTAAAAAATGCTCTAACACATCCATAATTGATTCTCCTTAATTGAAAAGCTTTTTCGATTCTGAAAGAGACGAAAAAGCTAAACATAATGAATTTTATCCTGTCAACCACCAATAGTTGAGAGTTGACGATTTGGTTGGTATCAGTCAGTTAATGATTGGCCATTAGATGTAATGACTTTCTGATACCAATAGAAACTATCTTTTTTATAACGAGTGAGATCTTTTTGATTAACTTCATCCCGATCCACATAAACAAAGCCGTAACGTTTTTGATAGCCATTTAACCAACTAAGTAAGTCGGTAAAACTCCACGTACAGTAACCAATCACGTCAACCCCGTCGCTGATGGCTTCTTGAATGGCTAGGCAATGGTTGTTTAGGTAGGTGATTCTTGCTTGATCATGAACACTGCCATCTTCTTCCAAGGTGTCAAATTCCCCTAAGCCGTTTTCGGTGATTAAGATGGGCAAGTCATAACGACTTGAAATCCGTCTTAAACAAATTCGCAAGCCTTCATGGTCAATGGTCCAATCCCAGTTTGTTTTTTCCAGATTGGGGTTTTCCACAATTTTAAAGAGCCCAGGCATTCCTGATTCTTGAGTGGATCCTTTTTCACCGGTATAATTGGCTTCTCCGCCCATAGAGACGCCATTCAGGGGATTGCTGGCCACTGTCATAGATTGATAATAATTAAGTCCCATAAAATCTGGTTTTCCAGCTTTTAATAAATCTAAATCACCTTTGTGAATATCAGGCATAACGTCCATTTTCGTCAGATTATTAATCATCACTCTAGGATACCGTCCATAGACATAAACATCCATCCAAAAATTGGCTGAAAAATCACTCATATTTTCGTGAGCGACGACGTTAAGTGGGTTGGCATCAATGGCATAAGAGGGACTGTAAGCAAAGCTTGGTCCAATCTTACCGGAGTAACCCCCATCTCTAAAAGCTTTAATAACTGAAGCATTTGCCAGATTTGCCATATGATTGGCTTGATACATCCGCTTAGGATCTGAAACTGCTGGTGGGTGAGAGGCCATCATATAGCCATGCATAATGAAGACATTTTGCTCATTTAGTGAGACCCAGTGTTTAACACGGTCTCCAAATGCCTCGAATAAGATACGTGCATAGGCTGTGAAATCTTCGATGATATGACGAGATTCCCAACCGCCATACTCATCTTGTAGGGCTTGTGGCAAGTCCCAGTGATAGATAGTCACTATTGGCTCGATGCCGTGTTTTAACAGTTCATCAATTAAATCGTTGTAAAAATCCAAACCGTCTTGGTTGATCTCGCCTTTGCCTTGAGGTAAAATTCGTGTCCAAGCAACTGAGAAACGATAAGCTTTTAAGCCTTGTTCGGCCATTAAGGCCACATCTTCTCGGTAGCGATGATAGTGATCTACTGCCACATCGCCATTGCTGCCTTTGAATGTCGTGCCAGGTATTTTAACGTAATTGTCCCAAATGGATGCTCCTTTGCCATCGGTGTTCCAAGCGCCTTCTACTTGGTAAGCGGCTGAAGCTGATCCCCATAAAAAATCCGTTGGAAATGAATCCAGTTTTTGATGAAACATATTGTTTCGCTCCCTTGTTTGAGAAAACAACGCGTGCCGTTTCTCATTTTTTTATTCCTCATTACCTCTCTATCATAACGTCAAGATACTCTAATTGTAACTGGTTACATTCATTTAGATTGGTATTTCTCTATTGAAACACTGTGTTTCATAAAAGGCTTTTTAATAGAAGAAAAGGATTAAGTAAAAGCAATCCTTTTTAATTTAAGTAAACTGTGGTAAAATGATGAGGATTAAAATGAATTGAACCAACGAGATAATAAATAGTACAAGCTGTGATTCAGCGGCTTTTTTAAGGAATGAGTGAAAGTATTAATGAAAAAATTTGTAATTAATGGTGGCCATCCTCTGATAGGCGAGGTCACGATAAATGGTGCTAAAAACAGTGCTGTTGCACTAATCCCCGCAGCAATTCTTGCCGATTCCCCTGTTATCTTAGAGGGAGTTCCCGATATAAACGATGTGTATTCACTTAAAGAAATATTAGAAATCATGGGTGTTAAAGTGACCTTTGCCGATAATAAAATGGTCATTGATCCGACTGAGATGGTTTCAGTTCCGATGCCAAATGGTAAAATAAATAGTTTACGTGCTTCTTATTATTTTATGGGCGCCTTATTAGGGAAATTTGGCGAAGGGGTTGTCGGTTTGCCTGGGGGCTGTTTCTTAGGCCCGCGACCGATTGACTTACATGTCAAAGGGTTTGAAGCACTTGGTGCAAATGTTAAAACTGAACACGGTGCCACTTATTTACATACAAGTGAAAACGGACTGAAAGGGACACGTATCTTTATGGATATGGTATCAATTGGCGCGACAATCAACGTGATGTTAGCGGCGGTTAAAGCAGAAGGTCGGACGGTTATTGAAAATGCTGCCAGAGAACCCGAAATTATTGATGTGGCAACACTATTAAACAATATGGGAGCAAAAATTAGGGGAGCAGGCACTGATGAAATTCGAATTGATGGTGTTAAAGAACTTCATGGTTGCCGTCATTCAATTATTCCCGATCGAATTGAAGCTGGTACGTATATTTCAATGGCAGCGGCTGTTGGTCAAGGTGTTTTAGTTAAAAATGTGATTCATGAACATATCGAAAGTTTTATTTCGAAACTTGAGGAAATGGGCGTAGATTTGGAAATTGGCGAAGATTCTGTTTTCGTTCACCCCGTAAAAGAATTAAAGTCTGTGGATGTTAAAACCTACCCTTACCCAGGGTTTGCGACGGATTTACAGCAACCATTAACACCCTTATTACTCCGAGCACAAGGTGAAAGCATTGTCATGGACAGCATCTATCAAAAGCGGGTTAATCATATTCCAGAATTAGCACGAATGGGAGCAGATGCCCGAATAGAGGGGAATATGATTATCTTAAATGGGCCAAATAAATTACAAGGAGCCGAAGTGGCTGCTAGCGATTTGCGAGCCGGAGCTTGCCTAGTAACGGCAGGATTAATGGCTGAAGGGCAAACTAAAATCACGAATGTCGAATATATTCTAAGAGGTTATGATTCAATCATTGAAAAATTAACGGCTTTAGGTGCTGACATTTATATGGTGGAAGAAGACTAATCATCTAACAAAATAGTTTACGATGTTCATTGTCAATTGTAGGAGTGGTGTGGCAGTCATTTGGAGGTAACTTTTTTTATTCAGGAAGTGAGGCAACAAGTTGATGAAAGATTATTTAACAATGGGGGAGCTGGAGAACAGTACCCTAAAAGAAATTTATAGCTATGCAAAGAATTTTAAAATTCCTTATTACAGTCAGATGACAAAAAAGGAATTGTCTTTAGCCGTTATTCGTGCCCAAGCTGAAAAACAAGGGTTCTTTATGATGGAAGGTGTTTTAGATATTATTTCTTCTGAAGGTTATGGCTTTTTACGTCCTATTAACTATTCAGCCAGTCAAGAAGATATCTATATTTCCTCGTCTCAAATCCGTCGATTCGGTTTACGAAATGGTGATAAAGTTGCTGGAAAAGCCCGCCCGCCAAAAGAATCAGAACGGTATTATGGCTTAATGCATGTGGAAACAGTTAATGGTAAAAACCCTGAAGAAGCCAAAGAACGTCCGCATTTTCCTGCTATGACTGCTCTTTACCCCGATCGCCAATTAATTTTAGCAACGTCAAAAGGACGTTTAAGCACTCGCATGATTGACATCTTTTCGCCAGTTGGCTTTGGCCAGCGAGGCTTAATTGTTGCGCCCCCTAAAGCAGGGAAAACAACAGTACTTAAAGAAATTGCTAATGGGATTACTGAAAATCATCCTGATGTGGAATTGATTGTGCTACTAATCGATGAACGCCCTGAAGAAGTGACCGATATTGAGCGTAGCGTCAAAGCAGACGTGGTCTCGTCAACCTTTGACTTGCAACCGCAAAATCATACACGGGTATCAGAACTGGTCTTAGAACGTGCGATGCGCCTCGTGGAAGACAAACGTGATGTAGTCATCTTGATGGATAGTATTACTCGTTTGGCGCGTGCGTATAATTTGGTCATTCCACCGAGTGGGCGAACATTAAGTGGAGGAATTGATCCAGCGGCTTTTTACAAACCAAAACGATTTTTTGGGGCAGCGCGAAACATCGAAGAAGGTGGTAGTTTAACCATCTTAGCGACGGCCCTAGTTGATACTGGAAGCCGAATGGATGATGTGATTTATGAAGAATTTAAAGGAACAGGTAACATGGAGTTGCATTTATCTAGAGAACTGTCAGAGAGACGTGTTTTCCCGGCCATTGATGTTAAAAAATCAGGAACACGCAAAGAAGATCTGTTGATGGAAGCCTCTCAACTTGATGAAATTTGGAAATTACGACGTAATATGAAAGGCGATTCCTTGGAGTATACTGAACAGTTGTTAAACTTCTTGCGCCGTACAGATAACAATAAACAACTCTTTGAAGCCTTTAAAGATGTCTCTTTTGGAAAAAACAATCAACAAAGAGCAAAAAGATGATTGTCACTGACTTAAAACTGTGATAATATAGTAATGTTGCAAAACTTAAAAAAACAACTCTGACTCAGCAAATGGTTCAGGGCAAAGGAGAGACATAAACATGAAAGAAAATATCCATCCAGATTACCAACCAGTTGTATTTATGGATTCAACAACTGGATTCAAATTCTTGTCTGGTTCTACTAAAAAAGGTCAAGAAACAGTTGAATGGGAAGATGGTAACACATACCCATTGATCCGTGTTGAAATCAGTTCTGATTCTCATCCATTCTATACTGGACGTCAAAAGTTTACTCAAGCAGATGGCCGTGTGGATCGTTTCAACAAAAAATACGGTTTGGCAGACGAAAACTCAGCCGAATAGAAAAGTTAGAGCAGAGACCTTGGTACTACAGGGTTTCTGCTTTTTTCTTTATTCTTTTTTAGCGGTAAAATGGTCCGTGACTATCCCCGTGACTATCCTTTTATTTTGGAGAAATAGTAAAGTCGAAATTTTCGACCTTGCTTGGTGTAAAGAATTAATTGACTTGCGTTTTTTCCAACGAGGTTACTATTTGTAACTTTGTTCAGAGAGTTAATCGTAGGTCACGTTTATCAACTAGGTGACTTTTTGTCACTTGGCTCTTAAAAGTTCGTTTATCAATTAAACTGCTATTTTCTGGGTAGCCCTTAAAAGTTTGCATACCTAGCAAAGTTCTCAGCAGTCTCAACTCGTGCTGTTTTTGTTACATGAGTATAAATATCCAAAGTGATTTGAGCGTTAGCATGTCCTAGTCTCTCCTGTACCTCTTTAATAGAAGCTTCACTTTCAAATAAGAGTGATGCATGTGTATGTCTAAATCCGTGAGGTGTAATGTAACCAAGGTCGTATTTAGCAATGATCATCTTAAGGAAATGGTTAATATAATCACGGCTTAAATAGTGATTTAACTCACCTTTACTAGGATGTGTGAAAACGATTTGAGTCGGGTCGTTCTTTACATTCAAACCTAGCTGTAGAAGCTCGGTAGCTTGCGTTACACGCCACTGTTTCAGTATCTCAATAGTTCTATCATCAATAGGTAGAACACGCTTAGACTTCTTATTTTTAGGCGGTGTAATCTTTGGTACAGCCTTAACGTAAGTCAAACTTTTAGAGATTCTAAGGGACTTTTCTTCGAAATCAATGTCCTCCCAAGTGAGTGCTGCTAGCTCTCCTTTTCTAATTCCAGTGAATGCAAGGACTCGGCTAATTGCTAAGTCTTTTTTGACGTTTTCTTTTTCTAAGCATTTAAAGAAGAGCAGCAACTCTTTTAAGTCATAGAAATTTTCAAATTGATCACTATCGTCTACTTTTTCTTGTTTTCTTGGCATGATTACATGTTGCATGGGATTCGTTGTAATCAGTTGCATGTTGATAGCAAACTGAAAAACTTTCTGAGTATAAGATTTAAGAGCCTTGAAATGGGAGTAATATCCGGCCCACTTACTAATAGCATTTTGACAAAATAAAGTGTCGACTTCCATAATACGTTCATCCTCAAAAATAGGGAGGATGTGAAGTCTAAACTGGTCCTCTATGCGGTCAGCTGTCACCTCTCTGACAGTGTGGCGGTGTTGAGCTATCCATAACTCATAAATCTCCACAAACCTCTTAGTCCTAGCTTCTTCCAACCTCTTAAGTTCTGCTTCTTCTGCTTCGCTCAATTTCTTTTCTAATTCAAGTAGTAATTCTGCTTGTGCCAAATTAGCTTCCTTATTAGTTTTAAATCCACGTCTAGTGGTGTATTTCTTCTTTTCAGTAATAGGGTCAAGTCCAATGTATATTTGAAACATCCAAGACTTTGACCCATCTTTATTTGTGTATTGCTTAGGTGCTGCCATAATTTGTTCTCTCCTTGTTTGTCGCAACGGCCACGCTGTGATTTTAGGAGTACTGATTAATTATTTATAGTTTCTTAGTTCAATGATGCCAGCAATGAATAATCCAAGTGATATTCGTTCTTTTTCAGTTAAGTTTGAACCCTTAATATGGAAGTTAATAGTTTCGTCTGAGATTTTACTGAGGTCAATATTATTTGTCAGATGCTCTATTTTTTGTTCAAGTTTTTCAATAGTAAGAGTGGCGTAATAGTAATCTTCAGTAAGCTTGTATTCTTCACTATTAGGGTCTAGCTTATCAAAACGAGCAGCAGCCTCTACAGTTTCGGGAGTGATGTTTTTGTTGTGTTTTTCCCAATCAATTCTGTCATCACTTATACCCATTAAATAGGCAACAGGTACATCGAAATAGTCAGCTATGCGGTCCCACGTTTTCTGGTCTCGTGGAGCTCGTTTTCCATTTTCATAGAAAGATAGTTGGCTTTCAGCAACCGCAACCGCTTCTGCTACATCCTTTAATGAGGCTCCATGCTTCATTCGTAACTCTTTAATTCGATTCATCTTTATATTCTCACTTTCGACATATTATTTGATAGGTATAACTTATCACATTTCAACCAAGATGTCACTAGAAACTTATCATTTTGATAAGATGTTTATATGACGAAGTTAGCAGGTGTTTATCCGATTGATAAATAAAAGTTGACTTATCAATTGGATAAGTGTATAATCCGTATTATCAAGTTGATAATTTTGATCTTGAAAATGAAACAAGGAGGGTGAAATAATGAATGTCTTAATAAAACGAGTAACTTTGGAAATGATTCTTTACCGCAAAGGACTGACCAATGGTGAGTTTGCCAGTGAGATTGGAGTTAGCGAAAATACTTTGAGTTATATTCTTAATGGAAAAAGAAAACCAAGTGCTAAATTAGCAAAAAAAATTGTGGATTCGTTAAATGTTGAGTTCGACGACATTTTTGAATTAAGGGAGGTGAACTAAATATGACTACGGGTTTATTATCAGAAACAGCCGAACAGCAAATAATTGATTCGGTTGTCTCAGCCGTGTTAAGTGGTTTAGAACAATTCAACATGAATCTTAGTGATTCACCGGAGATCATGATAAAAAAAGAATTGATAGAATTTCTAAACATTTCCAATGCATCTGCAGATAAGTATTTGATTGCTAAGCTGCCATTTTTCAGGGTAGGATCATCCAAGAGGTGGGTAAAAAATGAAATATTGAAGTACTTAGTCCAGCATCAGGAAGTAATTGTAAAAAAATAACGCAACGGCCAAAATTAGGATTTGAAGGAGTGAATCAACAATGAATGGATACCAAGAGTTTCATCGATTAAAGAAAGAAATAATCAATAGCTTAATCTCTATTGAGGACGGAACAAGGATTGATAGTTTTTCAGATAACATGTTGGAGGATAAGACGAATGAGCAAACATTTGCTGAGGTGGTAGAAATGATGGTAGAAGCTAGTGAATTAGTTAAGTTGTTAGTTGAACACGAAAAAAAGATTAGCCCTGACTATTTACTTGGCTGTAAACAGGGCTAATCAAAATTAGATATAGGCATGTGCCTTTATCTTCTAATCATAACATAGAACAGGAGAGTTTAAAATGAAAAAACTTGATGATTTAGAAGTGGATGAATTTATTAAAAGAGTCGAGGCCCTTGTTGAATCTTGGAAAACTTGCAGTTATCAATTGTGCGTAAACCAAATTAAAATACTTGAGTTGTCTATAAAAGAAGACACAACTGGTGTTACTGATCTTTATGAAGAAATGATAGAAATTGGATACCGGGTTTTAAATCAGCGCATCAGAAATGAACAGTTAGTACCGCAATAAAATTGGAAGTAGCAAAGAAGGGTGGTGATTAAAATTTACCGTGGTTATATTAAATCAAGTGGCAAGAAAAGTATTCAAAAGTTTAAAGATGACGATTCAAATTTGGTCACCTTTAACACTGCAAGACGATATGAGTCTTATGGTGCAGTATTAAAAGAAGAGGTGCTTTTTCTTGACATCGATACTAATGAGGAAACTGATATATTGTTAAAAATAGTCGATGAACTTGAGCTAAATGTTAATGTCTTAAAAACAGACCAAGGTGCACATTTCTATTTTAGACGACCTGATGAGGTCGATAAGAATCGAATCAATTGGTTCTCTTCAATTGGAGTCAAAATAACTGTTAAAGTTGGTGTTAGCAATGTTGTAGAGCCTCTCAAAATTAATGGTGAAGCCAGGCGCTGGATTAGAAAAGTGGATGTTGAAAATGAACTTGATTATTTACCAAAATGGCTCTATCCAACTAGTCGTAAAGAAAATGGCCTGTCCAAATTAGAAGACGGTGATGGCCGAAACGCTGAACTCTTCAATTATATATTAAAGCTGCAGTCTGTTGGAATGAATAAAGAGGAAATTCGCGAAACTATTCGATTAATCAATAAGTTTATCATACGTGAACCACTCCCTGACCGGGAGATAGAAACTATCTTACGTGATGAGGCCTTTTTAAAGGAAAGTTTCTTTGTTGGAAATAAATTTCAGTTTGATAAGTTTGGAGATTTCTTAATTCACGAACACTTTGTAATTCGGATAGGTGAACAACTTCATATTTTCAAAGATGGTGTTTATTTAGATAATGAATCTGAAATTGAGAGAATCATGCTGAAAAATATTAATAATTTGAGTTCAATGCAACGTCGTGAAGTTCTCAGCTACTTGAGATTGAAGGCTCCAGACAGAGAGTTATCGGATCACAAATTTATTGTACTGAAAGACTGCGTGATAAATTTGGACAATATGGAGAGTGAAGAATTTAATCCAAGATATATTATTAAAAATAAAATTCCAACTCGTTATAATGAGTCAGCTTATTCAAAAGTATTAGATAAAACATTGAATAAAATCGCATGCAATGATGCTCAAACTCGATTATTAATTGAGGAAGTAATGGGCTACACTTTGCTTCGTTCGAATCGTTTTACAAAAACAATAATTTTTACAGGTGAGGGGTCGAATGGTAAATCAACACTATTTGCATTAATTAGCAAAATGATTGGTGAAGTAAATATCTCCAATATTCAATTGAAAGATTTAGATAAGCGATTTAAGACTGCTGAGTTATTTGGGAAGTTAGCAAACATTGGTGATGATATTTCAAAGGAGACGATTCAAGATAATTCAGTGTTTAAAATGCTTTCGACTGGTGGGGTTCTTGATGCTGAAAGAAAGAATGGTGACCCGTTTTCTTTCAAAAATTACAGTACACTAATTTATGGATGTAATGGAGTACCAATGATAAAAGATAATAGTAATGGATTGATGAGGCGATTGCTATTAATCCCTTTAAGAGCTGAGTTCAAAGAAACTGATGAAGACTTTGACCCAAATATAGAAGATCAATTGACTGAACCTACAAGCATTGAGTACCTGTTACAACTATCCTTGAAAGGTTTGGAACGGTTAATGTTGAACAAAGGTTTTAGTCAGTCTGATTATGTCCAAGAGCAATTGGAGACATATGAGGAACAGAATAACACTATTTTAGCATTCATTAAGCATAATGAGCCTAAATTAGAAAATGAATCAACCTCATCAATTTACCAGCAGTATTTAGTTTGGTGTGTTGAGTATGGTGTTGAATCTGTTTCCCAAATTGAATTCAGTAGGGAAGTTTGCAAGAGAGAAGTTCTAACTACTAAACAAGTTAGAGTTAACGGTAAAAGAAAATATGTATTTTCAAAAAAGAAAAAATAAAGTTGTGGTTAAAAACATGTCAAAACAGTGTATTTTTGGCAGAGTTTACACCAGTATTTTACTAGAAAACAGCTACAATTAAATGTTTTTTTGATGATTATCGAATAATTGGTGAGACCTAAGTATAAATTTGAGTACATATTTATGGCAGTGTCAACCTACTGGTGTATTGGGATTTATAAGCAATTAGTCATAGATGACTTAGATTGTTTTCAATTCTTAATAATAATAAAGAATAAAAAAATAAAATAGTAAATATAAAGAGAGATAATTATTATATATATCTATGACTATTTAAAGGTGTAATAATACTGAAACGTTGATATACCAATGGTTTTAGAGGTGTCATAGATATATTTAGAAAGGTGACTGACATGAAAATAAATCTTTATTCTGATGAAGACTTGAGATTAATTATTTTAGAGTTGTTTAAGCAAAATATTATTGAGTGATGGTCATTTGTATCTAATTAAATTAAAGGAGAAATAAACTAATGAAAATATTAAAAAAAGACATGAATCAACCTGTATTACTTGGATATCCACATGATGACAATACTCAACTTGCTGTCTGGTGCTGTTATTGCTATCGTTGGCATTATCATGGAATAGGGGAAGGTTCACGAACCTCTCACTGTATCAACCCATATTCACCATTTCTAGAAACAGGCTATATCATCAAACAAGCCAACAAGGTTGATTTGAAGCATCACAATGAAAAAACGTTTAGTAAAGACGAATATGTAAATTATTTTGAAAGTGAGGAAAATCATCTTGGAGAATAAAATTATTGTCATAAAAGACAGTGTCCAGAAAAGTTATGAGCTACCAGCGTACGGTGAAGTAGTATTGCAAGTGGTTGAAGGAAAAGTAATGTTTGTAAGCACCACTAATAAAGAAAAAATTTAATAGGTGACCAGAAAACTGGAGCCAATGATCACAACTTTAATTAGTTGTATCTTGGCTCTTTTTATTTTGCTGAATCGGGGTGTGAGCTTGGAGCAAGAAGAACGAGAGCTAACTTATGAAGAGTCTATCATCTACAGATACTTTCATTTGTTAAAACGTATTGGCCAAATTAACAGGAGATACCACTATGCCTTAGAAGAATTTAAACATCGAAGTTTCACACCTTGGATTGAGTATTCTGAGCTCGGTGTTATCAATGTTGGAGTTCGGGTAGAGTCTGTTGTCGTTGAACATGTCTTTCATTTACAAATGATGGAGTTGAAAAGAGACATCTTGAATTTTAAAAGTAAACATTTTCAACGGTACCTAAAAAGTTTGGATAATTTAAGCCATCAATATTTATTCGAAAAATATTACTCAAAAAGAAGTGCCTTAAAATGCAAACAATTTTTAGAGTCTGAAAAAAGTATTTTTGAAGAAATACGAGAAATAGAAGAAGCTGCTGCTTTTCATTTTGGTTATGAGTTTGAGAGAGAGACATCGGAAATGACTGAGGAAGAGATTGAAGATGATTTTAACAAAATGTTGGAAATGATAGGAGTGTGAAATTTGAAAAAAGATGATGCAACAGAAGTGATATTAAGATTTTGGAGACATTTTCAAGATAACCGAGAATCGTTAAGTAAAAATCAACTTCACAATTTTAAAATATTATTAACTGCTTTAAAAGAAGTGTCTGAATTAGAACGTGAAATATTAATGCGGAAATATTTTCATAGATCACAAGAAACAAATCAAGTACGAGAAGATAACGTGGTAGCTAAAGACTTAAAAATGTCAGCAACCAAGTTTAGCAAGGTGAAGAATGAGAGTTTGAAATTATTGAGTAATCATATTGATGTTGATAAATTGGCATCATTTTCAGAAGAAGTTAGTTTTGAAACTCTTAATTATCCAGAGAATGAAAAAATGGAGTTAGTATTTTGTAAATTGACTCGGATGGAAAAAGAGATTTTAGCATTAAAGTTAAAGGGAAATTCAGTAAAAAAAATTTCAAATATTCTCAAAATAGCACAGGCGCCTCTTTACTCACGAATTAAAGATATTAATCGTAAAGCTAAAGAAATTGACATGTCAAAATTAGTAACAGGTATGAATCTTAATCTTCATCCTAAGCATTTAATTAGTTATAAGTTGGAAGTTCGGATATTAAAGATGCAAATTATAAGGAATCCTGAAAATATTAATAATGTTGAAAAGAAACGTAGAGTTGAAGAATTATCAAGAAAAATTATTTTTATCATGGGTTTCATCTACACATGGAGGCATGATTCACTAATGTTTATCACATTGGAAAACAGATACTATGCTGGTATCGCTATAGATAAAACAGCAGATATGTTGGGGTGCAGCGGTAGTAATTTAAGTCAAAAACACGCTGATATCATGAAATATTTTGTCAATGAGACATTCAATTTTGAACTAATTACGAATGATAGTGAACATGTATCTTTTATGGAAATGCTTGAAGGGTACTTAAATGATAATCAAAAGAAAGAATTTCTAGAATTATCATTTCTACTTGTACAGGTTTAACCGAACTATGAGGAATAAATCACCACCTACATCACTTATATTACTGAAAAAAATAAAACCCTAAAAATAGAAAAGAGGAAATAAATAATGACAATTAAATTAAACACAACGAAAATCGATGCTCTAAATACCTTTAAATCGGCAATTACATCATCAACTGCGAAACCGGAACAAATTAGTGAAGCAATGGAAGGCTATGTAACCGCACTTGCAGAGGATGCCGCTAAGCAAGTTAGAGCTGAATACGATGAAATTGGTGGAAGTAGCGATACTCAAGTTTTACAAGCCCGAGGCATTGATGTTTTAACTGGGAAAGAAACAAAATTCTACAATGAAGTGGTTAAAAAGGGTGGCTTTGATGAGGATATGGTTTGGCCTGAAACCATTTTAGAACGAGTCTTTGAGAATCTACAAAAAGAACGTCCGTTGTTAAGCATCATCAAATTCTCACCTACAGTAGGCCGCGAAAAAGTGATTAAATCACGTCGTAAAGGTGTAGCAGTATTTGGACCATTACATAAGGATTTAGAAGGTCAATTGGATGCTGAATTCGGTGCAACTGAATTTACTCAATTAGCTTTAACAGCTTTCTTTCTAATCTCAAATGACACGTTAGATTTAGGACCTCGTTGGATTAATCGGTATATTCAAATCTGTCTTAAAGAGGCAATTGCCGAAATTTGGGAAAAGGTAATCATTACAGGTACAGGTAAAAATGAACCTATTGGATTAATGAAAGACCTTGACGGTGCTGTAACTGCTGGAGTTTATCCCGACAAAGCATCAGCTGGAACCTTGACATTTAAAGATTCTGATATGATGATTCGAGAAATGTCCATCATTATGAAACTTATGTCACAATACACATTTAAAATTAGTCCTAATGATCCTGGTACAAAAGAGTTTAGAAATATATCTGGAAAAATTTATTTACTGGTTAATCCAGCTAATTACTACGACATTATTGGTAATGTAACCACTCAGACAGCTGATGGAACTTTCGTTTCAATTTTACCATTCATTTCAATTGAGCAAATTATTCAATCCGTTGAAGTTCCAGAAAATAAATTGCTTTCATATGTCGACGGTGAATATGATGCGAACCAGTCACGACCTGAAAAAGTCTACACTTACAAAGAAACGTTCGCTATGAAACGTGCAACCTTGTTTGCCGTTGATATGTTGGCTAATGGTCAACCTGTTAACAATGATGCTGCTCAAGTTTGGGACTTGACGTTGAACTCAAAATAATGATCCCGTTAAGCACGATTAAAAACTAGGAGGAATAAGAAATATGTCATTTGAAAAAACAATAGAAGAGTTAAATCGATTAAGAAATGAGGAATATGAGCGGTTAAGGTACGACCGCTCTGTATGGGATGAAGTGATTTGTGGTCAATCAATCATGATTGATTTTGCAAAGAATGACGTTCGTTCTCCAGAAGAGTTGGAACTATTAGAGAAAGAGAAACGCATGATTAAGTTTTATGGTCGTTCTCTTCCTGAATTAAGTATTGAAGCGACAAAAGGGGACACCGCCAAATTGGTGAAATTTTATGCGAAAGAAGAGCAATCTCACGCTGAGGCAGTTGAAAAAGCGAAGTCAATGTATGACTCCAGAGTTAAGTCATTACAGGAAGACCTTCAAAAGGTACTGCTAAAACACGAGTCATCGTTGACAGACGTGCTGAGAGATATGGCAGACTTACAACATGTTGAGCGATATGTTTATGATTCTAAAGGTTTACCAGTCAATTTTGAACTAGGTGGAGTTGTTAAGTATCATGACCACTTTGATAAAGATATACAAAGTAATCGTATTTTATCAAATCCAAGTGTAAATGATTATGGTTATCTAGTTAATAACTACGAAGCGTTTCAAAATATCATGTTGAACCAAGCTAAGGGAGGGAAGTAACTATGAATCCAATCGACCGTATTACAGCACAAAAGAAGCGCCTCAGTCCTGTGTGGGAGTTTAAAATTAGAAAGTCATTTGATGTTCAACCACCAGCCCGTATTGTTGAAACTGATACTCATGTCATAATTGTGCAACCAGAACCTGAACATGAGTCTAGCTACCTGAATAGGTTGCTGTCATGGAACAAGACCGTAAGCAATGATGAGTTTGGTATTGACCTATCTAAAGATGAAGAGATTCTCCAAGCTATTCGACTTGATGATCTCATTGCCACTTCTTATTTGTACTACGATGATCCTGACGAGACGGATGAGCAGCGAAGACGTTACATCAATAAGCTAAACCTTCACAAGGCCTCTTTCAACTTCACTACTAAAGCCGATGTAATTAAGCCTAGAACTGAGATTATATCATTAGAGAGGGTTAAGAATGAAACACCATTCCACTATGAGTCTAGCCCGTTTAAAGGGGCGGATTAATTATGGTAGACAATAATGTTATACCGATGACATCGTCATCTAACAGTAATCAACCAACCTTAGATTACTTAGCTGCAATACGTGCTGAGAAGGACATTGACATGGTAGCTGAATCTGTTTGGACAATCATTGAGTTGTATGGGTTGACTATGGCAGAGTTAGCTGCACTCAGCTACTACATCATGGAGCGAAGCTTCAAGACACCAGCTAATCAGAAGGTGTTGCTTGATGACTTGAAGATTGATATCACTCAACCTACTTACTATGATGACGGCATCATCACACCACAAGAGAAGGTCTTGAATGTGCAGCTACAGTTGCTGAATGTCTTCATTAAAGAATTGAAACAATGATGTCACAGAATTTGTAATTCTCGCAAAAATAGTAGACCCCCCACTGATTTATTTTCAATGAAAATATAATTCCGTCAAACCGGTGGTGGGGTCAACTGTCTAAATATGTACGATAAAAAATTTTAATAGGGGGGTGTAGGACAATGAATATGAATTTATTTGATGGGTTTGGAATAGACCAAACATTTAGTAAGCTTCACAATGACAGACCGAGATTGATTGATATCGGTGCTGGTAATGTAGTACCATCAATGAGTTTGGCAATGTTGATATCTCAATCTGGTTTAACTAGAAATGACATTGACGAAATATTGGGTAAAAAAATACTTGATAATAGTGAGCTTACGAATGAAGATAAACAGACGTTACTGATTGAATTAACTAAGCGGTTAAGTTAAATAATTGTGAAAAATGGCCTCGTAAGTTAGTTCTTATGGGGCCTGAAAAATAATGAGAGGTGAACATTATGAGTGGAGGAACACCGTTAGGTAGAATGATGATTGAACTTGGTCTCGATGACACAGCTTTTGGTAAAGGTGTAGACGGAGCTAAGAAACGAGTTAGTTATTTTTCTAAGGAAATGCAAGCGAATATGCGAATTGCTGATTTAGCTGGTGATAAGTATGGTAAGTTAGGCGTTAAATTTGATGGATTGACCAATATTATTGGCGCTCAACAACAGAAACTTGAACAGCTAAGAAAGTCTTATGAAGGTTCATTAGTCGATGGTAAACCAACCGAACAGACTGCCAAGCTTGCCACACAGTTACAGCAAGCAAACGGACAATTAGCCCAGTACAACACACAATTAGCAAATACTGCTGGTGAGATGGCTAAGTGGAAAATTGAAAACGAAGGTGTTACTGGCGGTTTAATGACGTTTGGTAAAGGGCTTGAAACTGTCGGTGGTCAAATGACTACTGTTGGTGACAAAATGACTAAGGGTGTCACATTGCCAATTGTCGCTGGTGTGGGTTTAGTGACTAAAGCGGCTATTGATTGGGAGTCAGCTTTTACAGGTGTTAAGAAGACAGTAGACGAGGTTGTAGATAGTAATGGTAAGGTTGTATACAGTTATGATGATTTAGAAGCCAGTTTAAGAGGGTTAACCAAAGTGTTACCAGCTACTCATGAAGAAATAGCAGCTGTTGCCGAGGCAGCAGGTCAATTGGGTATTGAGACAAAGAATGTGACTAGTTTTACAAAAACAATGATTGACCTAGGTGAGTCAACCAGCATGTCTTCAGAAGAAGCTGCCACAGCTTTGGCTCGACTGGCTAATATTACAGGGCTACCACAAACAGAATTTGAAAATTTAGGAAGTTCAATTGTCGATTTAGGCAATAATTTTGCAACAACTGAATCTGAGATTACTGCTATGGCAATGAGATTGGCCGGTGCCGGTAGTATTGTAGGAATGTCAGAAGCCGATATTGTTGGGTTAAGTGCTGCCTTAAGTTCAGTAGGTATTGAAGCTGAGTCTGGTGGGTCAAGTATCTCCAAGTTAATGATTAACATGCAGTTAGCTTCTTCAAAAGGTGTTGATGCATTTAATGGATTACAGCAAGTAGCTGAAAGAAACGGCATTGCTTGGGAGAATGTTAGTACTGCGTTTAATAATGGTGGTAAAGAATTAAAAGAAATGTCTAATGCTTTAGGTCTTGGAAATGATGGGTTGAAAGAACTTTACAAAAATGCTGAAGATAATAAACAATCACTTGAAGATTTTGCATATGTTGCTGGTATGACCGGTGATGAGTTTGCACAGGCCTTTGAGAAAGATGCTGTGGGTGCAATAGGAAAATTTATTGAGGGGCTATCTCATGCTGAAGAAAAAGGATCAACCGCAATTGAGATGTTGGATGATATGGGGATATCAGAAGTTCGATTGCGCGATGCTTTACTCAGAGCAGGAGGGGCAAGTGAACTATTTAGTGATGCAATAGCTACTTCAAATAAAGCGTTCAAGGAAAATACAGCGCTGAGTGAGGAAGCAGAAAAAAGATACGGGACAATGGAATCTCAACTAGAGATGTTAAAAAGCGAAGTGAGGGATGTGGCAATTGATTTGGGTGGCCCTTTTGTTGATGCATTCCGTGAAGGGATTAAAGTAGCGAAACCAATGCTTGAATCAATATCTAAATTAGCAAAAAGTTTTGCTGATGCTGATCCTAAAACTCAAAAGATGGTCATGAAGCTAATTGCTTATACTGCTGCAGCTGGTCCTGTATTAAGTATTACAGGTCGAATTGCTTCTGGAATAGGTGGCATGACCACAAAAACAATTGGATTTTTAGGCGTTATGGCTAAGAAGAAAACTGTTGCTGATTTTACAGCTCAATTACTAACGGGATCTGCTGATATTCTAAAATGGAATAGTGCAGCCACTGCTGGAGCAACTGCAACTGCCGGTTTTGGTAGTGCGGCATCAACTGCAGCTGGTACAAGTGGAGTTGCTGGATTAACTGGTGCGTTAGGCGCATTAGGCCCCGTGGCACTAGCAATAGTAGGTACTACGGGTGTGTTGGTTGCTGGTTATGGTGCTTGGAAATTGTTTGGTGAAGAGGCTTGGAATTCGTCTCAACGAGTCGAACGTTGGGGAACTGATGTTGGCGGTGTAACTGATCGAACATTAGTGACCATTAGAGATAATTTACAAGATGCTGGTGGTCAGTTTACATTACTAGAACAGGGCATATCTGAAAATACTCCAGTAATTAATGACAATTTTGAGAAGATGGGTAAAAATATTGAAGATAATTTGACTTCAAAAATATCAGCCCTAAAAGAGATGCTTGTTACTTTACCTGATGATGTCCAAGCTGCTGGAGAAAAAAGGACTAACGAAGAGATAGCAAACCAAGAAAAATATCTTAAAATGGTACAAGAAAATAATGAGAAGATTTCTCAAATCAGAACTAATGCATCTAACAATCATCGACAAGAAACGTATGAAGAGTCTGTAATTATTAAAGCTTTAGCGGAAGAAACTGCTACAGCATACGTTCAGTCACTTGGAAAAAGCGAGAAAGAAACAAAAGAAATCTTATCTGCTATGACTGGTAATGTGGATGAAGCAACTAGTGAACAAGCAAAATCATGGCTTCAATCGCTAGGTCAACAACGTCAAAATTCAAAGTTAGAATATGGGAAAATGACAGAAGACTTAAAAACGAGTTTAGTTGATGCTGGATACGACTTAAATAGTTCTTATGCCAAAGAAATGTTAGGCTTGCTGGAAAAAAGTTCTGAAAGTGCTACACGAATAACTGAGGATCAAATGTCTTTAATACTTGGAAAATATCCTGAATTAGTAGATGAAGTTTGGCTTGCAAATGGTCAATTGATTAGTTCAATGGGGACTGCTGGTCAAGATGCAGTGGCAAACAATAAAAGTATAATGGAATCCTTTACTGATTTCTCTACTACTGCTTCAAAAACAGCAGAGGAAAATGCTAAGAAAATAGATTTAGTTGCCGACCACGCTAATCAATTTGGAGAGATATGGAATGGGTTAGTTCTTGATCCTAAAACAGGAGAGGTTAAGACCAATGCTCAAGAAGAGGTAACTAAAGCCGCATCATCAGAAAAAGGTTGGAATGAATTAGTTTGGGCAAGTAAAAATGCTGACTTATCATCTAATACAAAGTTGATGATTGCTGAAGCAGCTATATCAAATGGGATTTGGAACACTATGACATATACTGATCAACAGGCGTTAGTTGAGTCTAATGCTACTAATACAGTCATGCAAGCACTACAGGCCAAAGGGATATGGGAGAATCTTAATTTTGAACAACAAAAAGCTATTTTATACTCAGATACACCAGAAGTAGTTGCGCAAGCTATCAGTGATTTAGGTCTGTGGGAACAATTATCACCAACCATTAAAGAGCTAGGTGCAAATAATTACGATTTCTTAGTTAAATTGAATGAGTCTAAAGATTCATTGAAATCTTTTAATGAAACAAATCCAGAACTTAAACGATTAATTATTGATGGTGAGCAAAAAATGAATGCTATAGATGCAAGGACGGCGTTAGAGCAGTTTAATGCATTACCTGAGGATTTAAAAACACTGGTAATGGAAAACAGGGACTATATGAATAAGTTGGAAAATGCAAGTAGCACCTTAACCGACTATAATCGTATGAATGTAGATCTTAAAACATTAGAAATTCTTGCAGATACCTATGGAGCGATTGAAGCACAGAATGCCATTAATGCAGTACAAGGTAAAACCGTATATATTGATGTTGATTATCGAAACGCTCCACCAGGTTATGCTGTGGCAACGTATGCTACTGGTACAAACTTCCATAGCGGCGGTTTAGCGACAATTAATGACCAACGTGGACCATTATACAAAGAACTAGTAGAGCGTCCAAATGGTCAATTATTTACAGTTGAGGGTCGCAATGTAACTTTACCACTCGAAAGAGGGACGAAAGTTTATACAGCAGCACAATCTAAAAGTCTTATTCCGCATTATGAAAAAGGTGTTGGAGTACCTAAGAATGCTAAAGTTATTAAAACGATGGATTGGCTTAATAAGGCAACTGAATCGACTGTCAATGTTAAGACTGACAATTCAGGAATTTTGAAGAAAATGGATAAACTGGAAAAAATACTTTTTGGAATTTTAGAAAAGAATATGATTGTAAATGTCAATACACGAGATAAATCTACTCGTGAGTTGTCGGCTGATTTTGTTTTTGAAGGTGAAATAAACAGGAGGGGGAATTTACAGTAGTATAAACTAACTAGACCTGTCATAGTTGCTCATCTAGAGCGATATGACAGGTTTTTATTACGTTATGGACTAAATGTATCAATGCTGTATAATTAGTAGTGTAAGGTGGATAGAATCTAGAGAAAGGGACAAAAAACACTAAAATTAGGTAAGCGCAAAATTGCGCTGTCCTATTCAATGAATCAACTTTCAAAATATTAAAAGAATTATAAAAAACACTAAAATTAGCGGTCAGCGAGGGAAGTGTTTAAGTGAGTTTAGAAAGTGAATTAGAAAAATTAGTAGAGATGAAAGTTAATGAAAAATTTGACTTGATTGAAACAAAAGCATTTTTGTTAAAACCTTGGTTCAAGATTGATCGAATTGCGATTGAACTAGACGGCAAATCAACCAAATGGGTAAGAGATACATTCTGTAAAGGTGTTACTGGAAATCAATTAAGAGAAAGGAAACTCATTAAGAAAATTGGAAATGAATGGCACTTCCAAAATCCTGAGTTTCTCAATTATATCCATGATGAGTGGTGGGAACTGTGACTAACAACATTTTTAGCGAACAGATGGAAAGTAAGATTGCTGCTCAAATTTTAGCTATGGTAAAGGAATCATTGAACATTTTAACCAATCAAGAGGTTAAACAAGAGTATTTTCGACCCAGTGAAGCGTCATTATACTGTGGTGCTAGTGTTGGAACAATTGAGAACTGGGAAGAGTTAGGGCTTAAACCAATAAAGATAAAAGGTATTAAATTATATTCCAAAGTAGGTTTGGATACATTTATTCTAAAACATCAATATAAATAAAAGTCGTGATGGGCGGTATGTTTTAGATAGTGAGGAGAATGATTATGATAGAAATTGAGCATGATGAGTTGTTAAAACTCATTGAAGAGACATCTATGCCAATGTTTGTATATGTTCGTATGTCTGGAAAACCAAATGATAAGTTGTTTTATATTAGTGTTGGTAAGTATCAATCATTTGAGTGGGTGAACAAAGAAAAGTTTTTAGAA
This sequence comes from uncultured Vagococcus sp., assembly GCF_963518325.1. Lineage (NCBI taxonomy): Bacteria > Bacillati > Bacillota > Bacilli > Lactobacillales > Enterococcaceae > Vagococcus > uncultured Vagococcus sp. The sequence continues at coordinate 142,390 of NZ_CAUQJB010000004.1, read as the reverse complement.
TTAAATACTGATTTATTTTATAAACGAATATCTGAAAGTGAATTTCTTGATAAAGCTAAAAAACTATTAGATACGCAAGAGTTATATGGCTTTCTAACGGATTATTCAAAATTAGACTTTGAAAAAAATTTGAAAGATTCTTTGAGTAGCGAGACTTCATATATTAGTTACATGATTGATGATTAGTAAAGATTCAGAATGTGATTTAGTTGAGATCGTCTAATATTGTGTATATAGTTTGTTAAGAATAAGGAGGGAATATTTTGTTTCCAATTAAAAAACTAGGTGGATTTGAAGAAGTTGTGCGCCAAAAAGAAGGTGACAGAGATAGAGTAGTGGGGATTTTATTAGCAGATATTGAACAACAAGACACAAGAGATTACATTATGGGTTACATAGACATGTTGGACAAAATTTCGGGTGAAGATATTAATTTTTATATTCCTGGGTACCGTAAACTGAATAATCAAAAAAAAGTTACATCAAATTTTATTGATTTAGATCATGGCTTGTATTCTTTTGATAGAAAGATGTATAATTGTAGTTTAACGGAGATTATGAATAATTATTCTGTGGAAAATCCTGCAACACCAACACTATTATTATTACAATGGACAGGAAATGGATTTGAAGCAGATAGATATATTTCCATTGATTTAGATAAAGGTAATGACAGTATCAAATATTCTTTTGTATTTTTAAGTGATATTTTAAATAAAAAAGATATCCTAAATAATTTGTCCCTAATACATGATTATCTGGATAAACAAAGATACGCTAAATATCTTAGAGAAGACGCAATAAATGATTTAGGGTTTTCTGGTTTACCAGTAATAATAAGAACGTATGATGCAGTAAAAAAATATTTTATATCAGATCCTAATTTTTAAGTCGTGAATAGCGAAGAAGTATAAAATAAAAGATTACCAGTCGCTTAATTATTAGAACTGTTATTTCGATGCCATGATACTGAGTCACTTTCTGGTATAATTGATGTGAGGAGTGATCGAGAATGGATTGGTCAATATTCTATGATAAAGATGGTATTTTCATGTGGTCAAGTGTGGCCGCCATTATGTCATTTGTGGTTTTTTCTTTTCAGATATTTCAACTGTTTTATCAACGCTCGCAAATAAAAAAACTGAAAAAATTTGATGTGATGATTGAATTTAGAATTAATGACTTAAAAAAATTGAAAGAGTACATAATTATTTATGATGATTTTATTTCTTCAGAAGCAATTGAATCTTTAGGAAAAAATCATGAGTCAAAAGAATCAATTAATATGCTGTTAAATATTAATAATCCGAAATATAAAGAATTAAGTAGTGCGTTTGTCAGTTGTGGGGTATTTTTAATTGATAAGGAGAGCATGGGGGCCAAAGAAAGAGTATCTGAATTGTTGAAATTATCAAATAATTTAATTGATATGTATAAATTGTATGAAGATGAAGAGATAAAAGCAATCGAAAAGTATATTTAATTGAAGTAATTGCGAACTAAAAAACACCTACTAGTAACAAGTAGGTGCTGATCTATATTAAAGCGTTGGCCGTTGCTTTCTCGTGACTGTCTCCGTGACTGTCTAAGTATGAAATTTGATGATATTTAGCGATAGTTTGAATCGTGTTTCTTCTATTATATAAGGCTTTTGACGGTCAGCGATATTTCAAAATCACATTGTATATGAAATACGGTTTGGCAGACGAAAACTCAGCCGAATAAGCTGTATTATGAAAGAGTATCGTGAAAACGATGCTCTTTTTTTTGCCATGTGAGATTGGATGACAGATAAAAGAATGTGCTCTTCTGTTCACAAAACATGAAATTTAAAAATGTCAAAGGAATTAAATAAGGCCTCTGATTTACTAAGATGGGAAGGAAATAGTCAAACAGCTTTACTGTTAAGATGCTGTGATTATTTGAAATAGGAGTCAATAGTTATATAGACTGAATAATTAAAATGATATTCAAAAGATACTAGTCATAAAGTGAGGTATTATTTACAGTAAATTATCATTTTGTTGAAAAACGATGGTGATAAAAAAAAGATGCTCGTTAGTATTAATGAGCGTGATCATCTTTTACTGACCTACCCACATAGATTAGATCCTGATTAAACCTGTTTCTTCTATTATATAACTATTATTATATAACAAAAAAGAAAGTGACAAGAACCAGTCACTTTCTTTCTTTTTTTGCCGTAAATCTGAACGTTACTTATTTTTCCGGACTACAAAAATTTCAACTCGACGATTTTTTGCACGATTTTCCGCGTTGTTATTAGGCACTTTTGGTTTGAATTCACCATAGGCTTGAATCGACACATGCTCTTCTTTAACGGCATTATTTTTTACGAGGAAGTCCATGACTTTAATCGCTCTAGCAGCGCTTAGCTCCCAATTAGAGGCGTAGGTTTCGGTTTGATTAGGAACATTGTCCGTATAGCCTGCAATGATTAAATCGTTGTCCAATGTTTTAAGAGAGCTAGATATTTTACCAACTAAGGATTCGATATCAGCTGGAATTTCAGCACTACCAGATGAAAAGAGCAATCCGCTTTTAATGGCAATTCGCAAGCCATCTTTTTCTAAAGAGACATCGATGTCTTCTGCATGTCCGGCTTCTGTCAGATCCTTTTTGATAGTCTCACCAGCGGAAACCATTTTCTCTTCATCGACTTGGGTTGCCGTTTGGCCTTCATCAGAACTTTGTTTTGGATGATCAGGTAAAATACCACCATTTCCGCCACTGTGTTCACCAGATAAAATAATATTGAATTGATCACTTAAAGCGTCTAAGCGAGTGTCATCGACTTTGGCCATGGCAAACATCACGATAAAGAGAGCCAAAAGCAAGGTTAACATGTCAGCATATGGCAAAAGCCATCCTTCGTCGACATGCTCCTCATGTTTATGTTTTCGTTTCATTTGCGTCAGTCCTTATTTTTTCTTTTCTGTTCGCTCCGCCGGATCAAGCATTCCCAATAATTTACGTTCAATGGTGTTGGGATTATGGCCAGCTTGAATGGCCATAACGCCTTCAAGTGTAATCAGCATATTTTTGACTTCATCCTCTGATTTACGAGTTAATCTTGTGCCGAATGGAATAAATAGCACATAACCAAAGAAAATCCCATACAGAGTTGCGACAAAGGCAGCCGAAATCATATGACCTAAAGCATCGATATCGTTGAGGTTACCTAAGGCACCGATTAAACCAATAACTGCTCCCAGCACTCCTAAAGTGGGAGCAGATGAGCCAGCTGTTTTAAACATAGAGGCACCAACACGATGTCGCTCTTCCAGTGAGGCAATCTCATTTTCAAGAATTTCTTGAATTTGTTCTGCACTGACCCCGTCGACAACCATTTCCATGCCGTTTTTTAAAAAAGGTTGTTCTAAGTTATCGACAGTCGACTCTAGAGACAAGATTCCTTCTTGTCTTGCTTTTTGAGCCAATCCCATAATGGTGTTGACTAATTCGACTGTTTCAGTATTTTTTTTATTTTTTAATAAGACTCCAAAGACTTTCGGTAATCGCTTAATGTCTCTGGCTGGAAAGGAATTCATCAGTGCAGCTAATGTGCCAGCACCAATAATGATCGCAGCTGCAGGGTTAAGTAAGACCATGGCGTCTGCTCCTTTAACAATCATTCCGACGATAACTGAGACAAATCCCATTATGACACCTAAAAATAAAAACAAATCCATTTTTGCTTCCCCTAATTTCTGTGTATTATTTAACAATTCTTTGGATGTTTGTATTCAGACAAAAAATCCATCACCTATTTTATTTATCGGTAAGTTTTGTCGTGAGTTTAAGCTTTTTTAGATTAGAATTTGATGAGAAAAAAAGCAATCCTGTTTTTGAGAAAAAAAGTTGATGATGTCAACGATACCTCTTTTTATTTCGGGGTTGTTGCGTATCGATAAGCAATTCTTGAAGAAACAAAAGGCTATTTATTGAGCTATAATCCACTCTGTGTTTAATTTAAGTTAGTTAGGGAATTTTTGTTATTTTTTAAAGTCGGTTATTTTGTCTTGATAACTTAATGTAAAACAGTAGTAAAATGAGAAAATAATTAAAGTAATTCCTAAGAGTTAACGCATAGTGGATGCGTTTTATTTTGTGTTCGAATTCACGAGAAAGGAGGAGTAAGATATGACTCAAGATAATTTGATTTTACTACAAAAAGCGATGGACACGGCCAGCTTGCGGCAACGAACGATTTCAAATAATATTGCGAATATCAACACAGGAGGTTACAAAGTAGAGCGGGTAGTCTTTGAAGACAAGTTAAAAGATGCTATCTCTGCAAGTGAGTTACAATTAGCTCGAACAAATGAGAAACATATAACGGTAGCAGGAGGGGCGTTAGACACTATTGAACCTACTGTTCAAAAAAGAACAGATACCTCAGTTAAAGAAAATGGCAACAACGTGGATATAGACCTTGAAATGTCTGAAAAATCAGTTAATGAACTTTATTACAGTGCATTGACGCGTCAAATGAACGGGGAATTCTCATTACTTAATTATGTAATTAACCACTAAATCATAAGGAGGCAAGCAAATGTCAGTTTTTGATTCATTCAATATAAATGCTAGTGGACTAGCACTTGAGCGCTTAAAGCTCGACACTATTTCGACAAATATTGCCAACGTTAATACAACACGGACGGCTGAAGGCGGCCCTTATCGAAAAAAAACGGTGATGTTTGAAGAAAGTATGAAAGCCAGTCGGGATCAGTTGGCTAGTGCCGAAGGGAGAAAGAGTTTCGGTGTGAAAGTTACAGGTTTGGAACAAGATCAAAGGACCACAAACTTATCCTATAGTCCTGGCCATCCTGATGCAAATGAAGATGGCTATGTGGAACTGTCCAATGTTAATTTAAGTGATGAGATGATTGAAATGATGAACACTGTACGGACATATGAGGCAAATGTTTCGGCATTTGAAAGCAGTAAAAATTTAATGAAAAAAGCATTAGAGATAACGAAAGACTAATGGGAAAAGGGGAAAAATATGGATATCGCAACAAATTATGCCCAAATGTTAACAGACTATCAAAGTCAATTAAAATCAGTTGTTAGTGCCGAATCGGCACCAACTTCATCAGAATTAGTTGGAAACAAGGAATCTTTTGAGACGATTTTTACAAATACGTTAGATAAGCTTGATACAGCTATGGCAAAGTCCAATGGTAACACGACTGATTTAATTACTGGAGACTTAGATAATCTTCACACGATGATGATTGATATGACGGAAGCTCAATTGACGATGCAAAGTGCCGTTCAAGTGAGAAATAAAGTAGTTGAAGCGTACAATGACGTTAAAAATATGCAATTTTAAAGCAGTCAGAGGAGTTAGGTGGAAATGATAGATAAGCTACGAGAGTTTCAAGAACGAGCAGTCAGTGGTTGGAAAAACCTAAATACTGTCAAAAAAAGCGGGCTGATATTGGTGACTCTCAGTGTTATCATCGTCATTTTATTGACAACATATATGGCCAAAAAGACAAATTATGTTGTTCTTTTTTCTGACCTTACAGAAGCGGAGTCAGGGGTGATAGTTCAAGATTTAGACGAGAAAGCTATTAAGTACAAACTTGAGAATAATGGCACAAAAGTCTTAATAGACGAAATGCACCTAGATAAATTTAGAATCGATTTAGCTGTCGATAATAAGCTACCAAATAAATCGACTGGCTTTGAAATATTTGACGAGAAAAATATGATGGCAACAGATGAAGATCGAAAAATAATGTACCAGCGAGCGGTTACTGGTGAATTACAACGGGCGATTGAGGCCTTAGAAACAGTGAAAAAAGCCAAGGTGATGTTGGTCATTCCAGATAAGAGTATTTTTGAAAATAAAATGAAAGAAGCCAGTGCTTCCATCGTTCTAGGATTAAATTCAGGTCAGGCTCCTTCAGAATCAACGATTCAAGGGATTGCGTCTTTAACATCTGGAGCTGTTGAAAATTTACCCGTAAAAAACATCAAAATTGTTGATGAACAGGGAACGGTTTTATCTGCTTTTTTAGATCAGGAAAATGGTATTAATGCGACTGATCTAGCAAGTAAGTATCAAGTGCTTAAGCAAGAATTTGAGCGTAACTTGGAAGAGAAAACGACTGGTTTACTAGAAACTGTCTTCGAACCAGGGAAAGTTAAATTGATGGTGAATGTTGATTTGGACTTTGACTCTATTGAAAAAACGACTGTTACATATGCAGATCCTAAGATTCGCAGTGAGAACGTTCAAGCAACTGGGGGAACCATCAATCAGGAACAAATTCAAGGCGGCAATGTTAATGATAACGTGACGAATGTTGTTGGAAATAATGCGGATCAGAATAGTAAGAGCTTTAATCGTAGTGTGAATAATGAGTTGGATACTGAGACAACTAAGGTCTTAAATGCACCGGGAGTTGTCAAAAAAGTCAGCGCGTCGGTATTAATCAATGAAAATTTGACACCGGTTGAAAGCACTCAACTGGAAGCTTTAGTTCGTTCGGCAATTGGCTTTGAACAAGAGCGAGGAGACTCAATTACGATTCAAGGAATGAAGTTTGCTGGCGAACCTGTACCGGCAGAAATGACGACGACTGATAAAATTAGCCGTTCGATTTTCCAATCATTAAAAGACAATCTGATTTGGTTAGCATTAGTTGCTGGTCTATTAATTACTTCCATGGTGGTTTTTCGTTTATTTAGAAAACGTCGTCGGGCAACGGAAGAAGAAGAGGATCGAGTCGATGTCGAACAATTTATGACTGATACCGCCAATCGCACGGAGTCACTCCTTCAAAAGGAAGTTGTCGAAAACGAAGGGATCGAACAAGTCGTGAAAGAAATTGAAAATCGTCAGTTGCGTGCGGATGAGGAAGCGGATATAGAAGAACAGCGCTTAACTAAAATAGTTAATGAAAAAGAACAACAAGCGAAGAAATACGCAAAAGATAATCCAGATTTGGCAGCTGAATTAATCAAAGTTTGGATGAAAGATAAGTAGGTGAATCAATGGAAAATGTAGATGGCGTTAGAAAAGCAGCACTTTTATTGATTTCACTTGGCTCAGAAACTGCTGCTCAAATCATGAAATTATTACCAGAGAAATACATTCAAAAAGTCAGTTATGAAATTGCAAACATTGACTATGTTCATCCTGACGATCGAGAAGTCGTCATCAATGAATTTGTCCAGATGTCGACGGCTCGTAAACATGTAATCGATGGCGGGATTGACTACGCCATTGACTTGTTGAATAAAGCGTTAGGTGCACAAAAAGCGAAGGAAGTAATCGGGGTTCTTAATCAGATTCAATTGCGGGAACGTCCATTTAATATTGCCAGGAAAGCTGATACTCAACAACTGACCAATCTCTTATTAGGGGAGCATCCTCAAACGGTGGCATTGATTTTGTGCTACATGCAACCGGACAAAGCCGCTCAGATTCTCGCTCAATTTCCTGATAATCGGCAAGCGGAAATCGCTGAAAAAATAGGTACTATTTCCAGTACCTCTCCTATTATTATTGAGAAAATTGAAAAAGTGATTGAGAATAAATTTTCTAATTTTGTTGAAAATGATACAGAAAATGTGGGTGGTGTTAATACATTGGTGGAAATTCTTAATTCCGTTGGCCGTAGTACTGAGAAAAATATCATTAGTGATTTGGAAAAACGCCAACCAGAATTATCAGAAGAAATCAAAGCCAATCTATTTACTTTTGAAGATATTGTCGGTCTTGAAAAATCGGATGTCCAAAAAGTGTTACGTGATGTTCAACACGATGTCTTAGTCTTAGCTCTTAAAGGAGCCTCCGAAGGCATCAAGGAATTTATTTACAGCAACCAAAGTTCTCGCTCTGTTGAAATGCTAAAAGAAGATTTACAGTTCTTAGGACCTGCTCGTTTATCTGCTGTTGAAGAAGCTCAGCAAGCGATTGTAGCAGTCATTCGTCGATTAGATGAAGAAGGTGAAATCTATATCGGAAGAGGGGATCAGGATGCGGTTATCTCGTAGTCTATACAAAGGGGCCGAAATCGATCAGTTAACAGAGAACAAAAGGATTGTGACCAATTACCAACCCCGGTCACAATCGCAGGTGAGTGCGATTCCTTCAACGTCTGAAATGAAACAGTTGGAGCACGATTTTTTTCAACAGCAAGCTCAACAAGTTGAGTTGTTAGCTAAAGAAGAGAACAGCCGACGAGAGCAATTTGCAGAGGAGTTAGAACAAGAAAAACAGTCTTTTTTAAGCGAATTAAAAGAACTCAAAGGGCGTGTATTAGAACAGGCGCGTACCGATGGTGAAGCGTTAAAAGTACTGGCTCGGGAGGAAGGCCTCCAAATTGGTCAAGAAGACGGCTATCAAACTGGTTATGAATTAGGTCATCAGGCAGGATTAGAGTCGGTTGCTGAACTGAAAGAACAAGCAGTCAGTCTTTTTAAAAAGGCCGAAACAGCTATTTATGAGTATCAAAAAGAAAAACAAGCCGAATTGCTGCAATTGGCAGTATCAATGGCTGAAAATATTATCCATCAGGAAATAGCCCAGTCTTCTGAAGAATTGTTTCTTTTGCTAGGACCACTGCTAAATCAAATCAATAAAATGGATAATTTCATTACGATTTTTGTTGGGAAAAATCGACATGAGGTTGTTCAACAAAAAATGGAAGAATTGCGAAAAGAACAGCCAGTGATGAAATACGCCGTTTTAGTGGATGAAAGTTTGCCTCTGGATGGTTGTGTAATTGAGACTGATTATGAAGTACTTGATCTGGCGATTCAACAACAACTTGAAGCCATGATTCGTGATTTTTAAGGAGGTGGGAAAATGGGAATAGAGCTACCTTTTGCTGAGTATCAGGAAAAATTGGCGAAGCGATTCTATCATCAAAAATTTGGTAAGGTGACACAAGTAGTTGGCTTAATTATTAAAGTGGAAGGACTAAGTGTTTTTATTGGCGAAGTATGTGAAATTGAAATTGCTAAAACCAATAAAATTGTTCTGACAGAAGTCGTAGGATTTATTGATAAAACTGTCTTACTAATGCCCCTAGATGAGCTAGATGGAATTGGTCCAGGTTGCTTGGTCAAACCAACAGGCCGATCCTTAAAAATTGAAATCAGTGAAAAATTACTGGGTCAAACGTTGGATGGATTAGGCCGAGTTCTGACCTCTGATGAACCTGTTGAGGGGGAGTTTTACGATGTCAACCGAACCTCACCGGATCCTTTTACTCGTCGGAAAATCGAAACGGTGATGAGCACTGGTGTCAGGGCGATTGATGGTGTTCTAACAGTTGGGGAAGGTCAACGAATGGGAATCTTTGCGGGTAGTGGTGTGGGGAAAAGTACACTATTAGGCATGTTGGCTCGTTACTGTGAGGCAGACGTCATTGTAATTGGCTTGATTGGTGAACGTGGTCGCGAAGTTACCGAATTCATTGAAAATGACTTAGGAGTAGAAGGTTATAAAAAATCAGTGATCGTTTGTGCCACCTCTGATCAACCTCCCTTAGTTCGATTGAAAGGGGCCTTTGTGGCAACGGCTATTGCTGAGTATTTTCGGGATCAGGGAAAAAAAGTTATCTTGATGATGGACTCTGTGACACGCTTTGCCATGGCTCAACGTGAAATAGGCTTAGCTACAGGTGAACCGCCGACAACCAAAGGATATACGCCATCGGTATTTACGATGCTGCCTAAATTACTGGAGCGGAGCGGGATGTCTCAAAAAGGGTCTATTACAGCTTTTTACACGGTACTAGTTGAAGGAGATGACATGAATGAACCAATTGCAGATGCTGTTCGCGGGATTCTTGATGGCCACATCATTTTATCCCGGAAAATGGCCTCTGAAAATCATTATCCAGCCATAGATATTCAGCAGAGTCTGAGCCGCTTAATGAAAGGAATTGTAGACGATGGTCACCATCATCACGCTGGCGAATTGAAAGAAAATATGGCCATATACTCAGAAGCAAAGGATTTGATTGACATCGGTGCCTATAAATTAGGTAGTAATCCAAATATTGATCGTTCTTTAGACTTACATCAGGGGATTAAAGGGTTTTTACGACAAAAGGTTGATGAACCAACGACCTTTTGTGAAACAGTCACTTGCTTGGAACAACTTTTTGAAAATAACTGGTAACGGTCAGGAAATGAGGAGAACTAGTGGGGAAGTATCAATTTAGCATGGCAAAAGTATTAAATTGGCGAGAATCTCAAGAAGAATTTGCCAAGAAAAACTTTTTACAAAAACGGATGGAACAAATAGAGCAGGAATCAATCTTAGCAGACATTGTCACAGCTAGTCGAGATTTGAAAGTGTCAACAACAAACTTTACGAATGTTAATACCTTGAGACAACAGCATTTGTATAAGAATTATTTGGATGAGCAAATTGTCTTACAGGAAAAGACACTTGAAAAAGTCAATCATGAGACTGAGGCGGAACTGCAAGTCTTTATAGGCGCTCAAAAAGATCGAAAAATCATGGAGAAACTTAAAGAGCGTCAATATGAAGCTTATCTCAATGAAGAAAAACACCGGGAACAAAAAGATCTTGATGAAATGGGAACCTTGCGTTTTCGATCATCCGTTAGCTAATCTAACTCATTGAAAGGTGGTGAAAAATGGAAATTCAAGGAATTGATCCAGTTATAGAACCTGTAGAAACTGGAAATGTCCAGATCGATCAACACCAATTTGCTGAATCTCTAAAGTCAGCTATGAAGGGGCAGACAGAAACGTCTCTCTCAATGGTTACTGACCAGGAAGTCACTCTAGTTATGGAAGAACCAACTGAAAGTGAGTCAGTGAAATCTGAAACGGAAGTCTCTCAATTGCCTAATTCAGAGAAAGTGGAGAGTGAAACAAACGAGGACATGGCATTAAGGATTGATCTTGCTTTATTACTACATACAGAAGCCATTTCACATGAGATCGATAGTGATCCTTCAGTCACTGAAATGACCTCAGCAACTGGAGCAAAAGGAGCACTGCCCGCTAGTGAGTTAGCAGTATCGCTTGGCTTGGATACTAAACACGTCACCACAGCTGGCAAGGTGCAAGATAGTCAGTTACTAATAAACGAAAGGGTACCAGAGGATAAGATAATAAACCATAGTCAAGTTGGGTTTGTTGAGACAACGCAATTGGTAAAGGAGATGGGGCCAAAAGAACCCGTTACCAATCTCACCACTGAGGAAAGCAGGGAGATCGTACCAACCAAAAATGCTGAAATGGCTGAGAGCTTAAAACCTGTGATTGTGTTGATGGAAGAGGACGATGCTCCAGTAAAGAAAGATGTTCTTATAAATAAGGTCAACAATGAGCTTGAACAAGGGGATGTCTCTCAGTCTGCTGTGCCTGCTAACCCTTTGGTAAAAAGTCCAGAAAATGAGAGTGGCTTGTTGCCAGAGAGGGAGGCAGAGCACAAAGAAATTAGCCTAGAAAATGAAAAGCCTGGCGATGTGGCAGATAACCCAATCGTAAAAGTTGGGTCTGGGCCTGGGGTAATCATACAGCAACAAGTACCAATTGTTAAAGAGCGGGGACAACCTCAGGTATCAGGCGCAACAGTTGCTAATTCAGATACAAAAACCTTTCAGCAGCATAATTTGGTACCTATTACGGAGTTGCTAAGTCAAGCCGGTAAAACAGGTCAAGAGGTTATGAAACTGACGTTACAACCTGAAAGCTTGGGGCAGTTAGAAATTTTAGTTAAGTTTGAAGAAGGTAAAATCTCAGCTAAATTTATAGTGGGGAACGAGGCAATTAAAGAATTAGTTGAAAAAAGTTTGCCCTTATTGGAGCAAAACTTAGTCAAGCAACAGATTTCAGTCAGTAAGGTTGACGTTTCTTTGCAAACGACAAACCAAGGATCATTTGATTTTAATGGCCAGTTTGACCACCAACAACATGCTCATCAGCAACGGAGTAAGTCACTCCGACAAAGTGGTCATTACCAGGCTCAAAAGCAAGTCGAAGTAGTGGCGGAAGTAGCAGATCGAGTTGATATTTTAGTTTAAGTTTAAATCAGACAGGAGACAGCAGATGACAGAAGTAAGTTCGCAAATGCCCATGGGGAGAAGTAGTACATCAGCTCAAAGTGCGAAAAGTCAAAATTCCAGCGGGATTAACATGAATGATTTTCTTAAAATTCTGGCGGCGTCAATGAGCAACCCTTCATTGGGAGGCGAAAGTGGCGGCAGTAACGGTGGCACTGATTATATTTCTCAATTGGTACAATTTACCACATTGGAGCAAATTCAAACACTAAGTTCCAATGTGGAGTACACGATGATGATGACTCAGCAACAACAAGCCATCAGTATGATTGGCAAGGAAGTGAAAGTCATGGATGGAGACAAGACGGTTTCTGGGAAAATTGACAAAGTGAAATTTGCAACAGGTTTTGCCACAATTGAAGTTAATGGCAAAGATTACTTGATGAGCAATATTTTAGAATTAGGAGCATAGTTCATGGGATATCAGATTTATCCAGTTGGACAACATAACCTTCCTTCAATCCAATCAAAAGCAATGGGTGATTTTGATCAATTGTTACAAGGAAAGTTGGGTAATGATGGTGTTAAAATCTCTCAGCATGCACAAAAACGTATGCTTGAGCGAGATATTCACTTAGATGAAAACGATAAAAAGGCGTTGTCTCAAGCCGTCACTGAAATGATATCAAAAGGCAGTCGTGATTGTTTGATTATGTATAAGGAAACAGGGTTTATTACTAGCTTGCCTCAGCGAACCATAGTGACAGCGATTGATCATGTGGAACTAAAAGAAATAACCAATATTGACAGTGTTAAATTTATTTAGAGACAAAAATTAAAAAGATAGTACCTTTTAAATGGTGGGAGCGATTAACAGCTGGACTGACAAGAGGCTGTGTTTCTGTGGAATGACGGAAGCAGAACAAGCCATCACTAGAAAAGGCAAAATGGGAGGAAAAAAATGCTTAAGTCACTTTATTCAGGAGTTAGTGGGATGAAAAGCCTGCAAACAAAGATGGATGTTGTATCAAATAATATTGCCAACGTTAATACGGTTGGGTTTAAGGCTGGGAGGGTTCGGTTTCAGGATTTAATGAGTCAAACAACGGCGAACGCTCAAGGACCAACGGCTAATGGTATGGGTGGGGTTAATGCTCGTCAAGTTGGTCTTGGGGTTAAAGTTGGTTCAATTGATACGATGATGGAAAATGGTACACCGCAACCAACGGGACGTGCCTTGGATTTTGCTTTAGATGGCAGTGGCTTCTTTATTTTACAAAAAGGTGGTGATGACCAGACGAAGTATTACACTCGTGATGGCGGTTTTGTTCTAGATAATAACGGAACGTTAACCAATGCCGATGGTTATAAAGTTATGGGCCGTGGAACAGTGGGTGGGAACCCCTTAGAGAATAACAAAGACTTTGATCCAAAAACTGATTTAACTGGTACCGATCAAATTGGTCCCATTGAAATCAAGAATAAAATGACTGTTAACGGTAAAGAACTTGATTTAGTTAATTACAGCATAGATTCGACTGGACTTGTGACTGGGAAATACAGCGATGATAATTCTTATGTTATTGGCCAGATTTCAGTAGCAACTTTTTCCAATGCAGATGGTTTGGAAAAAATGGGTGGCAATAATTATACCCAAACAGCTAATTCAGGTGAACCAATGATTGTTACTGCTGGTACAGAAGGATCAGGTAAATTAGTGCAAGGGTCTTTGGAAGGTTCTAATGTAGATTTGGCAAATGAATTTACTGAGATGATTATCGCCAGTCGTGCTTACCAAGCAAACTCAAGAAGTATTTCTACGTCAGATGAAATGTTACAAGAATTAATTAACTTAAAACGATAATTAAGTAAAAAAGTTGAAAAAGGGAGCGGTTGAGATGATTCAATTAACAACAATGAACCAGCAGTTTTTTTTCTTAAATAGCGCTCTGATTTACCGAATGGAAGCATCTCCTGATACGGTGATTACCTTAGTCGATGGCAAAACGTTAATGGTGCGTGAAAGTCCAGAGTTAGTGGCAGATTTAGTCTTACAATTCCAACAAGCTGTGCACACGAAAGAGCCGAAAGAGTTAATCGCTAAAGAGAATCAGGGAGAAGACAAGAGTAACTGAAAGGTGAGGTGTAGGTAAATGGATGAAAAAGTCGATGAGCAGGGAAAAACTAAAAAAGCCAATAAAACGATTTTACTGGTAATAGTGATCCTGATTATTGCTGTTGGCGGTGGTGCCGCGGGAACCTTTATCGGTAACTACTTCTCGAGCAAAGTCCAGGGAAAAGAAGTGCCAGAAGAAGTGGATCAAAAGTTTAGTGAGCATGAAGTATCAGTTCCTTTAGATGAATTTTTAGTCAACTTAGCCAAAAGTAAAAATAATGAGATGCCTTATATTAAGGTCCAGTTATCACTGATGGTATCCAGTGAAAAAAATGCCGAAGTCATTGCAACTAGTAAAGATTTAATTCGCGACAGCATTATCAATACCTTGCGTCAAAAAGAAGCAGAAAGTATTTTACATGAAAAAAATGGGGTTGACAATTTGAAACAGGAAATTAAAGAGCAGGTTAATAAAGATTATGGCTCTGCATTAGTTCGTGAAGTCTTTATTACGAATCTGGTCATACAGTAAGATGGAGCAAAGCAACGAATTCGCTTCCGCTCTGTCCAGTAAAGGCTTACTCAATTATGCGAGTTAGGGCCTGACAGTCAAGGGGTGACGACGAAATGAGTGGTTTTATTTATTTATTAAAAAGTATTTTCTTTCTCTTTGCCATTATTTTACTAGCGAATTACGTCTTGAAGTATTTAAATCGTTATGTAACAAAAAATGGGAGAATAATTAAGATTATTGAAAAAATGCCGATAAATAAAGACTCGTCTCTTAGTATTGTCTGTATCTGCGGCAGTTACTACTTGATGAGTTTTACACAAGATAAAAATGAGATTATTAGAGAGTTGAGTGAAGTAGAGGCCCGAGACATTCAGGTAAGACAGGCAGAGGAAGTGGCACGTCAATCTGAAAAAGTTAGCCAATATCAACAAATTGGCCATCGGCTGTTGGCTTTAGTGAAAGGACCAGGAAAGAGGAAAAAATGGCGAAGCTAATCTTAAGAGTACTTTTTTTGCTGGTGGGGTCCTTTGGTTGGAGTCAGCAGGTTCTGGCGGTAGATGTAGATGAAATTACGCAGACAGTCACTAAGTTAGCTGGTAATAACGGTAGCCCAGATACGATTAAGATGTTTGTCTTAATGACAGTCTTAACTCTGATTCCGACTTTGCTAATCTTAACGACGTCTTTTACCCGAATTATTATGGTCTTGTCATTTGTCCGAAGTTCACTTGGAACTCAGCAAACACCACCTAATCAGGTATTGATTGGCATCGCCTTGTTTTTGACTTTCTTTATTATGCAACCTGTATACACAGAGATTAATAATGTGGCCATCCAACCTTTAATGAAGGATGAAATCAGTCAATCTCAAGCTATTGGTCTTGCGGAGAAACCGATGAAAACTTTTATGTTAAAGGAGACTAGGGAAAAAGATTTGGAACTATTTTTGAAAAATTCAGGTAAAGATCAAGTTAAAGATGCACAGGCGTTGCCGTTAACTGTGGTGATTCCAGCCTTTCTAATTAGTGAACTACGAACAGCGTTTAGTATAGGTTTTTTAATTTTTATTCCTTTTTTGATTATTGATATGGCTGTTTCAAGTATTCTCATGTCCATGGGAATGTTCATGCTGTCGCCAGTGATGATTTCACTGCCATTTAAATTACTGTTGTTTGTTTTGGTTGATGGTTGGTATCTCGTGGTAGAATCACTAGTTAGAGGGTTTCACTAGCCTAGATGGTATCAGTTCCATACCGGTCAAATCAAGTGTTACAAGAGGGGAAAAAGATGACGGTACAAGTAGTGTTAGATGTAATTGGCGAAGCCTTTTTAAAAATTATTATGATCGCCGGACCAGTATTAGGAGTTGCGATGGTTGTTGGTTTGTTAGTTAGTATTTTACAGGCGACCACTCAAATTCAGGAACAAACGTTGAGTTTTGTTCCTAAATTAATTGCGGTGTTTTTAACCTTGATTTTTGTGGGGAATTTTATGTTAAATACGCTGGTAGAGTTTACAAAGTCGATTTTTAAATTAATCTCCACCTTATAATTATTTAATTGGTTTTATGTTCCATGTTACATCCTTAGAACAGCTCATTTGAGTGAAACACCCATCTTTCTCAGAAATGAGTCAGTCATTGGTGATGTTGACGTAATGAGATCGCTTTTCAAGAAGGTGTTAGAGTGTCAGAGAAATTGATTGACTTATTATTGATTTTTAGTCGGATTACGGCATTTATAGTTGTCTCACCGGGTTTTTCGTTTAAAAGTATGCCTACTGTGGCTAAGGTCATGTTGGCGATTGCCTTTACGATGTCTGTGAGTGGTATGAGTGAGCAGCAGGTAGTTGTTGCAAACCTGTATGTGCTGTTTTTTTATGTGATTCGTGAGGTTTTGGTTGGATTGGCAATGGGGTTTGTGACGCAGTTGATTTTTACGGGAATTGAAATTGCCGGTCAGTTAATAGATTTCCAAGTTGGGTTTTCTATGGGATCGATTTTCGATCCAGCTACAGGGGTTCATGCGTCTAACTATGGCCGTCTTTATTATTGGTTAGCATTAAGTATTTTCTTTTTCACCGATATGCACCATGTGGTGATTCAAGGGTTGCTTGATTCTTTTCAGTTAGTCCCCATTGGGACAGCTTCGATGTCTGGAATCAGTGTCGAGGGTGTTGTTCATTTATTTTCGGAGGTTTTTCGAATAGGACTGGTTCTAGGAGCACCTATGATCATTGTGGCTTTAATTGCTGATATCGTATTGGGAATTATTTCCCGTAGTGTGCCCCAAATTAATGTTTTGATGTTAGGTATGCCATTGAAAATTTTAGTTAGTTTCTTTTTTATGATGTTGTTATTGCCAAATGCAGTCCAATCAATTACTCATGTTATGCCGAAAATCGGTGAGTATTTGCACGGATTTGTTGAATCTCTTATAAAGTGAGGTGAGGTGAGTGGCGGATAAAGATGGAAAGACAGAAAAACCGACTCCTAAGCGTCTGCGTGATGCTAGGCAAAAAGGGGAATTGACCAAAAGTCCTGAGCTGACATCAGCGGTAACCTTTGCGGTTTTTGCGACCTTGATTCTCCCTTTGTGGGAGTTTGTCACCAAGCAGTGTTTTAGGCTCTTAGAGAGCCATTTTTCCAAAGGTTACGACGTGGCTAACCTAGAAAATAATTTAGGCGCAATTGGTTTTCAAAGTGTTTTGGCATTTATGGTGATGATAGGGCCGTTTTTGACTTTGGGGTTCCTAAGTGCTTGGATTGTCAGTCTTGGTCAAGTTGGCTTTTTGCTAACAGGCAAACCATTAAGACCAGATTTTAAGCGACTTAATCCTATTAGCGGTTTTAAAAATATTTTTAGCTCCAAGGCCATGTTTGGTCTTGTTAAAAATCTCTGTAAATTAGTGCTGATCTTTTATTTGACCTTGAATGAGATTAAAACGGTTGTGGCCGATTTTTTGAATATTGGTAATTATGGTGTTGAACGATTATTGCCCTTTGTCTTAGAATTTATTCGCAAATTGAGTTTAAAAATAGCGTTTGTTTTATGCGTTCTAGGTATTATTGACTACATTTATCAACGTTTCATGTTTCGCAAAAACTTGCGGATGTCCAAGCAGGATATTAAAGACGAGTACAAAGAACAGGAAGGTGATCCTCATGTGAAATCACAGCGCAGAGGGATGTACCAGCAAATGGTCGGTGGCATGATGAATAACGTCAAGGATGCCACGGTCGTGTTAACCAATCCAACTCATTTAGCAATTGCTATTCGATATGATAAAAGCCGTGATGGTGCGCCAATAGTCATTGCGAAAGGCGCCGACTTTTTAGCTCAAAAGATTCGGGAAGAAGCCAAGAGTCAGCGAATTCCGCTAATTGAAAATAAACCGGTGGCACGAGCAATATATAAATCTACTAATGTAGGAGAACCGATTCCCATTGAGATGTACGAAACGATGGCCGAAGTTCTAGCTTTGGTCTATCAGATAAATGAGGCTAATAAAGGTAAAATATAAGGCTTTTATATCTAACTAAATGAGAAAATAGCTTGTTTAACTGTGCCTAATAGAATCGATATAAATACATCCCGTATTATCATTTGAGCATATAGTTTCGCTAGATTATCAACATAATCATGAGCAAAAAGTGGTACTTTCAGCTGAACATAAGCTGAAAGTTTAACGGTTGATCGTGATTTTTTAACAGGAACTTTATAGTTATTTAATCGGTCATTTACCAGGGATTGTTAACGAGAGAAAGTTTGTAAAAATAATCAAAAGTATGGTTTCAATTATGATTAACTTAATCGTCAGTCAAGCACGGATTTTACGATATTTGGCTGGTAGTTTCATATTGGAACATTAGTTTGTCGAAACCTTACAGTTGACATAAAGAGGGGTAACATGGGAAGTATTTTTTCAAAAAACAAAGCAAGTACGATTAATTATTCAGATGTTATCATCTCATTTATCGTCGTTGCGGTGATAGGGTTAATCATCATCCCTTTACCTAGTAGTATTTTAGATTTTTTGTTAATTATTAATATCACTATTGGAATCAATGTTCTACTTATTACGTTGTTTACAAAAAATGTTTTGGAATTTTCTACCTTTCCCACCTTATTGTTGATTACGACGATGTTTCGGTTAGGATTGAACATTTCCTCTACTCGTTTGGTCTTAACAAAAGGATCAGCGGGACATGTGATTGACGCTTTTGCCAATGTTGTAGCGGGGAATAATTACATCGTAGGTGCTGTTATTTTTGTGATTATTACAATTGTTCAAATTGTCGTGGTAACCAATGGAGCCAGTCGCGTTTCAGAAGTCTCAGCTCGCTTTACATTAGATGCGATGCCAGGGAAGCAGATGGCCATTGATGCCGATTTAAATGCAGGTATTATTAGTGAAGAAGATGCCAAAAAAAGGCGGAAAGATCTTCAACGAGAAGCTAGTTTTTTTGGAGCCATGGATGGTGCGAGTAAATTCGTTAAAGGTGATGCCATTGCGGGCATTATCATCACCTTGATTAACTTAATAGGCGGTATTTTAATATTTTCAATGGGGCAGGGGATGGGTGTCGTTGAAGCTTTGGATAAATTTGGTAAGCTATCGATTGGGGATGGCTTGGTCAGCCAAATTCCGTCCTTGTTAATCTCGGTGTCATCGGGGATTATTGTCACCCGTTCAGATGATAACAATACCTTTGGAGATGCTATTAAAGCTGATTTGTTCCGCAGTCCAATGATTTCCTATATTGTGGCCATAGTCTTAGTCATTATTTCTATGGTTCCAGGTTTCCCAAAATTACCTTTTTTTATTGTGGCAGCTGTTTTTGCCACGATTGGTTACCGCATGAAGGCTCAAGAGAAAAATGAAGAGCAGCGGTTAATGGAACAACGTCAGGCGTTAACCTTGTTACAAAAAGAGAAAGAACTGGAAGAAGATGACAGTGTATCGTCATTTCAAGTTGAGCCCATTTCGATTGAAATCGGTTATGCCTTGATATCGATGACCGACGACAGTTTAGATAACAGCTTAATGAAACAAATTATCAATATTCGGAAGCAATGTGCTCATGAATTAGGGGTACTTTTAACGCCAATCCGGATTCGTGATAATTTGCAACTCAATCCCAATGATTATTGTATTAAAATTAAGGGGAATGAAGTGGGAAGAGGGGATATCTACCCTCAAAAATACATGATTATTAATCCTGAGAATGAGCAGCTGTCCTTTAAGGGGATTGCCACGAAAGAGCCGGCTTTTGGATTAGATGCTATGTGGATTGATGAACAGGATCGGGAGTTAGCAGATTTGCAGGGGGCCACATTAGTTGAGCCTGTGACAGTGATTGCCACTCACCTAAAAGAAGTAATCTACAGCAATACAGCCGAGCTTTTAGGTCGCCAGGAGGTCAAACATTTACTGGAAGGTATTAAGGATAAATATAATGTGGTGATTGATGAATTGATTCCGGAAATTATGCGGTTAGGAGAGGTTCAAAAAGTCCTGCAAAATTTACTGAAGGAACAAATTCCCATTAATGATTTAGTCACGATTTTGGAAACATTAGCCGATTTTGGAACAACAACAAAAGATTCCGAAGTCCTAACGGAACATGTTCGCCAATCGTTGAAACGGACCATCGTCAAACAATATTTAGCAGATGATAATACGCTGCGAGTCATTACGTTGCATCCCGAAGTGGAAGAATTGGTGTCAAAAAGTATTCAAAAAACAACTACTGGTTCCATTCCAATATTAAAACCAGAGGTTATCACACAAATATTTGATAGTTTAAGTCACGCTCATCATCAGTTAGTTGGAGAGAATGTGACTCATGTTATTTTAGCATCACCCAATATGCGCCTAATATTTAGAAAGTTAATTTCTTACAATTTTCCGGACTTGGGTGTTTTGTCCCTCAATGAGATTCCTAATGAAGTGGCAATTGAAACTGTGGGAATGGTCTCTTTAGCAGAATAGAGGCGAACAAAGGTAATGAATAGAAGATGGAGGGGCTAGAGTCGTGTATGAAATAGATTATGAACAGGAGATCGTAAAATATTTACCTTTTGTAGAACGGGTAGTTAGCCGAATTGATATTAAAAACCGTGAGTACGATAAAGATGACTTATTTAATATTGGGGTCATTGGGCTGATGGATGCTTTAAAGAAGTTTGATGTGACCAAGAAAGTCCCTTTTGAAAGTTATGCTTATATTCGTATTCGGGGTGCTATTATTGATGAAGTTCGCAAAACTTCACGAGTGTCTCGGACCCGGATGACTAATTTGGATGAGTTTTACCGAGGAAAAGAAGTCGTTGAAAAAAGAAAGATGGCAGCTGCTACTGATCAGGAAATTTGTGATGAATTAGGGATAAATAGTAAGCAATTGTCAAAAATTCATGAAACAGTTCACTATTTAGCTAATATCTCTTTAGAAGATACCATCTTTAATAATCAAGGCGAAGTTCTTGAATTAAAAGATGTGATTGAAGATGATCAAATGATCCCTTTTGACGAATTACTGCTTGATGAAGAACGGAAAGGAGCCCTCAGTGAAGCAGTTAAGCAATTAGCTGAGCGAGAGCAAATTATTTTGAATTTGTATTATGTGGAAGAACTAACATTGAAAGAAATAGCTGAAATATTGGAAATTTCCATCCCTCGAGTGTCTCAGCTTCACGGTAAAATTTTACTTAAACTAAAAGAATTGATTGAAGGTGAATTAGCATGATTAGAAGTATGGATACCATTCAGCGCAATTTGAATATTCTCCAAAAAAAGCAGGAAAATATTAGTGCCAATGTGGCTAATATAAATACTTATGGTTATAAGGCTCAACAGTTGAATCAAACGACCACGCCAGCTGTCCAAATGTTTAACCATTTAAATGGCCCTAATTTAGACCAGCGCAATGAGATTGGTGATTTTGTTTTTGGTAATCAATTAGATGGTGTTAGTAAAAACATGGATCAAGGTGGAATGAAAGCAACTAGTCGGGAAACTGATTTTGGCTTAATGGGTGATGGTTATTTTAATGTTCGCCTTGCCAATGGCCAAACAGCCTATACTCGCAATGGTAATTTTACATTAAACGAAGCCAATCAATTGATAACGCAGGAAGGTTATTTGGTATTAGGACAGAATGGCCAAGGCATTACAGCTGACCAGCTAAAGAATCAACCGGCCTTTCAATTAACTCGTTTCAATGATCCAAAGGATTTAACAAGTCAAGGTCAAACAGTTTTTACAGGTGTTAATGGTCAAGTGGATAATCAAACCGTGGTTCAAGCTAGCTATCTGGAAAGCTCAAATGTCGACATGGTTGAAGAGATGACGCGGCTAATCGAGACCGCTCGTCAATTTGAGACCAATCAAAAAGCCTTGCATGCATCTGATGAGACTCTGCGTCGTGCGGCAAACGAACTTGGAAAGGTCTAGGAGGAAAAGATGAATCAGTCATTATCAATTAGTTTAACCGGATTAAAAGGATTACAACACAATTTGGATACAGTCTCTAACAATGTAGCTAATGTCAATACATCAGGTTATAAAAAGACAGAATCGGTCTTTCAGGAATTACTGTTAAATGATGTGACAGGATCGGTGGACTTAAGTCCTAACGCGACGAACGTCGGTATTAATCGTGGTGTCAAGGTTAGTCAGAGTAGTCTCAACGTCTCTCAAGGAGGACTTGTGTCTGGGAGAGGTCCTTATGATTTAGCCATTGCGGGTCAAGGTTTTTTTGGTGTCAGGGGAGCGGATAATCAATTAGTTTTAACGCGCGATGGTGGGTTTCGTCCCGATCAGAATGGAATCTTGCGCAATAGTGGCGGCGATCGATTGGAAGTGGCATATACAGTTCCTCAAGGACAATGGCCAGCGGGATCACCGTCGATTCGCGAAAATGGGACAATCTTTGTGGGCGCTCAAGAAGTAGGCAAAGTTCTTTTATTTAATGTAGATAATCCTAGCCAATTAAAAGTTTTGGGTCAAAATAAGTTTGGAATTAATGGTGGGGTTCTGCAAAATTCCCAGACCAATCCTGAGGGGGTTGGTACAATAAAACAAGGCTATTTGG
This sequence comes from uncultured Vagococcus sp., assembly GCF_963518325.1. Lineage (NCBI taxonomy): Bacteria > Bacillati > Bacillota > Bacilli > Lactobacillales > Enterococcaceae > Vagococcus > uncultured Vagococcus sp. Next base: position 119,630 of record NZ_CAUQJB010000004.1, on the reverse strand, counting down.
AAAGTTCCAATGTGGATTTAGCAGAGTCAATGACTGACATGATTGTGACTCAGCGGGCTTATTCAATGAATGCTAAGGTACTACAATCGACAGATGAAATGATGCAGCGGATTAATGAATTTAAACAATAAGAGGAAGTGTCGCTTGTTGCATATAGTGGACCGTAAATATTATGCAAGTATCCAGCCAATTATTGAGGCAATCAATTTTTCTATTAATTAGATAGCTCCTGTTAAATAATCCAGTGGGTCTATCTGTTCGAATTATTTTACATGATGGAGTCAGTTAGAAAGTTGTGGAGAGATGATTACGTTAACGAATGTGTTTAAAAAATACAGTAATGGTACATGGGCTTTAAAGGGAATTTCATGCAGTATTAGTCAAGGAGAATTTATTTATCTTGTTGGTCCAAGTGGCGCAGGGAAGACTACGTTAATTAAAATATTAACTTGTGAAGAACGCTTGACTAAAGGGGCTGTGCAAATCGGTAATGCTAATTTGTTCAATCTTCAGGAACAGCGGATTCCCTTGTTAAGACGCCAGTTGGGCATCGTTCCCCAAGAAGTGCTGTTGCTAGATAACTTAAGTGTCTACAAAAATATTCTCTACAGTTTGCAAGCAGTTGAGGCAAATCGTAGAAGTATCAAACAAAAAGCTTTGGACGCTTTGGAGCTTGTAGGGATGTTGGCTTACAAGGATACCTTGCCTGCCGACCTATCACAAGGTCAGCAGCAAAAGGTTGTGATTGCGCGTGCGATTGCTAATCGACCGAAAATTGTTATTGCAGACGAACCGACAGGTAGCTTGGATGCGAAGTCCTCTATCGAGATCATGCGGATATTTTATCAATTAAATCAGTTGGGAACTACCATTATGATGGCCACTCATAACAGTACGATTGTTAATACGATACGTTACCGAGTGCTGGAAATAAAAAATGGGGAAATCGTTCGCGATCAAGCCGCAGGCAATTATGGGTTACCTTCTGACGAACGAGATGTTTTCATCATTTAAAGACTTTACTTTGTCGACAAATGGCTGGTTCAAGGTTGCGAAAAAAAATATAAAATTAACACTTTAACTTTTGTCTAAAAATAGCCGATAAACTCAGAGAAAGAATAATTTAGTTTAAAGGAGTTTTTTGGATGGAGAAGAAGAGAAAAAAAAGAACTAAATCTCTGGGACCACTGATTGTGACATTTTTAATCGCAATTGGTTTAATTCCAGTGATTATTGTTCTATTACTTAATTTGCGTATTATGACGACAATGATAGGCAGTCGCATAAGTATTGAGGAAAAAAATAGCACCGAACGGATAGCGGATCGCTTAGATGGCATTCAGTTAGGTGTTGAGAATATCATGGCAACTGTTATGGTTCAACCCGAGGTATTAAATCCGGTGACAAACTTTACTGAACAAGAGAACTTACGACGGGTTTTAGCTTTGGTGAAGGATGCGGATGTCAACATTGAAGACATTTATTATGTACCACAAGGTAGTACATTGATTTCAAGTGTGCGTATGGATGATACTGAGAGCAAGTTTTTAACTAGACCTTGGTATAAAGCGGCTTTGGCTACACCGGGGAAAATGGCTTGGAGTGAGCCAATCGCTGATCGCAACACAGGACGAATTGTCATGACTTTATCGACGACTGTTGATAAAAATGGCAAACAAGTTGGGGTCATTGGCGTCGATGTCAACTTTGCTGAGATTGGTCGAATCATTGAAAAAACTAAAGTAGGAAATACTGGCCGGATGGTTTTGGCAACTAAGGATGGCTTAGTTCTTGGCTCAGGAATTGAGAAAGAAATTGGCACTTCTTTAGCTAAGTCAGCCTATTTTAAAAAAATGACAGGTGAAGAAGGCCATGTTAAAACTAACACCGGCCAATCATATTACTCTAAAACAAAAACTGACTTAGTGACATTTGCAGGTGTTCAGAAGCAAGAGTTAAACAACGAGCGTAATTCATTTATAAAAGCAGCGGCAGTCGTGGTTGTAGGCTGGGGCATTATTGGTTCACTGATTGCCCTTATGTTATCGCGGGTTATCATTCAAGCTGCAAGAGTATTGGTCAACTCCTTTAAACGGGCAAGTGAAGGGGATTTAACAGCAAAAATCACCAATATTCGTGCGATAGATGGTGATCAGACAAAAACTGACAGACATCCGTGGATTCAAAAAATAGTTGGTACAGGTGACATCAAGGAAGATGGAACTGAAGTTGATCAGATTGCCAATGCTTACAATGATATGTTGACAGGCTTTGCTGGTTTAGTACAAGGTATTCAGGAAGAGAGTACTAACATTGCTGAAATGTCCGTATCTTTAGCTGATATTTCGAAACAAACAAGCTCAGCAACGGAAGAAGTGTCTGAAACCATTACAGGTATCGCACAAGCTACTAGTTCTCAAGCGGTGGACGCCGAACGGACGGTGACAGAGATGAATCAATTAGGAGAAGTGATTGAAGTGATTCATCAAAGTGCAGTTGATATGAATAGCGATGCTAAAAAAGCCACTGAGATTAACATGCGTAATTCTGAGTTAATGTTCCATGTTCATGAAAGTTGGGAAATTGAGCGAGAGAAATTAGGGACATTAGTGACGAATATGAGTAGTATGAATGCTGATATTCAAAATATTAATAAAATTATTCAAGTGATTACTAATATTTCGTCACAAACGAATTTATTGGCTTTGAATGCTTCTATTGAAGCGGCTCGTGCAGGTGAAGCGGGTAAAGGATTTGCTGTAGTAGCTGAAGAAGTTCGCAAATTAGCGGAACAAAGTTCGGCTTCAACTAAAGATATTGAAGGTATTATCGAAGAAATTCAACACAAGTCAAGTGGCATGGTTGGCCAAGTGACGGATTCTTATGAAGGTGGCGAGAAACAAACTCGAGCGATTAACGATGCCATTGATTCAGCCAATAAAGTATCAGATAAGTTTGAACAATTGATTCAAGAAATTCAAGCAGTCGACATGTTAAGTCAAGAAGTGAAAAAACAAAAAGATGGCGTCTTGTTCTCTGTTGAAAATATTTCTGCTTCTACTCAAGAAAATTCTGCGGGTACCGAAGAAGTTTCTGCTAATGCAGAAGAGATTTTGGCAACGATGGAAGAATTTTCCACGAATATCAGCGAACTGGAAAAAATCGCTGAATTGTTACGTTTCCAAGCAAATGCTTTTAAAACGAAGTAACGATGAGTGCTGTTGTAATCAGGTAGATAGGCCTTGAAATTAGGGGATATCGACCTGATTATGTTAACGGATGTAGATAGATGGAGGAAATAGATGGAAAAACAAATTGTTTTTGCAAGCCATAAGCAACGTTTTAGTCTGCCAATTGAGAAAATAGAAAAGATTATTCAATGGGAGCCACCGATCCCAGTACCTGAAACGGCAAAATTTGTTTTAGGTATGATTCAATACAACGGACAAGTGTTGCCAATCATTGATTTAGGATGGCGCTTATACGATGAGCCGACTAGTATTAATGAGATGGCTAAACTCATCGTGGTTCAGTGGCAAGCCCAATTAATCGGTTTGTTAGTAGAATTGATTACGGGTATCGAAGATTTTGATGTGGTTCAATTTGAATGTGTGGACAGTGATTTAACCATCGATAAAGCTTACATTGATAGTTTTATTAAAACCAATCACGACATTATCATTCAATTGGAAATGGAAACCTTATTTGCTGACAATATCATGTTGGACAAACTCAACCAAGAAATCGAAGGGCCTCAATGTGATGAACTAACAGAAGACGTGGCGGCTGAGTGATGCAAGAAATTAAGGTTGGAATTTCAGACTATAAAATCAGTGAAGCACCAAATAAATTGATGACCTTGGGATTAGGGTCTTGCATTGCCATTGCCATTTACGATGAAAGGCAGCAAATAGGCGGTCTAAGTCACATCATGTTGCCTGACAGTCAACTCTTTAAAGGTCGTCCGGAAATAAAAAAAGAAAAATTTGCAGATCTGGCTGTCCCTTTAATGGTATCAAAGATTAAAGCCAAGTGTCCGCGAGCACGCTTAGTCGCTAAATTTGCAGGTGGTGCCAGTATGTTTAACTTTGAAAATAACCGCAATATTGGTGAACGCAATGTGGAAGCAGTGGAAGCTATTTTAAATGAGTTGAACATTCCTATTTTAGCCAGTCATACAGGTGGCAATATGGGGCGCTCATTTTTTGTTGACTTAAGTTCATTAGCCGTAACTGTTAAAATGGTCAATCGAGAGATAATTGACTTATAACGTGATTGAGAAAGGGGATAGCCATGACCATTAATGTTTTAGTAGTGGATGATTCAGCTTTTATGCGGAAGATTATCGCCGACCAAATTAAATTTCTTAATGGTATTGAGGTTTGTGGCATCGCCCGCAGTGGTGATGATGCGCTACGGGTGATTCCTAAATACAAACCAGATGTCATTACATTGGATATTGAAATGCCCGGACTAAATGGCTTGGATACACTCAAGTTAATAAAAAAAGAATTTGGAATACCTGTCATTATGTTGAGCTCTCATGCAGGTGAAGATATTACCATCGAAGCTTTGGAACTTGGTGCTATGGACTTCATTGAGAAGCCGCAAAACCTCGTTAAGATTGAAACTGATTTTGCTGATGAATTAGGTCGCAAGCTAAATTCAATTGCTGAAAGTGTTTCGACGCCTGTATCCCAAAAAAATCAAGTTAAAACTACTCGTCAATTTCCTAATCGGATTAAAGGGATTGTCATTGGTGCTTCTACTGGTGGGCCTCGTGCCTTAATGAATTTGATCCGGCAGATTCCAGCCGAGCTTAAAATTCCGATTTTTGTTGTTCAACATATGCCAGCTGGTTTTACGCAGTCGTTTGCTAAACGATTAGATCAAGAGGCAGCGGTTAAAGTAGTGGAGGCGGCAGATGGGATGATTATTACCGGAGGGACGGTTTATTTAGCACCAGGAGATTTCCACCTAAGACTAATAGGTAATCAAATTAGGTTGTCAAGGGAAGAGAAGATCCACGGTGTTCGACCGGCTGTTGATTATTTGTTTGAGTCCGCAGCTCAGATCTATCGTCAGGAATTAGTTGGGATTATTCTGACAGGGATGGGCAATGATGGTACCGATGGAATGGCTGATATTAAAGAAACGGGCGGTTATACCATCGCTCAGGATCAAGCTAGCTCAGTGGTTTTTGGCATGCCAAGGCGGGCAATTGAGGCAAACGTCGTAAACGAAGTAGCAAGCTTAAATGAAATTGGGGAACGACTAAATTGGATGATAAAGGTGAAACAATGGACGTAAACTTTGCTGAATTTTATCAGTGGGTACTAGTTAATTTGGGAATTGACTTGCATGCCTATAAAGAAAAGCAGTTACAGCGACGAATACTCAGTGTCATGCGCAATGCAGGGGCCGAAACGTTGGCAGATTACACCAAGTTGATTAGTACTCAACCAGAGACTAAAAGTGAGTTCTTGGACTATATAACCATTAATGTCACGGAATTTTTCCGTAATCCTGATTTATTTAAGACATTTGAAAAAGAATTGGTTCAGCAAGCATCGCAGTTTGGTCGCTTGAAAATTTGGAGTGCCGCCTGCTCTGTTGGAGCTGAGCCATACAGCATTGCTATATTAGCCCATAAGCATCAGTTGAAACTCAAAGAAGGGATTTTAGCGACGGACATTGATGAGCCAATTTTAGGGAAAGCCAAAGCTGGGGTTTATAAAGAAAGTGAATTAAAAAATGTCACAGCAGCGGATCGCCTTGCCTATTTTAAAGAAGAGGAAGGGCTTCATCATTTAACCCCTCAAATCAAAGAAAGAGTTCGTTTTAAGAAACACGATTTACTTCAGAGTCCTTTTGAAAAGGAGTTTCACGCGATTGTTTGCCGTAATGTGACTATTTATTTTAAAAATGATGCGAGAGATGAGTTGTATCGTAAATTTCATGATGCTTTAGTACCTGGGGGTCTATTCTTTACTGGTGCGACGGAGACAATTAATAATCCAGAAGCGATTGGCTTTAAAAAAATATCCACATTTATTTACCAAAAACAATAAAAAGAGATGAGGTGAGTTAATTGGATGATAACAGTAAATACCGCGACCTCTTTTTTGAGGAAACAGATGAACATTTAGAAAATTTGAACGCTAGCGTTCTTGATTTAGAAAACAACCCAAGTAGTGAGCTGTTGGACAGCATTTTTCGTTCAGCCCATACATTAAAGGGAATGGCGGCTACAATGGGTTATGACACCATGGCGAAGCTGACTCACAGGATGGAAAATTTGTTCCAGCTATTTAAAAATGGGACACTGGCTATTAATGCTGACACGATTAGCCTGATTTTTGATTGTTTGGATAAATTAGCGGAAATTGTGGAAGCTTTAAGAGAAGACGTCTCCATAGATGAACAGATGATTGCTGAACTGATCCAACGTTTAACAGCCGCAGAGGGTGGAGAATTGGTAGAGGTCAGTGTTCGTTCAAAGAAAGACTTTAGGTTGCAATTTGAGCACCTGTCTGATTCAGATCGTGAAATTGCTGCAGAGGCTATTGCCCGTGGCTATTTTGCCTATGGCATTGCTGTGAAATTGGAAGCTGAATGTACGTTGAAAGGGCCGCGGGTTTTCCTAATTATGGATAAATTGGAACACCATGGCGAAGTTATACATACAGAACCAACTGCAGAACTACTGGAAAATGGCGAATTCGACCAAATTTTTATGATGCTTTATATCAGTCAGGAACTCACTGATAAAGTGGAATCAATGATTTTAAGTAACAGCGAAATCGAAGCAGTGATTGTCACTAGTATTAGTTTAGATGAGATTGAACAATTAGGGATGGAATCAAGGGTAGTTGAAGTAGCAGTCGAAGAGACAAAGACAACTGAGGCCAAAAAAGTCGTTAAAAATGATCATGGTAACCAATCGATTCGTGTTGAATTAAGTAAACTAGATTCCTTTATGAATTTGGTCTCTGAATTAGTTGTGTACCGTACGCGTTTGGAAAATTTGAGTGCCCAAACCAACGGGACTGAAATTAAAGAACCTCTTGAACAGGTGGCACGGATTACTTCAGAACTACAGGATCTCGTTCTAAAAATTAGAATGCAGCAAGTCAGTGTGGTGATGAATCGATTTCCTCGTGTTGTGAGAGATTTAGCCCGAGATTTGAATAAAGAAATCGATATTCAAATTGAAGGAGAGGACACTGAACTGGATCGAACGGTCGTCTCTGAATTAAGTGAACCATTAATACATTTAATTCGTAACTCGGCAGATCACGGAATCGAAACAGCTGATCGCCGCCGCGAACTAGGAAAACCATCTGTAGGCATGATTAAATTGACAGCCTATCAACAAGGGAATCGCGTGGTGATGACCGTCTCTGATGATGGCAAAGGCTTAAACCCTGAGTTGATTTCTGAAAGTGCCGAACGCAAAGGGGTGAGTACGGCTGGATTAAGTGAAAAAGAACTATTAAATTTAATTTTTCATCCGGGTTTTTCTACAGCTAAAGAAGTGACTAATGTATCGGGGCGTGGGGTTGGAATGGATGTGGTCCATTCTAAAATTTCCAGTCTTGGAGGGACCATAGAGCTGACTAGTGAAGTGGATAAAGGAACTACTTTTACCATTAATTTGCCTTTAACCTTGTCGATTATTCAATCGTTGGTAGTTAAAGTAGGGTCAGAAACCTTTGCCTTGCCTTTAGGGGTAATCGAAAAAGTCATTGAAATAGCACCTGAAGAAATTGTGCAAGTTCATCATCAGGAAATCTATCTTTATAGAGGAGAAGCAACACCAGTTATTCGAGTTAATCAAGCCTTGGCGATTCCTTCTAAAGAAGACAATCAATGGCCTCATCTGATTATGGTCTTATTGGGTAAGCAGTATTATGCTTTGTTGGTTGATGAACTGATCGGTCAACAAGAAATTGTCATAAAAAAACTGGGTCGTGAACTAAAAGAAATTAACAAATATTTAGGTGCAACGATTCAAGGGAACGGTGACATTACCCTAATTTTAGATATAAATGCTCTTTGCCAAGAAGTGGGTGGTGTCTATGGATAAGGGGTTTACTGAGATGCAACTGGATGTCTTAAAAGAGTTGATAAATATTGGAGGTGGCCATGCGGCTACCAGTATTTCCCAATTAATTGAAAAGCCTGTTAACATGTTAGTGCCGGTGATTGAAATCATGGATTATCAAGAACTTTACGCTAAGATAATGGCAGAAGACCAAATTGTGTATGCTGTTATGAGTCAAATCTATGGCGATGCGGGTGGTGTCTTTTTATTCGCATTATCCAGCGATTCTACAGAAGCGATTACGGATATGATGATGCCGGAATCAGTGGAAAAAACAGACTTGCTAAAAGAATCGGCAACAAAAGAACTGGTGAATATCATCGTTAATTCTTTTTTGAATGCCACGAGTAAAGTGTTGGATGTTAATTTAGTGTCTTCCGTGCCGTTGTTAACCATTGATATGTTTGGTGCGGTCATCAGTAGTCTGTATATGGCATTTGATCAATACGATGAACAAGTGATGATAATAAAAAATGAATTTTTCTACTTAGGCGATAAAATGGAAGCTTCTTTATATTTTATTCCCAAAGAGGGCGTCTTGGAGAAATTATTCAAATCTATTGGTGTGTAGGAGAGAAAAAAATGGGAAAAAAAGTATTAATAGTTGATGATGCAGTATTTATGAGAATGAAATTACGTGATATTTTAGAAAAAAATGGATATGAGGTTGTTGATGAAGCCGCCAATGGTTTGGAAGCTATTGAGAAGTACAAAGGTGCTAATCCTGATCTAGTAACAATGGATATCACCATGCCAGAGATGGATGGCGTGGAAGCTTTAAAGCAAATTAAAGCCTTCGATGCAAATGCAAAAGTGTTGATGTGTAGTGCCATGGGGCAACAGGCGATGGTCATGGACGCTATTCGGGCAGGTGCAGTTGATTTTATCGTCAAACCGTTTGACAGCGATCGGGTCATTAAAGCCTTGGATAAAGTCAGTCTATAGAGAGAATAAGGGGCGAGCCCCTGAATTAGGAGGAGCCTATGCAACTGATTGTCTTTACAAAACAAGAAAAATATTATGGCATTCGTACAGAAAATGTCGGTGAGATCATTAAAAATACGGAATATTTTAACGTGCCCAAATCACCTGATTGGGTAGAAGGTTTGATTAATCTACGCGGCACGATTGTCACTTTAGTCAATTTTTCAAAATTTTTAAATGAACCGGACAGTGACACACATCATAATATCATTATCATTACGAATAAGGATGAGAAACTTGGGATTTTAGTTGAGGGAATTGTCGGTGTTTATACCATTGACGAGGATGATATCCAAGTCTTGGAACAGGGCCGTGATGCCAACATTGACGGCCTAGTACCAATTGATGACAAGCTGGCAAACATTATCAACATCATGACCATATTCTCTGAAAATGAGGGATCAATTTGAAACAAGTCTTAACCCAACAAGAAATTGATACACTGTTGAATGCCATGAGCAATGGGGAAATTGACGACGAACTATTAATGGAAGAAAAAGAAGTGCCACAAGCCAAAGCCTATGATTTTAGACGACCAACAAAATTATCAAAGGAGTACGTTAATACTCTTTTTATGATTTTTGAGGATTTCTCAAAGTATGCGGGCAACCAATTGAGCACCCAAATTCGAACTAATGTCAGTTTGAAGTTAGCCTCGATAGAGCAAATCAGTTACGACGAATTTGTTCATTCGATTCCCAAGTTTACACTGTTGGGACTTTTTCATTCAACTCCCTTAAGTGGCATTCAAATGGTCGAAATCAATCCCCAGCTGTGTATGTTAATTGTCGAGTTGCTATGTGGTGGAACGGAAGCTCAAGTCAGTTTAGGGGAAGAAGGCAGCAAGAAAAGTTTTACTGACATAGAGATGTCAATCTTGGAAGAAATTTTAAAAACCTTTGTCAATGCTTTTGAACATGCATGGCAGGATATTACTGAAATTGAAAGTAAATTGGATAGTTTAGATACAAATCCACAATTATTGCAAAATATGTCACCTAATGAACCGGTAGTATTAGTGACATTTACAGTGACGATTTTTAAAAAGAATACCTTCATTAACTTATGCGTGCCTTACGTCTTTTTTGAAGGTATCGTTGATAAATTGAGTTTTAGAAATTGGTTTGACGATGCTAAAGGGTTTAATCAAGTAGACAACCAGCATTTACGTAAAAATATCGAAACTGTTGATTTAGCAATGGAAACATTACTTGGAAAAACTACCATGACTCTCTCTGATTTTTCGCAACTTGAAGTAGGGGATATGATTAGCTTAGATCAAAAAATATCTGAGCCCTTAGAAATGTATATTGAAAAAAATTTGTTTGGGATGGTTAAACCTGGCCAGCAAGATGAGCATTTAGCAGTTGAGATATTAGAGTTTTCGGAAGGAGATGGGGAATAATGAGTGGCAGTTTAACCCAAGCAGAAATTGATGCATTAATGAATACAGATCAAGAAGAGGTTGTGGAAGAGTTATTTGATCAGACGATTACTGATATTATCGGTGAAGTCGGCAATATTTCAATGTCGCAAGCGGCTACAACCTTATCGTCGATATTAAATCGACGAGTACTAATCACTACTCCGCGGGTGACTTATGTCAAATTTCAGCAAATTTTAGATGAACTGGTGACTCCTAAGGTATCCACCGTGGTGGAATTTAAAGAGAGTTTAGAAGGCAGTAACCTATTGCTCTTGAATGTGGAAGACGCTATTATCATTGCTGATTTGATGATTGGTGGTGATGGTACGACAACCAATACTGAATTTACAGAGCTAGAATTAAGTGCAGTTGGTGAAGCCATGAACCAAATGATTGGCTCAGCGTCTACTTCTATGGCAACCATGATTGGTAAAAAAGTTGATATTTTACCGCCAGATGTCAATTTGTGGAACGATCAGAAGCAAGTGGCTTATAAAGGGCTAGATGCCGAGACAACTGTTTGCAAAATTTCTTTTGATTTGTCAGTTGAAGGCGTTATTGAAAGTGAAATTATGCAGATTTATACCCAACAGATGGTTCAAGAGATTTCAGATATGATGCTGGCTGATACTGGGGAGGTGTTGGAAAATCGCCACCAATCTGAGCCAACTGCAGTTGAAACGCCATCTAAGCCTGAGAAGAAAGTAGCGATTCAAACACCGGAATTTCAGCCCTTGGAAAATAAAAAAATCGAGTCGACTATTGATAATTTGGATTTAATTATGGATGTTCCTTTGGACTTTAGTGTCGTACTGGGAAATAGCCGTAAATCTATTAAAGAAATATTGTCATTAGGCGTTGGGTCAGTGGTGGAGCTAGATAAATTAACAGATGAACCACTAGAAGTTTATGTCAATGGTAAACTGATTGCTCACGGTGAAGTGGTTGTCATCAATGAAAATTTTGGTGTACGAATTACAAATATTTTATCTCAAAAACAGCGATTAACAAACTTACATTAATGAGTTGACTAAGTGTTATGGAACAGCTTGTTTCAGCTTCAATCCATGTCTTGTATAATCATATCCGACTGTTTCGCAACTATACACATCTTGTTAAATAATCAAACATAGAGTTCCATTGGATAATTCCCATAATCAGACCTCAAGAGTGATGCTTTCAGCTTTTCTCAGCTGAAAGTTTAACCTCAAGGCTTGACGCTTCACTGCGATGACCCTTGTCTTTACGCATTAAAATGCTCGAACAGCGGACATCGAAGAGCGCAAAGCGATTGATGAGATCGAACAAAGTGTAGTGATTATTTAATAGGGACTATATAGCTGATAATGAAGGCAGTTGTGCTACAGTTTACATGGAGTTATTTCGATTATTAAACGACTATATATTTCCGAATTACGATACGGGATGTATATCGTTTTTATTTTGCCCAATTTTTTTCTAAATTACTCCAATTGACTGATTTTTTGAGATGAGTCGGTCAATCAAAATAGATTAAATGAGTATAACGAGCCTAGCATTCTCCGTACACGATGAGCTATTTTGTTTGTGTTAATCCACTATGGTAAGCTTTGATGAATGGCACCTACCAATTTCTTTTGAAAAGTCTAACTTAGCCCTTAAAAATGAGAAAATACAGCCGATAATTATTATATAAGAAGAAGGATTGGTTGAGAGTGCTAAGCCAAAATTAACCAAGAGGGAGCGAGTTATCATGAAAATAGGTAATGAATATAACCCATATCTAGACCATCATCAATCTGTCAGCCATCATCATGATGTCAAGGAAGTGACTAGTCAAAAAGCTGATTCAGTTAAATTTGATATCTCAGCAACAAGTCAACACATCCGGTCTAAAGAGTTAGGCGAAACGAAGAATGAACGTGTGGCAGAAATTAAACAGGCCATTAATCAAGGGTCATATAAAGTGTCGACTGAAGAATTAAGCAATAAGTTATTTGATACGTTAAAACAACAAAGGAAGTAAGCCAGTGGAGCAAGATAGACAATTACAACAACTATTAAGAAAATTTATCAGCTTGTTAAAGAAGGAAAAAAAAGCGTTGATCAAAAACGATGATCAGCAAGTTAGTCGAATAGTCAAAGAGAAGGAAGCATTTGTGGAACTTCTGGCTGCTTTTGAACCGACAGAAAATTCAGACGTGAGAGTGTTAGTTTTAAACATCCGCGATTTACAAGAAGATAATTTGTTACTGACGGAGCAGGCTTTAAGTTATCACGATACCTTTCTTTCAGCTGTGACTCAAGGCTTAAAGAAAACTAATGCTACCTATTCCCGCTATGGAAATTTAAGTGGGCAAGAGGATGTCAGTCTAATTAATCAGTCTTTTTAGGTGCAAGTTAATAATAGAAGTTGTAAGGTGAACGAAGCTGATAAAACGTTAAGAGGTGAAAGATTTTGGTAGGATTATTTGGGACATTAGGGACAGCCAATAAGGGCTTAAACGCCCAACAAAAAGCATTAGAAACTACAGGACATAACATTGCCAATGCCAATACTCCGGGGTACTCTCGCCAGCGTGTCAACATGCAGGCAGATAGACCTTATAACGTTACAGGCATTGGTCAAGTAGGAACTGGCGTCAAAATTAACTCAATTATTCGCGTAGTCGATGATTTTGTTATAGGCAATATTCGCACAGAAAATTCAGCATATAATTATTATTCCCAAAAAGCCGATGTTTTGGGACAACTGGAAACGATTTTTAATGAGACTCCTTTTAGTAAGGGGTTATCGTCTAATTTGGCCACTTATTTTGATGCTTGGTCCAAGTTGGGAACCAATCCGGAACTGGATAATGCCAAAACAATCGTCTTGGAAAACGGAAACATTTTAACTGATACGATTAATCATATGGCAAAACAAATGGATGATTTGTCTAAAAATTCGTTGTCTAACCTAGAAAAAAGTACCTTAGATTTTAATGGCAAGTTGCAACAGTTGGACACTCTTAATCGTCAGATATATAAAGTATCCAATGATGGCAGTACGCCCAATGATCTGTTGGATCAACGGGATGCCGTTTTAGAAAGTTTATCTGATTTTACCAAGCTAGAGACATCCTTTGATCAATATGGTCGCGTTTCTGTCAAAATAGGCGGGGAAGAGGTCCTGACTCACAACAGCTTGAAAACAATTAGTGTGGTCGTTGGGAAAGATGCTGATGGTAAAGCGTTAGTTTCGAATGGTGGTGACTCATTAAAACCTCGGGAGGTTGTCGACCAACCTCTGGAAGTAGGTCAAATCCTGATTTCTGATAATGGAACGACTTATAAAGAGGTGGAAATGACCTCTGGTTCTGCTAAAGGCTTACAGGAAGCAGTCGGCGAATTAAAGCAACGGATGTCTGAACTTAACAATTTTGCCTTGGGATTAGTAAAATCGGTTAATATGGTTCATTCCGATAACGGCAAAGGGATTAATTTCTTTGAATTAGGACCAGATGAGAATTATGCCTTAAATATTAAGGTCAATCAGGACATCAAAAAAGATCCAAGTAAGATTAATACGGGTCAGGATTTAACCAACCATGAAGTTGGTGATGGTTCGCGAGCAACAGCCATGGCTAAACTGAAGGATGTGCGGTTAAAGTACCCAGTTGATTTAGCAGGAAAATACGATCAAGAGACGATGACCATTAAAAGTGAAGAAGGTGGTTTAACCTTTTTAGGCGCTTTCGTCGATATTGTCACGAAAAATGGTATCTCCAAGCAGCAAGCGGATAACACTGTGGCATCACAAGATTATTTATTAAGTCAACTGGAACAACGACGTGACTCCATATCAGGTGTTAACATCAATGAAGAAGTTTCTGATGTTATGCGTTTTCAACGAGCTTTCCAGGCTAATTCTAGAGTGATTTCGGTCATTTCAGAAATGCTTGATACATTAATTAATCGAACTGGGGTGTAGAGATGAGAGTTTCCAATTACACAACGTACCGGGAATTTAACCGTAATATGACAATCAATCAAAATCGGTTGCAAAAGTATCAAAACCAATTAAATTCATTGACAGAATACAGTAAGTCTTCAGATAATCCTCTTATGTTTGCTAAGATTATCAATATCAATGATTCCATTGCCCAAAATAAGAATTATAATTCAACGATTGGTGATTCAATGGCCTGGGGGAAAACCCAGGATTCAGCTTTAGCTAGTGCCACAGATTCCATGCATAGAATACGCCAGTTAATTGAGTCAAGTGCAACGGGGACTCAAGGGAAAGAAGAAATGATGGCGAATAAAAATGAAATCATTTCCGAAATAGAAGGGATTGTTGATTCGCTAAACACTAACTTTGATGGTCGTTACATTTTTGGTGGAAAGAATACTAAAACGCCACCCTATGAAATCCTTAAAGACAAAGATGGCAATATTACTGAAATAAAGTACCATGGAACCAAAGATCAAATAGCGGCTGACGGTAGTGTAATAGTGAAAGACGGCAATTTAAGCCGAGAAATCGCCACAGGTGTTTCAGTTGATTTAATTAGTGATGGCCGTTTATTTATGAACGAGGAAGGCACTGAGGCTAATCCTGAAAATCTCAGCACGTTTTTCAAAGATATCATGACAGCCATTAACAGTGATGATAAAGAGGCCTTGTCAGGTAAATTGTTAGCTAAAATTGATGTTCATACGGAAAATTTTGTTAATGTTCGATCACGCATCGGAACGGTAACCAATCGTTTTGAAGCAGCGAAAGAGCGAAACGAAAGTGAAAACATCAATTTAAAAGAAGTGTTGTCGGAAAAGCAAGACGTTGACGTGATTCAAAAATATATGGAGTATTCTAATCAAATGCTTGCTTATCAAGCTTCTCTATCAATGGGGACGAAGATAATGCAAATAAGTATTCTTGATTATATGTAATGAGGCAGAGTTGTATCGATAACGGTGTTGTCGTGAAATAAACGTTTTAGCTTAACAGAGGGATGCTAGGTTCGTTTTATTTATTTAGTTTGTTGGTATTAAAAGCATTTAAAGCCTGTCATAAATTGACGTCTTTAAGTGTTTTTTGCTATATAGAAATGTCTGTACTCCGTCTGAAAACATGAAAAAATAGATGATTAAACTTCCTAATCAATAATGAAGACATAAAAAAAGGAAAAATGGTGAAGAGTATTTTTTCACCAACAATTGGGAGGCAAAACTAATTGTGAAAACTTAGTTCTGATGCAAGCTTACGTATACTGGTGATGAAAGAAGTGACAAAATAGGTGTAAATGATTCCTTTTGTGGCGGATGCTATTATGTGAAATTACTTCTGTATACTAGTAAAGGTCGGTTTTTACCTCTCTTGTTCGCTAGGTGAATCAGAAGAATGGCCTATGTATCAAGAAAGATTATTGAAGCCGTTCATGGGAACGGCCCCCAAAAATTCGGGAAAGTGATTATCAAGTAAAGTAAAAGTATTAAGCGACGAGATACATGCGAGAAAGGGTAGTGAAAATTGAGAAAAAAGACTACGGGGATAAGCAAGAAAAAGGAACCAAGGGATTATGAAAAGACTCGTTTCCCAATTAGGACGCTGTCAATTCAAGTGTAATTAATGTGGAGAACAAGAAGGTATTCTGCTATCAGTGGTGAGGTTGATGGATAAAATAGATGAGGGAGACGTGATCTAGCTACTGACGTTTGCGTATAATAAATACGGTGGATAGCTTTTCGTAACATCTATCTGTTAGAGCCGTTTGGAGTTGTTGTGGAGTTATATTAAAACCAATTAAAAAACAGTGATGTCAGGCTACACTTGACACTTTAAAGGAGCAATCTGTTATGCTGAAATAGCGATAAAGTCCTTCGTAATAAGCATGTGACAATTGAAAATAAAAAATGAAAGGTTGTTTCAACGAATCCTGTAAAACTTAAAAAAGAGGGAAACCAATAAATCTATTTCGTTATGAAAAAGGCTCTATCTCTTTTATGATAGGAAGGTTTATAATGAGTATTCATCTAATGAAAATGATGCCTTTAATTTACCAGATATTGAAGACCTAACTTTCCTGAAACGAGCCTAATCTTCCACTTTTTTGGTTTATGATTGACAATGAATGCTGATTTTAAGGGGAAGTACTTTTTATTTTCTGGAAAGTTAGGAGTAAAATTGGGAAGTTTATCAGATGGTCCTTAGTAACCTTCCCTAACAAGACATCTGACGTAACCAGCAATCTGTTGATGTCGAGGTCATCTCAATAGCAAGTGAATTATTAAACGTTAAAACCACCAATTAAGTTGAATCAATTGGTGGCAATTTGAATTTTAGTTGTCTAAATGATGCGAACTAAGGTATAATTTTTCTTTCCTTTGCGGATAATGATGAATTTGCCTTCAAAAGAAGTCTCACGGGTGATTTGGAAGTCGGTAGTTAAGACTTTTTCACCATTTAATGAGATAGCCCCATTGGTTAAATCTTCGCGAGCCTGACGCTTAGAAGGCTCGATGCCAAGGTCGACCAAGAAGTCAACAATAGGTTGAGTGTCTTCTGTCCAAGTACAATTTGGCATGTTTTGAAAACCAGCCTCGATTTCATGAGCATTCAGGCTGGCAATATCACCTGAGAAAAGAGCAGCTGTGATTTTCAATGCTTCATCTAATGCCTGTTGGCCGTGAACGAATTTGGTCATTTCACTGGCTAAAGTTTTTTGGGCCTCCCGTTTATGAGGTTCAGTTGCCACTTTTTCAGCTAGGGCTTCAATTTCAGCTTGGCTTAAGAACGTAAAGAATTTCAAGTATTTAATTACATCTCGGTCATCTTGATTTAACCAGAATTGGTAAAATTCAAATGGGGAAGTTTTTTCAGGGTTCAACCAGATAGCACCACCGGCAGTTTTACCAAATTTAGTACCATCAGCTTTTAGCATTAAAGGAATGGTTAAACCAAAAGCTTTTGCTTCAGCACCTTCTTTTTTACGAATTAAATCTAAGCCTGCTGTAATATTTCCCCATTGATCGGCACCACCAATTTGTAGGCGCACATTATGGTGTCGGAAAAGGTGTAAGTAGTCCATTGATTGTAGGATTTGGTAGGTGAACTCAGTAAATGAAATACCTGTGTCCAAACGGCTGGAGACGATATCCTTTGCCAGCATCGTATTGATGTTAAAGTTCTTTCCGTAATCTCTTAAAAAATCTAATAAGGTCAGATTTTTTGTCCATTCGTAGTTATTGACCATTGTTAAGTCATCATTGTCTTCAAAGTCGAACAGTTGCTTCATTTGCGCTGTTAAGGCATCTACGTTTCCTTGGACCTGTTCCATCGTTTGTAATTGACGTTCAGAGGTACGACCACTTGGGTCACCAATGGTTCCGGTTGCGCCACCTATTAAGATGTGAGGATGATGCCCAAAAGCTTGGAATCGTTTCATCATCATAAAGGGAATTAAGTGACCGATGTGCATGCTGTCGCCAGTTGGATCGACACCGCAGTATAAGGAAATGCTGTTGTGTTCCACATACTCACGAAGTCCTTCTGCATCTGTCTGTTGGTTAATCGCATCACGCCATGTTAATTCATCGATAATATTCATCTTCAACACTCCTTCTAAATTATATAAAAAAGTCCCGACAATTTGACCATAGTCAAATTGTCGGGACGAAATTATCCGTGTTACCACCCAAATTGCATATTCATGATATGCCACTCTAACATCTGTAACGAAGATGGTACGCTTGCGGTTAAGCAAGGAAACTCATGAGTGTAATTCACATAAATTGTTTGTACTAGTTTTCACCAAACACTAGCTCTCTAAAAACAGGGACAATTTGCTACTTCGCTCAGTCAACGTTTGTAATTTAAAGCTAGTATAAGACAGGAAAATTTATTTGTCAACACCTTTTAGTTTAACTTCGATTTAAGTTAAATCAGAAAAAATCAAAAAAAGCCATATGATAATAAAAATAATCGATAAAAACACCTTTGAACTGGGATAATAGAAAAAAACACTAAAAATTTAATGAGAAAAAATGTAAGTCATTATAAGCAAAATATGTTATTTATTTAGTTTTTTTGAGGAAGACAAAATGAGGGACCAATTAGATTGAAAAAAATTTTTCATAATTTATTTTGAAACAAAGATAATGATTTCACAAGCAATAGGGAAGTAATACTGGTTAAGGACATTTAAATAACGATTAGATAATTATTTGTTGTTATAAAAATTCAAATATTTCTATAATTTGATGCTTTAACGCGCTGACGTATCGTGGCGAAAAAGAGTTAAATCGAACCATGAAAATGCTCATCATTTTCTAATGAAAGTCATGTTAATGGCTTTGACAAAGCATTTTTTCGGGATTATACTACGGTTGTTCAGATGACTTCAATGATTTTCATGTCGTCGTTTACTTCAGGCCTGAAGCAATGGAAATCAACAGGAGGATAGGAAATATGTTTTGAATAACGTGAATATTTATTCGTTTTTTTATGAGAGTGTTATTCGTGAAAAATAACGCTAATAGACAGAGGAGGAATTTAAAATGGAGAAAAGCAAGACGCTTTCTTTATTTGGCTTAATAGGAATCACGATGGCCTTTTTCGGCACCGTTAGGAGTGTCCCTACCTTGGCATCAACAGGTTGGACACAAATTGTTTATATGTTAATTGCAGCTTGTATGTTTGCTTTGCCGATTGCGTTAATGTCCGCTGAATTGTCAACTACATGGCCTCAGGAAGGGGGGCCACAGGTTTGGGTTCGCAATGCATTGGGAGAAAAGTGGGGATTTGTAACCTCTTGGTTATTGTGGGTACAAATGTTTTTTGGCATGGTGATGGTGGCATCGACAGTCGGTGTGCTAATCGGTTATGTCATTGATCGTCCAGAACTAGGGGATAACAGTCTGTTTATCTTTGCCTGTATCTTAATCTCTTATTGGGCTATCACGTTACTTAATTTGAAATTTGATATGGTTAAAATTGCTGGAGACTGGGGTGCAATTATTGGTGTTTACATCCCCTTTTTAGCCTTAGTTGTATTAGGTGTATGCTATTTTGTGAAAAATGGTATTACGACGACAGGGTACCTGGCTAATTTCTCAGCAGATAAATTACTTCCTGATTTAAGTGATTTGGGAAGCTTACCAACTCTAACAGGTATTATATTTATCTTTGCGGGGGTAGAAATATCATCTGTTCACGCAAACAACATCGACAATCCAAAACGCAATTACCCAATCGCAGTTATTGTTTCGGTGCTAGTACTGGTTGTCTTTAATTTAATTGCCGGTTTAAGCGTGGCGAACGCTGTACCAATGGGGCAAATGAACTTAGCTAATATTACTCAACCTTTCGTGATTATGACTAAGAATCTAGGTGTTCCAGCCCTCTTTAACAATATCATTTCACTGATGATTCTTATTGGTGTTTTAGTTCAACTTAGCGCTTGGGTATTAGGCCCAAGCAAATCCATGATTAAAGTAGCGGATGAAGGTAATTTGCCACCATTTTTCCAAAAGAGAAACAAACGAGGTATTCCAATAAACATTGTATTGATTCAGGCCGTCGTTATTTCATTAGTATCCTTTTTATATGTGGTTATTCCTGACGTGAGCGAAGCCTTTTTAGTCATTACGATTACCACCACCATTTTGTACTGCATAGTTTATCTATTGATTTCGATTTCTGCTATACGCCTACGTTACACCATGCCAGAAGCGATCAGACCTTTCCGTTTAGGTTCAAAAGGTAATGGCATGATGTGGGGTGTATCAGTTATCGCCATGATCAGTGTGATTGTCACAATCCTGGTCAGTTTAATTCCACCTACTTCAGTCGGGCAAAATCAACATGTAGGTTATGTGATTTATCAAGTGTCTGCCACGGTTATCATGGTGGGGATTGCCCTATTAATTAATAGGTTTAAAAAAACTAGTTGGAAAAAATAGCACAATTAAGAGAAAGAAGAGATTAAAATGACAAATCAAATTATAAATCCAGAAGAAACCAATTTAAAAGCCTTATTTTTAGGAGATAAAGGGGAGAACGTTGATGTCTTCAAAGATATTTTGAACCGTATGATTGATGAGCATGTAGGTTGGCGTCAAAATTATATGCCACAGGATTTACCTGTGATTACACCGCAAGATCGTCGCTCAGAAAGTTATCAAGCGACTGTCGACAATATGAATCAGGTTTTTAATGTACTGAGCTCAAAACTGCGGACTGATTCATTACCATGGCATTCAGCGGGGCGCTTCTGGGGTCATATGAACGCGGAAACCCTAATGCCAGCGATTATTGCTTATACATCTGCGATGCTTTGGAACGGCAATAATGTGGCGTATGAATCTTCACCTGCTACTTCTAAAATGGAAGAAGAAGTCGGGTTAGAATTAGCCACATTAATGAGTTACAAAAATGGTTGGGGGCATTTAGCAGCTGATGGCTCAATCGCTAATCTGGAAGGCCTTTGGTATGCTCGTAACTTCAAATCATTGCCATTTGCAATCCGTGATGTCGTGCCGGGTGCTTTGACTGATAAAAGTGAGTGGGAACTGTTAAACATGTCAACAGCTGATATATTGGATACATTGGCTGATTATCAGGAATATATGGATGATATCAAAGACCATTCCGCTCGCAGCGGTAAAAATTTAGAAAAATTAGGGAAATGGATTGTGCCGCAAACGAAACATTATTCATGGCTGAAAGCTGCTGATATTATCGGGATTGGTTTAGACCAAGTGATTGCGTGTGATGTTAATTGCGAGTACCGAATGGACATTGATCATCTTGAGCAAACTATTCGAGAATTGGCTAGTCAAGGAATTCCAACCTTAGGTGTAGTTGCCGTTGTCGGTTCAACAGAAGAAGGGCAAATTGATCGAGTTGACCAAATTATCGCTTTAAGAGAAAAATTAATGAAAGAAGGTATTTACTTCTATATACATGTGGACGCTGCTTACGGTGGTTACGCCCGTTCCATTTTTTTAGATGAGAACGATGAGTTTATTGAATTCGATCAAATCGAGGATGTTTATCAAAAAAATCAAATATTCCAAGGTGATAATAACTGGTTAACACCTGAAATCCACGCCTCATTTAAAGCCATTTCTGAATGTGAGTCTGTGACGATTGACCCTCATAAAATGGGATACATTCCCTATTCAGCAGGTGGGGTTGTGATCAAAGATGTTCGGATGCGTGATGTTATTTCTTACTTTGCAACCTATGTTTTTAAAAAAGGTGCGGACATTCCTGCCTTACTTGGCGCTTATATTTTAGAAGGTTCCAAAGCAGGTGCAACAGCCGCTGCCGTTTGGACTGCACATAAAATTTTACCTTTAAATGTAACTGGATTTGGTAAGTTGATGGGAGCCAGTATCGAAGGAGCATTCCATTTCTACGACTTTATTGAAGGCAGAGAATTTAAGGTAGGTGACAAAAGGATTGAAATACATGCCTTAACTCGACCTGATTTTAACATGGTTGATTACGTCTTTAATGAAAAAGGCAATACTGATTTGGCTAAGATGAATGCCTTAAACGAAGAATTCTACCAATATGCCTCATATGGAAAAGGTGGCACTTATCACAATGAGTTTATTACATCTCATACTGATTTTGCCATTCCTGATTATGGTCATAGTCCCTATCCTTTTGTTAAGAGTTTAGGATTTTCTCGAGAAGACTGGGAAAAAGAACGTAAAGTTACGATATTACGTGCGTCAGCGATGTCTCCATATGCCTATGATAAAAAAACATTCGCTTGTTACGCTGAAAAAATGACTCAAGCCATGCAAGAAAAGCTTGAAGCAATCTATGCTGAATAAAAAATGAACAGTGACTTAAGTGTGTGGTTATTGCTACGCACTTAAGATCTTTACAGTCTATCATTTGGTAGATTAGACTGCTATACGGTTATTGTCAATTAAGTATAAGAGGGGGATTATTATGGAACGAAATGTATCAGTCAAACAAGCATTATCTATATTGATTATTTTGTTAACCATTATAGGAACAAGTATTATTAGATATCATTTAGCAGTTCATGTGGCTTTGCTCATTGCGTTAATCATGTTAATAGCTTTTGCAGTTTTTAAAGGTATGTCATGGGACGATATGCATCATTCATTTATTTCAGGTATCACTCCAGGCCTTATTCCAATCCTCATTTTTCTTTTAATCGGTGCTCTCATTAGCACTTGGATAGCCTCAGGAACCATTCCTACATTGATGGTTTACGGCTTTTCATTTCTTTCACCTACGTATTTTTTACCGTTAATATTTTTGATTTGCGGACTTGTTGGCGCTGCTGTTGGCAGCTCGTTTACCACGATTTCAACGGTTGGCATTGCCTTTTACGGCATGGGTCAACTGCTGGGATTTGAGTCCGCTTGGATAGCTGGTGCCATTATTTCTGGTGCTTTTTTTGGCAACTCGCTTTCTCCGTTATCTGACACTGCCAACCTTGCAGCAGCTATTGCGGGTGTTGACTTATTTAAGCATATCAAGCAAATGGTAAAAACCGTTTTTCCGACAGCGCTGATCTCTATCTTATTTTTCTTTATTTTGGGAAGAGGAAAGACAGTAGTTGGTGGTACTCATGAAATGACGAATATTGTTGCATGTTTAATCAATAATTTTGCAGTGACACCTGTGGCACTTTTACCAATTCTTTTGTTATTTATCTGTGCTTGGAAAAAAATCCCAGCTATCCCCACATTGTTAGCAAATATTATACTGTCATTGAGCATTCGTTTTCTTTATTATCCAAGGACAGGAATTAGTCAAATAGGCACTTGGTTACAGGAGGGATACGTGGCGACAACTGGCAACCAGCAAGTAGATGACCTATTGACTCGTGGAGGTATTCAAAGCATGATGTGGTCAGTTTCCTTGATTATTCTAGCTTTAGCCTTTGGCGGATTGCTGGTACGTTTGCAAATAATTGAGATATTGTTGGAAACCATCCAAAGTTGGATGAATCGGCCAGGTAAATTGGTGTTACTGACCGCTCTTAGTTGCATTGGCGTTAATATAATGATTGGTGAACAATACTTATCGATTATTTTACCAGGAAAAGCTTATCAAAAATCTTTTGATCGGTTAGGTGTTCCTAGAACATACCTCTCCCGAACCCTGTCAGATGCTGGTGCTAGCCTTAATCCGTTAATACCATGGAGTGTCAGTGGAGTCTTTATCACAGGAACATTAGGCATTTCAACGAGTACTTATTGGCCATTTGCTATTTTTTGTTATATGTTACCCCTCATGACGATAGGTTTGGGAGTGGCTGCGAATTACCGTTTAGCATATACGAAATTAGAGATTTATGATAGAATGAGAAAAGTTTGAAAATTTTCTTGAAAAGTGTAGATTTTTTTGTCTATTCATGTTATTCTAAAAATCAATTAGAGATGTTTATTATCTATAACGGATGTTTATAATCGATAACTAAGCAAGTGTCATGAATGGTTAAACTTATCAGACAAAAGAGGAAGTGAAGACGATGAGAATTGAGCAAATCAGAGATGAACACTCAGATGACTTTTTTCGAACCATCTTAGAATTAGATAATCTGGATGAATGTTATGCTTATTTCGATGATTTAATGACATTAAAAGAGATGAAAACGATATTACAACGCTTTCGTGTGGCTGAATCTCTATTGGCACATAAAACATACCAGAAAATTGAAGCTGAGACACAAGCCAGCACAGCTATTATTTCAAGGGTCAAACGGTCTCTCGAAGAGGGGAACCATACCTATGAAGTGATGATGGAACGTTTGGCAGAAGAAAAAGAAGTCAAAAACCCGATGCTTGATGAAAATAATACGGATAACTAACAAAAAAGGTCAAACACTTTGAGTGCTTGGCCTTTTTTTACTTACTGAAAATGGGTGGGCAAAGTTTTTAACTCTTCAAGCAAGGTTGTTTGCCAACCTTTATTTGTTCGCCATTGCAAGGTGACGCGATAGGGGTTAGTAGAATCGATATGAGAGACAGTCGCTACAACTTGATCATCACCATTGGCGCCAATCCACCATTCTTCTAACTCTTGCTCGGAGATTTCGGTGGCTTGACTAATGGCTTGCCGTACCTCCAGTCGATCTTTTGAGCCTTCATTAAAGGTCATCACATGTGGCTCTGCCTGGCTGGTTGGTATGACTTTCCAGCTCGTATTGCGGTAGGCTTTGACGACATTAGAATCGGTAAAAGAGACCTCCTCAATAGTAGAATCAGCTGTTAGGGAGGAATTAGTTGTTGGGACAGGAGTTTTATTAGTCAAATAGGGCTGCTTAATTTCAACATTTGGTCCGCCAATTGGCAGTTTATTTTCAACTTCTTTCTTTTTAGACGTTAAAAATTGATACAGCAAAATCACCACGAAAGTCATTGCAATAACTTTAACATACTTCCGCTGATACCACTTATTTTTAATTTCTTTTTGTTTATTATGCATTTAAATAACATCCTTGCTTTTATTTGTGATTTAATTTTAGCATATAAAAAGGACAAAACCAATTAGAGGCATAAAAATAAAAATTATAAAAAAACACATATTTGCGATTAAACTAGTTTGAGAAGAACCGATATATATAGCAGAGGGTGACCTCGAAAAATAAAAAGACATTATTTCAGGAGGAAAGACAATGAGAATTAATACTAACGTATCTGCTTTAAACACATATTCACGTTTAACGTCAGCAAATGCTTCAAAAAGCAATTCATTAGCAAAATTATCTTCAGGTTTACGTATCAACCGTGCCGGAGATGACGCAGCAGGATTAGCAATTTCAGAAAAAATGAAAGGACAGATCAGTGGATTGAAACAAGCAACACGTAACGCTCAAGATGGCGTCTCTTTAATCCAAACAGCTGAAGGTGCTCTAAACGAAACTCATGAAATCTTAAACCGCATGCGCGACTTAGCAACACAAGGAGCAAGTGGTACATTAGGTAATGATGACCGTAAAGAAATCAACAAAGAATTTATGGCACTGAAAGATGAAGTTGACCGTATTTCTACAACAACTAACTTTAACAAAAAAACATTATTAGATGGCTCATTTGATGCTGCAGATAAAGTGGCTACAACAATCGTTACAGCTGATAAAGCAACAATCCAATCTGTAACTATTACAGATACTAAAGGTTTAGCTGATGGCAAGAGTGCTCTTGTGATTGAAAAAGCTGCAGGTGCTGATGGTACAGTTAAACTTGGTGCTGATACCTTAACAAAAGGGACTGATGGGACATATGAAATTAAAGATGCTGACGATAAAGTAATCGGGAATGTTAAATTATCTGCCGAAGCTGAAGCACTATTTGCAGATAAAGCTGCTGGTGTTGTCGCTGCAACAACATCAGATGTAACGAAAACAGCTGGTGACAAAACTAAGAGCTTAGACTTCCACGTTGGGGCAAACTCAGGTCAAAAAATCAGCGTAAGCATTGGTAAAATGGATGCTGAATCATTAGGTTTAAACAAATTAAGCTTAGCTGACGCTAAAGACGCTGATGCAGCGATTGACTTGTTAGACGATGCAAAAGCATCTGTTTCAAGCACTCGTTCTGACTTAGGTGCAATTCAAAACCGCCTGACTCACACAATCAACAATTTAAACACAACTCAAGAAAATCTAACAGAAGCTAATTCACGTATTAGAGACGTTGACATGGCTGAAGAAATGATGTCATTTACTAAAAATAACATCTTAGCTCAAGCAGCGACTTCAATGTTAGCTCAAGCTAACTCTATGCCACAAAGTGTTTTATCTCTATTACAATAATATTTGATGAAAGCCGACTGAGAAATTTGTCGGCTTTTCTTTAGAAGATAGGGGTGTTTGTGTTGGATGTTGGACCAATCAATCAAACAAGTCACGTTAAACCAATTAAAAATGCAACAGACACGGAGCGAGATCAGTTGACTGGTTTAGTTGTTAACCGTGTCACTAAATTGACGGATGCCAACGGAGAAGAATACGAAGCTGGAACACTTTCAAATTACAGCAAAAGGCAGATTAGTAAAGCGATTGATGATGCTAATCGTTTTTTAGTTGGTAAAAATACCAAATTTTCATATTCTGTCCATGAAGCAACTGGACGAACAGTGGTCAAGTTAGTTGATATTGACACGGAAGAAGTGGTCAGAGAAATTCCACCACAAAAATTTTTAGACGCCATTGCTAACCTTTGGGAAATGGCTGGCATACTAGTAGATAAAAAGGGGTGATGAGATGGCAGGAGTCACAAGTTCAACAGGAATTAGTTCAACTTTAGGAACCTATTCAGGCATTACCTCTCAAGATATTGATAAATTAATTGAAGCGGAATCCGTTCCTTTATTAAAATTAACCAATCGTAAAACGCAAATTACCGACCAGCAAAACGCGTGGAAAGACGTTAAATTACGTTTGAATACGCTCTTTACGAAAATAGAAAACTTACAAAAAAATGCCACCTTCAATACGAGGGTCATTACCAGTTCTAATAGTGACAAGGTCACCATGACAGCAACAGATGGGGCGGATATTCAAGATTACCAATTGACCGTAGAGAAACTAGCAACTGCTTCCAAGGGAGTGTCTGGTGAAATTCCGGGTTTAGCAGGAAAAACCATTTACGAAAAGTTAGATAAGACTGGTAAGCTCGAGTTAACTAACCATGAAGGGAAAGTCTCAAGGATTGACATTAGTGATGGGGACAGCCTCAAAGAAATTACGAATAAAATCAATGCCACGACAAAAGAGTCGGGTGTGAAGGCTTCCATTGTTAATAATCGTTTAGTGGTAGCTAGCGTTGAAACTGGTGAAAAAAATATTCTCATCGGTGGGGATTTGGCAGATGACTTAGGGTTTTCGGCTTCTGAAGGAACATACACAAAAGGGCAAAATGCTGAATTTACTATAGATGGCATGAAAGTTACGCGTTCTACTAATACCATCAGTGACGTTGTTGAAAATGTCACGATTACTTTAAAGGCCGAGACTAAAGAACTAGTAACCATTGGAATGAAAAATGATGATGATAAATTAGTTGGAGCTGTTAAGGAATTAGTTGATCAATACAATGCCGTGATGGATTTTGTAGCAGAGAAATTAGCCGTCGGTGACCCAAGTAAAAAAGATAATAAGACAGGTACCTTAGCTGGAGATAGCTCATTGATTCGCCTTCAGTCTAGTTTAAGGATGCTAATGACGGGGGCGCCAGGTGAAAATGGTACAACTGCTATTATAAAGCCTTCGGAAATTGGTATTGATAGTAAGGATAAGACGTCAACTGTTAAGTTTGATGAAACTAAATTTAGGGAAGCACTAAAAAAAGACCCTGAAGCCATAAAAAACTTTTTTTTTAACAAAGTACCACAGGAAGTTGAAAGTATTGATAAAGACGGTAACAACGTTCAGTCGACTGAAAAAGTAGAAATTGGTTACACCAAAAAATTAAAAGACCTAATTAACACGTATTTAAGTGATGAAAAAGGTCAAAAAAGTGTCTTTACTACACGAACTGAAACATTGTCTCAAAATTTAAAAGATCTCGATTCGCGAATTGAACTATTTACTGAACGAATTGATAAGAAGCGGGATTATTATGTGAAAACCTTTAGTCGTTTGGACCAAGTGATGATGCAAGCTGAATCTCAAATGGCTTATTTACAAAGTCAGATGGATTCGTTTAGTGCCCGATAAGAAAGAAGAGGTGATGAGATGAATGAGACCGGACAAGTCGAAAGTTTAGTCCAAAAGATGTTAGAAAATGTGTTAACATGGGATCAAACAATTGAAAATGGAATAGTCATCATTCAGAACAATCAGCACCTTATGCATCGTTATCAGCAATTAGAGCTAATTCCTCAGATTGAACTGGCTAGGCTGGAAGCTCTATTTCAGCATACAAAGAGAATCCAACGAGCTATTAAGGATGAACGAGAAGTGGTGCTAAAGGAGCTTAATCAAACGACTAAAACGAATAAGATGATTGGCGGTTATCTACTTCAGCATACCGAATCGGTATTTGTAGACAAGGACTTTTAATCGAGACAAGATCTCAACTTTTGGAGGGTTGGCAGATGGCAATTAGAAATGGTAACGATATTTATAAAAATAATCAAATTTTAACGGCGTCACCTAAGCGACTGATTGAATTATTGTATGAAGGCGCGATTAAAAATTTAAAGATTGCTGAGCTTTTACTAGAAAAAAATGACTTTAATGGTGTTAATACCCACATCATGAAAGCAGAGGACATTATTCTAGAATTAAAACAATCGATTAACTCGGAAGTTGAAGGAGACATCCCGCAACAGCTTAACGATATGTATGATTTTATGTTTGGCCGTTTAGTTGAAGGGAACCTTGAAAAAAACGGTGGGACTATTCAGTTAGTGCGAGGCATGTTAGAGGAATTAAAAGAGACATGGGCATCTATATAGAGTAGCGAAGTAAGTTCAGAAGGAACGAGGGAAGAGGAGGACATTCGTGAAGCAGACTTTTTATCAACCATGTAAACGCTACTTGATTATTGGTAGCATCATCGTCATCCTTGCAGTGTCTATTTGGTACTTCTTTTTAGCATACAACCGGGGTGCTAAAACAGAGACCGCAGATGCAGCCACGAAGGATCAACAGCCAACGTTCCCGAGGACTGATTTACTTCGTGGGGTTAACTCAGAGATAGAGCAGATTGAAGAAATAGCCAATTATCAACTAGACGTGCCACTTTATAATCAATTGTCAGAGCCAGCTTTAAAATGGGGATGTGAAGTGACGGCTTTAGGCATGCTGTTGGCTTATTATGGTTTTGATGGCGATAAAAACCGATTGCAAGATGCCATTGAAAAAGTACCGTATACCGATGAATTTGGTTTAATGGGGAATCCAAACATCGGTTTTGTTGGAGATGCCACAGGAAAAAATCTAGGGACAGGGGTCAATCATGGACCTATTGCACAATTAGCCCGAGAAAACGTGGCACCACGTTATCAGGTGATTGACGCCACAGGTCATGAATTGGACACCTTATTGGCACAAGTAAGAGCAGGAAATCCAGTCTGGGTGGTTGTTACAATTGATTATCAAATTCCATTGGCATCAGATTTTCAAACGTGGCAAACAGCACAAGGGACTGTAGAAGTGACTTTTAAGCACCACGCCGCGATTTTAACTGGGTATGACAAAGAAGCGATATACTTAAATGATGCCTATGGCAAGCGAGTGACTGTCGAGCGTCAAAAATTTGAACAACTGTATGAAAGTATGGGAAAACAGGGGATTTATTTTGAACGAAAAAGTCTTTCTTAAAAAATATTAGATGACGATGCCAGGACAATAGTTCAGGACCTCCGATACATTTACGAATATTGTGAGATAGACGTGCTCCAAAAGTCTGCTCTCTTCGATGTGCCTATTTTTAATTACTGCCCTTATTTCTTACGAATTTATTCGCTAAGAAATAAGGGTCATCGTAGAGAATTAAGGTATTGAAGCATACGTAGTACTCGGAGCATGTGTTTATCTGTGACGAGTTGACCAACGAGAAAACAAAACGACTTTATGTCCCGACTTGATTTTTTATTAATTAAATTGCTGTTGATTGCTTGTTAATAATGGTATAGTATTTAATATTAAATGAGGTCAGGGGGAAAGAAATGAAATTAAGAACAATTGAAAGTAAAGATAACTGCGCGGTCAAAACCTTGATTCAAACATCATTGGAAAGTTTTGGTTTGGACATCCCAGGAACGGCTTATTTTGATCCGCAATTAGCTGATTTAACGTCTTATTATGCGGCTGAATCGGCAGCTTATTGGGTAGTTGAGGAAGACGGCAACATTCTGGCTTGTGGGGGTTATGGACCATTTAAGGGTGATGGAAACATCTGCGAATTACAGAAGTTATATGTGGCGGAACAAGCTCAAGGAAAAGGATTATCTAAATTGTTAATGGATCAGATTTTATTAGCAGCTAAAGATCATTATCAACACATTTATTTAGAAACTACTAGCAAATTAGAGGTTGCAAACATCCTTTATCAGAAGTATCAGTTTCATAAGCTGGATCAACCTTTGCCTGGCTCAGAACACGCTATGGATGTGTGGTATTTACGTGATTTATAGAAAAAAGCGTCAAACACAAGATTATACTTGGGTTTGGCGCTTTTCGACGGTAACGAGGTCGGAATAATATCGATACCATAATTTACTGACGGCCTCTTCGGAATAGACGGCGGCAGCTTGTCTTGATTTTTCTTGATAGTTTTCTAGTATTTCAGGATGTTGGCTGACTTCTTTGATGACTTGATCCATCTCATTAAGGCCTTTACCTTTTAGAAAGTAGCCGTCAATAACAGCTTCGTACAACTCCAAATCTCTTAATAAAACGGGAGTTGCGCAATTAAATGCTTCTAAGATGCTCATTGGAAATAATTCACTATAGGAAGGAAGCAAAAACAAGTCTGCCATATTGTAATAATCAACCAATTGAGAGCGGGGGATGATATCAGTGAAGGTTAAGTTTTTAGGTCCGCTTGTCATCAGGTTTTTATATTTCTCGTAGCCATCTGTTAATTTACCAAAAGAAAAACCGCCTACCCAGACGAATTGAATCTCAGGATTTTTTTCTGCTAAGCGAACAAAATCATCAATTCCTTTACGTTCTTGAACCTGACCAACACCTAATACAGTAAAACCTTCATTCTCAAATCCTAATTGCTGTTTTAGGGCAGCTTTTGTGACATCTGTTTTCTCGAAAAATAACTCATCTGAGACCACATTCGGAATATAAGTGATACGGTCTTGGTCGCAACCTAACTCTGTCAATTTTTCGATGAAGCTAGGGTTCACAACAATTAGTTGATCCATTCGACGATAAAACCGAATTACATATGCATTGAAAATCTTTTGAAAGGGTAAAAAAAGCCGAATACTACCTTTTAATGTTTCAGGTAAAAAATGGACATAACCAACTTTCACGCCTCGACTTTTTTTGAAGAACGTAGAGAAAAAGAATAGCAAATTAATCGTATGGTAATGGGAAATATCTGAGGGAGAATAATCATTTGTTTTGACGCTAAATTCGTTTGGGAAATAACTATCTAAGAGAGAAAGTAGTTCACCATATGCGCTGCCCACACCTTGTCCTTTAATTTTGTCAGCTGTTGAAAACATGGTAATGCGTAACATAAGTCACTTCCTTAATATCGTTCTTCAGTTTCGTCGTTAACATCCTATCGAGTAACTGAGAATATGTTTGGTTTAATTGCTTGTGCAGGTCCTTTTAGAGAGTTGTGCGCGCCAGAGTCAGTCTTAGACAGCTCATGACTTTCTCAATCACTCAGAGATTTCCTCACTTTATCTGTCGAAGTAGCTAGTAGAATAAATAAGTGTCCTCTAAACGGAGCAACTGCAAAAAAAACACTAACAATCTTTGTTTTTACACTTTTTTTAGTTGTTTTTGTAAAGAGGTAAGGATTATTTTCAATATCCCAGTCACCATAATTTCCGGAAAATAACATGTCACTTGGCCTGTCTAAAAAAGTCGTCGGATTGTGAGGACGATTGTTTTATGATGGCTGATATAACAGCTAGAAGGCAGGCCAAAATACCATAAAAATAATATGGCTACAGGAATGAGAATAACTATCCCTCATTTCAATTAAACAGATTCAAAATTGGTTTGAATAATCATGTTGAATAGTATGTTACTTGATAATAAAGTATAACATAAGGTAAGCACAAAAGGTAGTAGACTTAAGGCTGAGTCATTGTCTTTAAGATAATTGTTTTTTTAGAAGGGTAATTACTGAAGAAAAAGTTTCTGAAGTGAAAAAAGCTAAACCAAAGGCTCAGCTTTTACCTATTTTGATGCTTTCCTAATCAACTCAGATGGTGACTTACCGTAATGTTTTTTAAACAGCTTACTAAAGTGATAAGCATCTTGATAACCAACCGTTTCTGCGGCTTCTTTAACCGTAATATTTTGTGTCTCTAAAAGCTGTTTGGCACGGTTAAGTCGAAGTTTAATAAGATAGTTAATAGGTGAATCTCCCGTTTCTTCTTTGAATACTTTAGAAATATAAGTTGAGCTGATGTACATGGTATCTGAAAGGGTGTCCAGACTGATTTCTTCACTATGGTGATTTTCCAAATAGTAAATAATATTGTTTACTATTGCTTGTTTCTCCTTATCAGTCTCCTTAACATTTAAAGAGGAGGTTTCGATATGTTTACTGCTTTCACTTCTTAAAATTAAAACAATAATTTCCATGACTAGGGTTTTAATCATCAAGTCATAGCCAATGTCTCGCTTACATTTTTCTTCAATTAGACGCCAACAACGATTAATAAATTCGGGATGGCGGTCTCCTAAGTGAATAAGTGAAGAGGTAAAAGGGAAGTAGTCTCGTTTATAGCCCTCAAGTACAATATTTTTAATCCCAATGTGGAGTTGGTGACTTTGGGTATTTTCGAGTTGTGTGTCTTGGTGATACACCCCAGGATTAAATAACATAACTGTCCCCGCTTGAGCTGTAAATGTCTGGTCTTCTATGGTATAACGGGCTTCGCCCTCAAGGACAACTGAGATTTCTGCGAAGCCATGAGCATGCTTTTTACCAATTTCTGGTTCTTTCCCCCAACAATCAAAGACATATAATATCTCCGGATTAAAGGTCTTACTATCTATCTGTAGCATAGGCTAACTCCTTACAAACTTTATGGTTTTCTTCTTATTTATTGTACAACATTTTTCATTTAAAAAGTACTTGTTATAAAGGAATATTTCATTAGTTTAGTAGTGATTTGGGATTGTATCAGTCTTATGGTAATATTTGGCTTCTTTTTACCGTATTAGAGCCTAAGGAGATGAAAATGACAAACGACGAGCGGCTAAAAAGTAAGGGGGTAAAAAAAGTACGATTGATTTTTTTTAGAATTTCCCATAGTCAAAACACACTTTTAGACAGAGTTTATTTAGCTGTAAAAGGCCGCAACCATTTGAAGGATCACCTAATGATTTGTTGATTCCATTTTTGATAAAAAGAAATTGCCGAAATAAATCAGCTAATTGCCCAAAAAAAAGGAATGATAGATGGTATACGTTAAAACAGCGGAGAAAAGGCTATTTAAAGGCTTTTCTTAATGTTTGTTTAGCGTTGCCGCTGGTTCAAAAAAACATCATGGAAAAAATGACATTGAAAATTAATATTCTCCATCATTATAAACAAAATACTACATTCTATTCTAATTTGTAATGGCTTACTCTAATACAAGTAAACAGAGGGATTGGCTGCGTGATTGTAAGTGCCACAAAGTTCACAGGCAATCTTTACTGATTTAATGTATTTTAATTAAGGAGGTTCCTAAAATGAATAATTTTCAATGGATTTGGAAGTATATGAAACAAGATTTTAATAAAGTTATCTGGGGTATTATTCTATTAATTGCCAGTTCATTATTAATTATCATTAATCCATTATTAAGTGGCATGATTGTTGATGATGTTTTAACAAAAGGTTTGCATAACAAGCTGGTACCAATATTACTAATCATGATTGGTGTGACAGTACTGCGGACCATTTTGCGCTATCTCTATCAAATTACTTTTGAACGAATTGGTCAAAACGTGATTTTTGGGATACGTGAGAATTTATTTTCCAAATTGACTGAATTGGATTTTGATTTCTTTAATCACACACGTGTGGGTGATATTATGGCTCGGATGACTGGTGACACCGAAGCGATTCGTCATTTTGTTTGTTGGGTTATATACAATATTGTCGAGTGTGTCTTTTGGTTTGTATCTGCTGTTGTGGTTATGGGCATGATCAACTGGCAACTGATGTTGTGGCTAGTAGCAGTGACACCAATGATTTTTATCCTGACTCAGCGAATGTCAAAAGAAGCTCATCCCGTATTTTTTGAAATTCGCGAAAGTTTTTCTCGCTTGAATTCCATGGTGGAAGAAAACATTAGTGGAAATCGAGTGGTCAAGGCATTCTCTCGTGAACCCTTTGAAATCGAAAAATTCAATGATCGAAATGAAGATTACAAGAAGCGAAACATGGAGTCAGCGGTTGTTTCAATGACCTATTTACCTTGGTTAGACGGTTTTGCAGGTGGATTAGGATTAATTGCTTTAGTACTTGGGGGATTATTTGTCATCCAAGGACGGATGACCATTGGTGAACTAGTAGCCTTTAATGGCTTCCTATGGATGCTCAATATGCCAATGCGCATGAGCGGTTGGTTGATTAATGACACCCAACGATTTTCCGCTTCCTGTATTAAAATTCGGGAGATGTTAAGCACACGTTCGAGCATTGTGGTTAAACGCGGGGAAGAAGAACAGGTGATGAAAGGATATGTTGAATTCAAAGAGGTCAGTTTTCATTTTTCAGATGATCCTGACAGCTTGATTTTATCTGATGTCAGCTTTCAAGCGGAGCCGGGACAAACCATTGGTATCCTGGGGGAAACGGGTTCAGGCAAAACGACTCTCGTTAATTTAATTTCACGTTTTTATGACCCGACTGCGGGGCAAGTGCTAATTGATGGCATCGATGCACGTAAGTGGCCAATCCGCAATTTGCGTGAACATATCGCCACGGTGATGCAAGATGTTTTCCTCTTTTCTAATACCATCGAAGATAATATTGCTTTTGGCAATCCCTACGTGGATCAAGGTTATATTCGACAAGTGGCAGAAATTGCAGATGCTAATGCCTTTATTGAAGGTATGCCTCAAGGATACGACACGATTGTTGGTGAACGGGGTGTTGGCCTGTCTGGGGGACAAAAACAGCGGATTTCGTTAGCCAGAGCACTTGCGAAAGATCCTTCAATTTTAATTTTAGATGATACTACTTCTGCTGTTGATATGGAAACAGAATCGAAAATTCAAAATGAATTGGGAAAAATAACACGAGAAAAAACAACCTTTATCATTGCTCACCGTATTTCATCAGTCAGAGAAGCTGATTTAATACTGGTCCTGGACAAAGGAATCGTGGTTGAACAGGGAACCCATCAAGAGTTAGTCGCAAAACAGGGCGAATACTATTCCATCTATCAAAAACAATTGGGAGATGAATAAACAGCCAAACCATCAAATATAAAGGAGGAAGTCTATTGGCTAGAAATACCTTTGATCAAGATGAAGAACTATCCCAGGAATTTAACTGGAGTTATTATAAACGCATGGGCACCTATATATTGCCTTACAAAAAGCCACTACTGAAAACCTTACTGGTTATCATAATTGCGAATATGGCAGGTATGCTAGGCCCTTATTTTACCAAACTGGCGATTGATGACGTTATTCCGAATAAAGACCTTAAGATGCTGGCCGTTATGGGCGTCATTTTCCTGCTCTCATTAATCGTTATTGGTTATAGCATGCGTTATCGGATTCACTCGATTACGGAAGTGGGGCAGGATGTTCTTAAAGACATGCGATCAGCAATCTTTGAGCATCTGCAAAAATTACCGTTTTCTTATTTTGACAATCGACCTCATGGAAAAATATTAATCAGAGTGGTTAACTACATCAATACCTTAAGTGACCTCTTAAGCAATGGCTTAATCAACTTGATCTCTGATATCTTTAGTGTAGTCATTACACTAGTCGTTATGATGTTGATTGATTTTAAATTAACACTTTATAGTTTAGTGTTACTACCAATTTTGTTTGCTTTGGTACTGATAATAAAAAAAGCACAACGAAAAGCCTACCAAGATTTAAGTAATAAACAATCGAATATGAATGCTTATATTCATGAAAGTATTTCAGGCATTAAGGTCACACAATCCTTTGCCCGTGAGGAAGAGAGTTATCAAACTTTTCTCGATATTAGCAATGATTACCGAGTTTCCTATATGAAGGCCGTTAAAATTCAATTTTTACTCTGGCCGGGAGTTCAAAACATCTCGGTTATTACCACTTGTTTAATTTATTTCGTGGGCATTCAAGGCATTGGTGTCAATGTTACAACAGGTACTCTTATCGCATTTATCGGTTATATTAATAATTTTTGGAACCCTGTTATTAATATTGGGAATTTCTATAATTCACTAATTACTGCTACGGCTTATTTGGAACGGATTTTTGAAACCATGGATGTTGAACCTGATATTAAAGACAAATCAGGGGCTATTCAAATGCCGCCAATTAAAGGTCAAGTTGTTTTTGATCACGTGGTCTTTCGTTATGAAGAAGGTCGTAATATTTTAGACGGTATTAATTTTTCCGTTAATCAAGGAGAAAGTATCGCCCTTGTAGGCCCCACAGGAGCGGGTAAAACAACGGTGATCAACTTGTTAAGCCGTTTTTATGATGTGAATGAAGGCAGTGTTAAAGTGGACAGTATTGACGTTCGCGATGTTACCTTGGAATCACTGCGGTCTCAAATGGGCGTCATGTTACAAGATACCTTTGTTTTTTCTGGTACAATTATCGAAAACATTCGATATGGAAAATTAGATGCCACAGAAGAAGAGATTATTGTTGCTGCGAAAGTGGTGCGAGCTCATGATTTTATTAGCGAATTAAAAGAAGGATATCAGACAGTCGTTGAGGAGCGAGGCAGCACTCTTTCCGCCGGTCAGCGTCAGTTGATCTCATTTGCACGAGCTTTGCTAGCCGATCCTAAAATATTAATTTTGGATGAGGCAACCTCAAGTATTGACACGAAAACGGAAGAATTACTTCAAGTAGGGTTGCAGGAATTATTAAAGGGGCGGACCTCTTTTATTATCGCTCATCGACTATCCACTATTAAAAACAGCAACCGCATTTTTTATATCGACCGTGGTCAGGTTGTAGAGTCAGGGAATCACGATCAACTTATGGCTGAACGTGGTTTGTATCATCATCTGTATCAATCACAGTATGACTTATTAAAAGTTGATTAAAACAAGTGCACTTTCCTTTGGCCTAGGAAAGTGCACTTTTAACGTATTGGGGAACTTAAACCAACCAAGAAATAAATGCACCACAATTCACAGTACGGATGTTTTAAGGCTCTGTGTTATCTATTCAAGAATAAAATGTGTTTGAGCAATCATTTGACCATTCAAAAACAAGGCTAAAGAGTGCTCGCCAGGATAATGAATTCGAGTGGTTAAATTTTTAAAATCAATGGTTTTTTCTCCGTGGAAATTATTTTTTGTTGCAGACTCTGCCAGATAAAATTTTTTCATCGTTGTTTTGCCATTGGCTTTGACATAGTCAATGCCGTATTCTAAACGAAGGGGTTTTTGTCCATGGATGGTCGTGGCGATATCATAACTAAACTGACTTTTCTCCCCTATGGCAATCAGACTCTCTGCCATTGAAATAGAGGCTGAGCTAACATCAAATG
The DNA here is from genome assembly GCF_963518325.1 of uncultured Vagococcus sp. Lineage (NCBI taxonomy): Bacteria > Bacillati > Bacillota > Bacilli > Lactobacillales > Enterococcaceae > Vagococcus > uncultured Vagococcus sp. The sequence goes on along the minus strand of NZ_CAUQJB010000004.1, from coordinate 81,765 downwards.
TTGATCCAGGCGATTCATAACCAAATAAGGCTAGGGCATCAGGATCCGCTTTTTTTATCAAAGTTCGACAAGCTTTTTTGATGATCCAGTCGGTGTGGTCACTCTTACCAAGCCAGCCTCGACAAGTATTCACCACTAATTTCGGGTGGGATTTGGAAATATCATTGAGATGATTGGCTACACTTTTTTTGACATATAAGGAAGAATCGGCTTTCAGATTATTCAAAATTGGCAGTACTAAATCCGGCCGAGGAATTAAATAGTCCAAGTGACCTCCCCAAGGAAGTAGTGGCCGACAGCCTTCTGATGCTAAACGTCTGACATGCTCATTGTCGTCTGTGCTCCATTCCAGAAGGAGCTTAAGAACCCTTTCAGGCTCCAATGTAATAAATTCTCTGATGGCAAACTCTGAAGAAGAATAAGCTGTCAATTCTTTTAGATAGTCTAATGACAAGTCAAAGTGATTAGGAGCTAAACCATATATGCTAATAAAGTCAGGGAAAAAGAGATAAGCAAACCCTTGATGTTTTTGATGAAGTGACAATAAAATAGGCAGTTGTTGGTCATAAGTTCCAGGCAAGTGTTGTCCTAAAAGTAGGGCTATCTTTTTCATTCTGCTGCGGACACTTAAGTTTGGCCACTCCTGATCCATTAGTTCTTTAATAAATCGTTCGGAATCAAATGAAACTTCTTGCTCAATAATGGACTGACTGAAATTAGTTAAAAATTCTTCGGTATAAATATCTTTTAGGCTATCTGCCACATAATCACAACTTTCATCTTTTTTTTAATTATACGAATATACGTTCTTTTTGTAAAGGGAGAAAAACTACTTATTTTTATAGTGGTAGAGTTATCGTTATAAATAATTAGTTAAAAGTGTTATCCTTGTATTAACGAACTAATGATGGGGGGATAAATGTCATGACTAAATCGGTAAAACTGTTACTTTTAATAGTAAGTTTATTTTTGATGGTCGGGGTGAATGTGGCTTCAGTAGCGCTTCCGTTAAATGGAATGACGCCTAAAGACCTATCAGATTTATATACAGTGCTCTTCACACCAGCAGGCTACGTCTTTAGTATTTGGAGTGTTATTTATCTAGGAGCTATAGTATGGGTGTTTTCATTTTTTAGTAAAAAAAGGGTGCCGGAATTACCAAGTGTTATTTATTTTTGTTTAAGCAGTCTTTTAAACAGTCTGTGGTTATTGGCTTGGCATTATCAATGGTTGAATCTTTCCTTAATATTAATGACTGGATTATTAATTGTGTTGGGATTATTTTATCAAGCTGAGATAATCGGCATGAGTTTTTCATGGTTGAATCGTTTTATTTCTGTCTATCTCGGATGGATAACTATCGCTTGGTTGGCTAATATTAGCTATGATATGGTGGCAGTATTAGAGGTGTCTCAAAAAACACAGGAAGTAACCAGCGTGATTTTCCTTGTCTGTGGCATCCTGATTAGTGGCGGCTTTTTGTGGCGTTGGAATGAGTTACTTTACCCACTAGTTTTTGTTTGGGCCTATAGCGGTATCTATCAACGCCTTACGAGCATTCATCAAGAAAAAATCGGACTGTTGGCAGGGGTACTAGGTGCGTTGATTTTAGTAATGACATTGATTAAACTCTATTTAACTTTCAAAGGACCACAAGAAGTCAATCCGGATCGTGCAAATAAATAGTGAGAGAAAAGTTATTTGTTACCAATCTATTAAGATAATCATTAATATTCTTGGAAAGGCGAATTAGTAGAGTTACTTCGTTTTTTTTAGGTTCAAAACTTATAAATAGTAAGTAGTTGTGAATCATGCTAAACTACTAAGATACGTGGCAAATGAACAAAAAGGAGTAAGAATTATGACAATCAATGAGAAACTATTATTTAGAAGAGGACTCACCCTTAAAAATCGACTGGTAATGGCTCCAATGACAACAAAAATGAGCTTTTATGATGGAGTTGTAACGAAAGATGAGTTGGCCTATTATGCTTTGCGCTCTGGAGAAGTAGGGGCCGTAATTACGGCGGCAGCAAATGTTCATCCTGGTGGCAAAGGTTGGGAAGGTGAATTAGGCGTTTACGATGATTTGTTTATTCCGGGGCTCAGCAAGCTTTCTGCTAGCATTAAGAAAAATGGAACAAAAGCCATTTTACAATTATTTCATGGTGGACGAATGACTGATTCAAAAGTCTTGCGAGGAGAAGCACCTGTCTCAGCCAGTGGGATTCCTGCTGAACGTCCCGGAGCAGAAATCCCCCGAGCTTTACTGGAAGAGGAAATTCAAGAATTGATTGCGTCATTCAAAGAAGCCACTAAACGAGCAATAAAAGCAGGTTTTGATGGCGTAGAATTACATGGGGCTAATACTTATCTAATTCAACAATTTTTTTCACCTCATTCTAATAGAAGAGAAGATGAATGGGGTGGTACCTTGGAGAAACGGTTTAATTTTATTAACGAGTTAGTTGATGGGGTTACAGAAGTTGTAGACCAGTCTGGTTTAACTAATTTTATCGTAGGTTATCGTTTTTCACCTGAAGAGTATGAAACACCAGGAATTCGCTTTGAAGATACTTTGTATTTAGTCGAGCAGTTAGCGGCCAAACCACTTGACTATTTGCATATTTCACTGAATGATTTTAAGCGACTTTCTGTCAGTGAGTCATATAAGGACCACTCCATGCTTCATTATGTCCATCAGGTAATTAAAGGTCGTTTACCCTTAATAGGAGTTGGTGATGTGCGGACAAAAGAGGATGCTGAAGCTGTTTTAGCCAATGCAGACCTTGTGGCTGTTGGAAGAGCGATATTAATAGATCCTCATTGGGCAAGCAAGACCATTAGCGGAAAGGAATCCTCTGTTAGAAGAACCTTATCTCAGTTCGATCGAGAAGAATTGATAATTGAAAATGGTGTCTGGGGATTTTTACAAGGGATGATGGCAGATAGGCTGAGTTAGAGATAAAAGGCGGCAGTTATCAGTCATCATAAGCAGAAAATCGATTCCTTTTTGTAATAAAGATTGTGTCAAAGTGGGCAGATGAATTGATATATGTTACAATATTACAGGTAAGCTATCTTTCGTTAAAATAGGTTGGAAGCTGTTATGTCACTCTTTCGACGAGGGAATAAAAACTAAGACAAGGATGAATTGTTTTTGTAATATGCTTATTATCTCTTTGACATGTTAGTATGATACAATTCATTCAGTGACTTAGAGAAGAACTAAAACTATTAAAAATTAGAGTCGGGGGAATGACCAGTGAAAAAAAGCATCATATCAGCATTAATGGTAAGCACAATTTTGTTAGGATCAGTCGCTTTGCCGGCAGCCGCATTGGCAGATGAGTTCGATACCAAAATTCAACAATCTGAAAATAAAATTAGTGAGTTAAACGGCCAAGAAGCAGCAGCGTCTGTACAATTGGAAACTGTTAGAGCAAATATAGAAGGTATTAAAGCACAAGCAGCTGAGCTACAAGCACAGCAAGCTAAATTAAATGAATCGATTACTAAACTAGGTACTGAAATTGAGAACTTAAACGTTAAGATTAAAAAGCGTGACGCTTCTATTAAAGAGCAAGCACGTTCAGTCCAAGTTGATAGCAAAGCAAACAATTATATTGATGCCATCCTATCAGCTGATTCTATTTCGTCAGCAGTGACTCGCGTCATGAATGCAACGAAACTTGTGAATGCTAGTAATGATTTAATGAAACAACAAGAAAAAGATAAAAATGCAGTTGAAACAAAAAAAGTTGAGACTGAATCAAAAGTTAAAGAACTGAATGAAACAGCTGCGGAATTAGAAGGCCAAAAAGGTCAATTAATTGATCAAGAGTACCAACAACAAGCCTTAGTCAGTGAAATTGCTGCAGCACGCACAACTGAAGAAGACAAAAAAGCTGGTTTCCTACAAGAAAAAGCAGCAGCTGAAGCAGCACGCGCTGAACAAGCTCGCCTAGCAAAACTTGCTGAAGAACAAGCGGCAGCCGCAAAATTGGCTGAGCAACAAGCAGCTGTACAACCAACAACAAATACTGAAGTACAAGAAACACCAGTAACACCGGTACAAGAAACACCGAGTACGGAAGAGGGAGCTGGCGAAGGAACTGCTCCAGTAACACCAACACCGGAGCCATCTTTACCAACACCGACTCCAACACCAGAGCCGTCTGTACCAACGCCGACTCCAACACCAGAACCGTCTGTACCAGCGCCAACACCAACTCCAGTAGCGCCACCAGCGTCAAGCGGTACAGGAGCAGCTATTTTAGCAGAGGCAGCTAAACACATTGGAAAACCTTATGTGTGGGGAGCTAAAGGCCCAGATACATTTGACTGTTCTGGTTTTACCTCTTATGTTTACCGTGTAGCAGCAGGTCGCGAAATTGGTGGTTGGACTGTTCCTCAAGAAAGTGCTGGAACACAAATTTCAGTGTCTCAGGCAGTAGCAGGAGATCTATTGTTCTGGGGTAGCAGAGGTGGAACTTACCACGTTGCAATCTCAACTGGTGGCGGGAATTACATCCACGCACCAGCGCCTGGTCAAAATGTAACTTATGGTTCATCAGCTTACTTCGCACCAGATTTTGCAGTAAGAATGTAATCTAATTCATTAAAGCGAATCCTTAAATGGGTTCGTTTTTTTTATCTAAAATTATTTGTAATAAAAGATTAATTTCTAATATGCTAAATCACATATTTATTCTTTTAAACTACAGTTTTTTTGATTTTTTGTTATACTTTAGATGATTGGAATACAACTTGGTTGATTTCAAACTGTTAACAATAAAAGAAGACTAGTAAAAAAAACGTTCTTTCTATACAAAAGAGAAGTCGCTTATTTACCTACCGATTAAATGTTGATTTTGGTAATATTCTCATTTTTAGCGGATCGCTCCAAAAATAAAAAATCATTGGTGAAAATAAATGTGACAAAAATATCAACGCAAATTATTATATGTAGTTTAATTGTAAAAACAATTTTAGTGAATTAACAAATGATTCTTAGAAGTTGATTCTTAATAATATTTCGAGAAACTTAAAGGCGTTAATAGAATCGCCAGTGATATAAGTAGTATTAATTTTAACTGTCATAATAATGGGAAGTGAAGAATGCCATGGAGAAACAGCATTTAAAATTGGAACTAGAAAAAATTGTTAAGAGTGAAAAAGCTCAAGTAATATTGAAAGAAAGTTTACAAAATATTGATTCGAAAGCCTTTAAAGAAAATGGTATAATACAGACATATGAAATTGATTATGACGGCATAAGGCATAACCCTATGGGAGGGGTTATGGTAACTATTTACATCAATGGTAAGTCGGAGCTTTATGTTAAAAATACGTTGGAAATGAACGATTTAACCGGCGAACTTTCAGGTGGCGGTGGTGGTTACTCCTCTAGACTTGATGAATTGATCAGTGATAATGGAGGGTGATGTATAAAATGACTGATTTGTCAGATAAACAGCGAGTGGAAATAGCGAAACAACAATATGCTGAGCATGAAGTTGGAAGTATTGTAACGATTGATAATGATAAAATTAAAATAGGTTATGTGGCAGAAGTGATTCACAATGATAAAACCGGCGAACACACGTATATCCTTACGACAGAGAAACTGTCTATGAATCATAAGGATCTTGACAGAATAACGGAAGTCATTGTTTTATATCGTGGGTCTACGGAGCCTTTTGGAGGAACTGATTGGACGACGGACTGGTTTAACAATCAGCAGTCACTGGATAAACAACAAAGTGAAAATAAAAACGGTACATTGTCCCAACTGGAATCAGCTTCTGAAACGTTAAAGCAAGCAATGGAGCGCTATAGTCATGCTAAATTTGACATCTATGGTCATTCTCACGGATCAATGAACGGTCAATATGCCGTTTCAGATAGCCTTTATCCGGAGCGAATACGCTCGGCCTACTTGTACGAAGGTCAGAATGTGTATGCTTTTTTAAATGAGAGACAGCAAATAAATGCGGATCGCCTTAGGAAACGGATTTATAATTATATTGATGAGCATGATTTAATCGCGATTGGCTATGGGACTGACAAGGCCGTTGGGATTGTGATTCGGATTGATTCCAAGAATGTTGGCTCAGCTCAGCATATGTGGGGGGGATATCAATTCGATAAAGAAGGTAATATTATTGTGCCCACTGAAACCCATTTAGAAGTGAAGCTGGTTCAAACTGAGTTACGAATTGTCGATCGTTTAGAGCAGTTGTCAATAGCTGCTGCAAAGTTGCAAGGAAGAGGCGTGGGGTTAACTTCACCTCAGGAAATTTTTTTAAATAGCCACGAAGCTTTAATTGTACTTGAAGGTGCCACTAACCTAGTCGAAATTGGTTTTTCTGAAATTATAAAGCAATATCAAGGGGCCATTCTTGAAGTTGAAGAGCATTGGCAAAGGACTAAACATCTGTCTCATTTAGTCGCTACAAACTTAACTGAGGCTGAGGTGCTAACAGCTTTAGCAGAAGGTGGTGCGACCCAAACAAGTATGGTTGATATTCCCATTCTCTATTTTGAAATGATGATTGCCAAAGCGATACAGATTCAATCTAAATATGAGGGACTTATCGTTCATATAAAGAGTATTATTAAGGGGTTTGAGGACTTTGATCAAGAATTAGGCAAGGAGTTAAGACGATGAATCAGGCACTAAAAAAGGTTGAACAAAGATATAGCTTGGAAGAAGAAGCTTATCTGCAAGAGAGGCGGCTCATTTCAGAGAATGAAGAGGAGTTGTTTCAACATAAATCTCAGTTCATCCATTCCTTAGATGAGTTGGGGGAGAGGGCAAATGTCTACCTTAGAGATTATTTTGAAGACACTAACGATTTGCATCAGGTATTCCATCTGATTGAAGTGGCGAAAGAAGAGGTGGTTTCAATTTGTCAAAAGGAGCAACAGAAATTAGATTATAGAATGGAAGTGATCAAACAAGATCATCAAAAAAATCAATTGAGATACGAAGAAGAAATCTGGGGTATCGGAAATGAGGCATCATGTTAGTAGAGCAATTAGCCGAGACAAAAAAGGAGGTAGAACAAAGGATTATTCGCTCAATAGTCGCTAGTTCTGCCTTAATACAAACAGAAACGATCAAACAACGGACTAAAAATAGTTCAAGTGTCATTGCTGGGAATACCCAGAAAAGTACGGAGCGATTGTTAAGTGATTTGGATAACTCGCTGAAAGGCCTATGGGTTGCTGAAGCTCAACAAAAATTGTCGGAAAATAGCCAATCCATGGGGAAATTTTAATGGCTATCGCAGTAATTTATGGCAAACAAAAGAGGCGATTGCACTATTCTTATGAATGTTGCAATCGCCTCTTTTTGAACGGAATTCAGATAGGTTCACCCTTTATTTCGCATCGATATAATTATAGAGGGTATACTTGGATATATTGAAAAAATTGGCAATTTTATCTCCAGACTTTGTGACTAGAAAAGCGCCTTTATCATTTAAGAATTGGACACAACGAATCTTGTCTTCTTTGGTCATCAGAGCGACTGGTTTGCCAACAAGCTTGACAGATTCATCAATCAAGTCTGTTAAGAGTTCGTTGATATTTTGCGGAATATAACCTGGCTCAGCTTCCTCCGTTGTATCTTTGATTGAAATGAAAGATGCGATGGTTGTTTCAGCTGCGATTAATGACGTAATATCATAGTTGATCGCAAAGATACAATCCAAGGTTCCATCATCATTTTTAAAGTAGATAGTGCTGGATTTTAAAATTTTTCCATCATGAGTTCGAGTTAAATAATTCACGTGATCCTCTAACTCGACGGGATCTTTTTTGATTGCCTCTAAAACAACTTGTGAAGGACCATCGCCAATTTTTCGTGATGAAACATGACCATTTTCAATCGAAACAATTGTATTTTCCACATTTTCACCACTAATTTGATGTAATACTATCTCGCAGTTTGAGCCAAATTGACCAGCTAACGCCTTGGCAATTTGGGTTAAGAACGTTATTTTATCATCAGAAAGCATCATTTTACCCCTTTCACTATTACGGCCCCTAACTAAGATATGGCTTGTAGCCTCTCCGTTGCCATAATATCACGAACCTTTCAATTACACAAGAATAATAGAAATAGATGCTAAAAAATATTTTTTAGGTTCCCTTGTTTTTTTTTAGGTCAAGTGATATAATCATTGTGAGAAGAAAAGCAATCTCTATAGAAAAGAGATATTTTTTTAGATTGAGATGTAAGCCTTATCATAAAAAGAGACTGTAAAAGTTAAGTTATGTGATCTATTTAACAATAAACTGTAAGCGATTTCGATTGATGGAAATATATTAATAGGAGGATGAAAAATGCGACTGATTGGGAATGGAAGAGTAGTAACACGAGATGAGGCTCAACCCTATCTTGAAAATGGCTGTGTGGCCATTGTTGAGGACCGAATAGAAGAAGTCGGAAGCACTGAGAAATTGAGAGAAAAGTACCCTGATGACGAGTTTATCGATGTTAAGGGAAAAGTGATTATGCCTGGTTTTATTAATATGCACAATCATATTTACAGTACGTTTGCCCGTGGTTTGAGTATCAAGGGCTATCACCCTCAAAATTTTATGGATATTTTACGCGATCAATGGTGGCGCATTGATGGAACCTTAAATCTAGTAGATAGTTATCACAGCGCTAAAACAGCCTATGTTGATTGTATTAAAAATGGTGTCACGACGGTCTTTGATCACCATGCTAGTTACGGTGAGGTGATAGGCAGCCTGAGTCAATTGTCTAAAGCAGCTGATGAATTAGGTGTTCGAACTTGCTTGTGTTATGAGGTATCGGATCGTCATGGTCAGGAACAAATGAGAGCGGCCGTTAACTAAAATGCAGATTTTATCGCTGCTACGCGTCAGCGGAACGATGACATGCAGAAAGCAATGATGGGACTACACGCCTCCTTTACTTTATCCGATAGCTCGTTGGAACAATGTGTCATTAACACTCCATCTGATGTTGGCTATCATATTCACATTGCTGAAGGGATGGCTGATGTTCATGATTCCTTGGAAAAATATGGCAAGCCAGTTGTTAATCGATTGTTTGACTTTGGGATTTTAGGGGAGAAAACTATGGCCGGACATTGTATTTTTATTGGCCCTCGTGAGATGGAACTAATTAAGGAAACCAATACAATGGTTGTGACTAATCCAGAGTCCAATATGGGAAATGCGGTTGGCTGTCCACCAGCTATGCATATGTTCAATGATTATCAAATCATGATGGGACTAGGTACTGATGGGTATACTCAGGATATGACAGAGACCTATAAAGTGGCGAACATCATTCATAAGCATCATTTAGGTGATCCTAATGCAGCATGGCGTGAGGCGCCAGAAATGCTCTTTCACAATAATCCTAAGATGGCAAACCGCTATTTTGAAAAACCTTTGGGCATCTTAACCCCAGGCGCAGCAGCAGATGTGATTGTCCTGGATTATGAAGCACCGACACCTTTGACAGCTGACAATATCAATTCTCATATTTTATTTGGTATGACAGGTCGATGCGTGACGGATACGGTTATTAATGGTGACATCCGCATGCGTAACCGTGAATTAGTAGGGATTGATGAGGCGAAGATTTGGGCAGATGGACAAAAACAGGCAGCTGATTTATGGCAACGAATTAACTATTAGCAATAGCTTACTATCAAAAATCAAGAGGTGAAGACAATGAGTGATATTATGCATCCGATCTCAATTGACGGTTTATTGAATTGGATAGTGACAGAGTACAAACAAGAAGGAACAATCTTTGGTATTCGTAAATTTTATCGAGGGGACCCTCAAAAAACGATTCCTCTTTTTGGAGAAAAAATGGAAAACCCGTGTGGTCCGGCAGCTGGGCCACACACTCAGCTAGCACAAAATATTATTGCATCATATTTAACCGGTTCTCGCTTTTTTGAAGTTAAGACGGTTCAAGAGTTAGATGGAGAAGATTTACCTGTTTCAAAGCCTTGCATTGAAGCGGCTGATGAGGGCTACAATGTAGAGTGGTCTACAGAATTACGTGTGCCTCAAGCCTTAGACGAGTATGTCAAAGGTTGGTTCGTCTTAAATATTCTCAGTCAAGAGCTGGGGTTAGGGGCAAAGGATGGCTTTATCTTTAATATGAGTGTTGGTTATGATTTAGCTGGGATTCAATCGAAAAAAATCGATCATTACATTAATGAAATGCAAGATGCCAGTGAGACGGCTATTTGGCAAGAATGCCGCCAAGCAGCGTATGCTTATCTGGATCATTTTAAAGTAATTGATCAGGCGTTTATTGATAGTATCAGTCCAAAAGTATGTCGCTCGATCACCTTGTCAACTTTACATGGCTGTCCACCAGACGAAATTGAGCGAATTGCTACCTATTTATTAAATAAGGGCTTAAATACCTTTATCAAATGCAATCCGACACTACTTGGGTATGACTATGCTCGAAAAACTCTGGATGAGTTAGGTTTTGATTATATGGTTTTTGATGAGCATCACTTTGTAGAAGATTTGCAGTTTGATGAAGCTGTCCCAATGATTGAACGTCTGCAACAGCTTGCAGATCAGCATAGCTTGAATTTTGGCGTGAAAATAACCAATACTTTTCCAGTAAAGATTGCTAAAGAGGAGCTGCCTGGTGAAGAGATGTATATGTCTGGGCGTTCTTTATTCCCATTGAGTATTTCTGTGGCACAACAGTTATCTGAGGCTTTTAATGGTACTTTGCAAATTTCTTATTCAGGGGGAGCGGATATTTTTAATAGCCAAGCCATTTTTGAAGCAGGAATCTGGCCGATTACAATGGCGACCACCTTACTAAAACCAGGCGGTTATCAGCGGATACAACAAGTGGCCAATCTGTTGTCAGACTGTACTTATCCTAACGAGGTTCATGTTGATCTAGGTAAATTAGAGAAAGTCGTGGCAACCGCTAAAACCCATCCCCGTTATCGAAAGTCAATCAAATTAGCGTCCAATCCTAAATTGAAAGAGAAAGTTCCGTTAATTGATTGTTATACAGCTCCTTGTCAAGGGGGCTGCCCGATTTCACAAGATATTCCGGCCTACTTGCGATTAGTAAGTGAAAGAAAGTATTTTGAAGCCTTACAAGTCATTGTTGATAAAAATCCTTTGCCATTTATTACAGGTACAATTTGTGCCCATCCTTGTATGACAAAGTGTAGCCGTCAGTTTTATGAAGGTGCGGTTAATATCCGCCAGGCTAAGCTCGAAGCCGCAGAACAGGCTTACGATCAATACTTAGCTTCTTTAACCAAACCAATCATTAAAAAAGGGGTGACCAAAACGGCGGTTATTGGCGGTGGACCGGCAGGGATTTCCGCAGGCTTCCTATTGGCTCGTGAAGGGATGCCGGTGACTGTTTTTGAAAAAGGGGAGACGATTGGCGGTGTTTGCAGCCAAATCGTACCTGAGTTTCGAATTTCAATGAAATCTGTAGAACGTGACGTCCAATTAGCTCGATTTATGGGTGCCGAATTTAAAACCGGTCAGGTGGCACCTGATTTAGCCGATTTGCGTGCTCAAGGATATGAGCAGATTATTTATGCGATTGGGGCGTGGAAGTCAGGTGTCCTGTCATTGGAGTCAGGATCAAGTTTAAATGCCTTGGAATTTTTAAAAGAAAATCGTAAAAATCCATCGGTTAATCCATATGGTAAAGAGATTGTGGTGATTGGCGGTGGTAATACTGCCATGGATTGTGCTCGAGCAGCGACTCGGTTACCTGAGGTGGAAAAAGTATCGGTGGTTTACCGTCGCGACAAACGCAATATGCCTGCTGATGAAGAAGAACTCTATTTGGCATTGGAAGATGGGGTGGCCTTTTGCGAGTTACTAGCCCCGATTACAGTGGACAACCGCCGATTGATTTGTGAAAAAATGAGTTTAGGTGATCGAGATGCGTCTGGTCGTCGTAAACCTATGGGGACTGGTGAGTTCACTTCCGTCATGGCAGATACGGTAATTGCGGCTGTGGGTGAAAAAGTGGATAGTGACTTTTATGAGAGTATTGGCATTGAGACAAATCAATGGGGATATGTTGAAGCTGATCCCGCAAGTCTAAAGACTAATTTGGAAAATGTTTACGTGATTGGCGATGCTTATCGGGGGCCGGCCACGATTGTTGAAGCGATTGCGGATGCAACCACAGTTACCAATCAGATTTGTCAGGTCCATAATTCTCATTACGTCCCAGATAATATTAACCCTGATCCAGAAGCCGTTCGAGAAAAACGAGGGAACTTAGTGCCGAATTGCGATCTAAATCAAGGGAACTGTTTGGACTGTTCGACAGTTTGTGAGGCTTGTGTGGACGTCTGTCCGAATCGCGCCAATATGAGGGTCATGGTCAAAGGTACATCGCAAATTATTCACATCGATCGGATGTGTAATGAATGTGGTAACTGTGCAACGTTCTGTCCTTATAACAGCGCACCTTATAAAGACAAATTCACTGTCTATAATACGGTAGCAGATTTTGAAGGCAGCAGCAATTCAGGTTTTGTTCTCTTAGGTAATCCTCAGAAATTGCGTGTCCGTTTGATGGGGACCGTCAAGGATATTGATTTACGCCAAGAGTTGGATTTACCACACGAAATTGTGTCCTTAATCGAAACGATTTTGGCGGACTATACCTTTGCATTATCTGTTTAGCAAAGGCAGCTTAACGGGAATAGGAGGTTAGATAATGGCGATTATATTAAAAGGTGGCACGATTGTTTCAGCTAGTGGTCGGCGTCAGCTGGATTTGCGGATGGCCGACGAACTGATTCAGGAAATTGGTTTTGAGTTGAGGCCCGAGTGTGATGATCAGGTGGTTGATGTTAGAGGTCATTATATATTGCCAGGATTTATTGATGCTCATACCCACTTTGAATTAAATAACGGCGTCACAGGTACAGCCGATAATTTTACAACCAGCAGTCGAGGTGCGATTGTCGGTGGAACTACATCCATTATTGATTTTGCGACACCTGAGCCAGGTGGCACTCTTAAGGACTGTTTGGCAGAATGGAATCGACTAGCTCAAGATAAAACCTCTTGTGACTACAGTTATCACATGACCTTAATTGAGTGGAATACTGAGGTTGAAGCTGAAATGGATAGCATGATCGAAGAGGGGATTACTTCCTTTAAGATGTACATGGCCTACGATAATTTACGAGCATCAGATGCTGATATCTTCGAGGCAATGTTAGCAATTCGCAAGCGTCGTGGCATGCTGGGAATTCACTGTGAGAATGGTGATATGGTCAATGAATTAATCAAAAAAACGCGAGCTGAAGGACATTTAAGCCCTCACTATCATCCATTATCTCGGCCACCTGCCGTTGAAGCCGAAGCAGTAGAACGTTATTTGATGATGGCAGAGCAGGCAGACTTACCTGTTAACATTGTTCATTTGAGTGCTCAACGGTCTTTGGAAGCTGTTATACGAGCCAGAGGGAGAGGGCAAAAGGTTTTTGTGGAAACCTGTCCTCATTATTTAGTATTGGACGACAGCTTGTATGATAGCCCAGGTTTTGAAGGAGCAAAATACGTGTGCTCACCTCCTTTGCGGAAAAAAAGCGATCAGGAATACCTATGGCAAAACATTATCACTGACCAAGTGGATACAATCTCCACCGATCACTGTAGTTTTAATTTTAAGGGACAAAAGGAGTTGGGAATGACTGACTTTAGTCAGATTCCTAATGGCTTGCCCGGGGTTGAGACGCGACCAACGTTGATTTATTCCTATGGGGTCGCAACTGGCCGGATTAGTCTGGAGAAAATGGTGGATTTGTTGTCAGAAAAAATTGCCCGTCAATACGGAATGTTCCCTCAAAAAGGTATCTTGCAAGTGGGGAGTCATGCAGATGTCGTTGTCTGGAATCCCCAAGGGGAAGGTGTCATTTCTGTTAAAACCCTAGAACAGGCAGTGGATTACACTCCCTTTGAAGGCTTTCAGACAGTTGGAAAGCCTCACCAAGTATATTTGCGTGGCCAGTTAGTTGCAGAGGATGGCCAGGTTATCCAGTCAAAAAAAGGTCGTTTTATTTCGAGAGGATCAAGTGATTGGACTTGTTAATGGAAAGATAAACAGCATTAGCACACACTGATGAGAACAAATAAAAGATGGAGGGATACCAGTTGGATAAAATTAAGTGGATTGATAATCAAATGTCTAAAACAGCAGATCAGCATCTGTCTTTAATGGCAACAGACAATATTGAAAAGGCTTTAGAATTTCATCAAAGCTTTCCTCAATACAGTGAGACTCCTTTAGCAAAATTAGATCATTTAGCCACACATTTAGGGGTGGATTCCGTTTTTGTTAAAGATGAATCCTATCGCTTTGGGCTAAATGCTTTTAAGGTTTTAGGTGGTTCATTTGCCATGGCCAATTACATTGCAGAAAAAATAGGAAAGGACATTTCTGAGCTGAACTATGATGTTTTAACATCGGAAGCACTGAGAAACGAATTTGGCCAAGCGACATTCTTTACGGCAACGGACGGGAATCACGGTCGTGGAGTTGCTTGGGCAGCTAATAAGCTTAGGCAGAAAGCAGTTGTCTTAATGCCTAAAGGCACGACTCAAACTCGTTTAGCGAATATTCAAAAAGAAGGGGCACAAGTAACCATTGAAGAAGTCAACTACGACGAATGTGTGCGAATGGCCAATGAAATGGCAGAATCTACGGCAAATGGTGTAATGGTACAAGATACGGCTTGGGATGGGTATGAAAAAATTCCAATTTGGATTATGCAAGGCTATGGCACCATGGCCCTTGAAGCTTCCAAGGAATTAGTCGCTGCTGAGTGTGAGCGGCCAACCCATGTCTTTGTCCAAGCTGGCGTGGGGAGCTTAGCAGGAGCAGTGGTTGGATACTTTGCTAATTTATACCAGGAAAATCCACCAATCATGGTAGTGGTTGAGGCAGAGGCCGCAGATTGTTTGTATCAGTCAGCTATGGCTAAAGATGGCGAGATGTGTTTTGTTGAAGGGGATTTACAGACCATTATGGCGGGATTAGCCTGCGGTGAGCCAAATACCATTTCTTTTGATATTTTAGCAAATCACACATCGGTATTTGTTTCTTGTCCTGATTGGGTATCTGAAAAAGGGATGCGGATCTTAGGTGCTCCGATTAAAGGAGACCCTCAAGTGATCTCTGGTGAATCTGGAGCAGTAGCTATGGGCGTTATTTCAACGGCCATGGAAGATCCTCAGTATCAAACGTTAAAGGCAGCGTTAAAACTTGATCAGCAGTCTAAAGTATTGATGTTTTCAACTGAAGGCGATACGGATCCTGACAACTATAAAAAAATTATGTGGAGGTAGCAGAATGGATTTTAAGGCAATCAATGAAGCAGCAGTTAACTATGAAAAGGATATGACTCAATTTTTACGTGACTTGGTCAAGATTCCAGGTGAAAGCGCAGAAGAAGGTAATAAAATGGCCCGTGCCCAAGTAGAGATGGAGAAGCTTGGATTTGATAAGATTGAAGTGGATCCACAAGGGAATTTGTTAGGTTATATGGGAACAGGCAAAAAGATAATTGCCTTTGATGGCCATATTGACACCGTGGGAATCGGTGAAACTAAAAACTGGGAATTCGATCCTTATGAAGGATATGAGACCGATGAAGAAATCGGTGGTCGCGGCACGTCCGATCAAGAAGGCGGGATTGTTTCAGCCATTTATGGTGCCAAAATCATGAAGGATCTTGGTTTGTTAAGTGATGAGTACACAACTCTTGTGACGGTGACCGTTCAAGAGGAAGATTGTGATGGCTTATGTTGGGAGTATATCATTAAAGAAGACGGTATTCGACCAGAATTTGTTGTGTCCACTGAACCGACGGATGGTGGTATCTATCGGGGGCAAAGGGGTCGTATGGAGATCTGTGTTGACGTGAAAGGTGTTTCTTGTCATGGGTCAGCCCCAGAACGTGGGGATAACGCCATTTATAAGATGGCGGATATTTTACAAGATGTTCGTGCTCTTAACAATAATGATTGGAAAGAAAGTACTGAAATTCGTGGGCTAGCCCGTATGCTGGAAGAAGCATATAACCCGGAATGGCAGGAAGCTTGTTTCCTTGGTCGCGGGACGGTTACGGCTTCACAGATTTTCCATACTTCTCCTAGTCGTTGTGCAGTGGCAGATGGTTGTCGTGTTTCCTTGGACCGCCGTATGACTGCCGGAGAAACTTGGGAAAGCTGCTTGGAGGAGATTCGTCAATTACCAGCAGTTAAGAAGTATGGAGAAGATGTCGTTGTGTCCTTATATCAATACGATCGTCCTTCTTATACTAGTTGTGTTTATCCAATCGAATGTTATTTCCCTACGTGGGTCATACCAGAAGAGCATGCGGTGTCGAAAGCCCTGATGGAAGTTCACCATGGTTTATATGGAAAAGAACGAATGGGATCTAAGACTACCGTTGAAATGCGTAAAGTTCGACCGCTACTTGATAAATGGACATTCTCAACGAATGGCGTTTCCATTATGGGGCGGAATGGCATTCCATGTATTGGTTTTGGACCAGGAGCAGAGTCACAGGCTCATGCTCCGAATGAACGGACATGGAAAGAAGACCTAGTCCGGTGCGCAGCTGTTTACGCGGCCTTGCCTAGTATCTATCTCAGGGCTAATTAAGGGGATTAAAAACCTAAGGACAGCAATCAACATGAGTGACATGTAAGAAACCGAAAAAATAACTTTTAGGAGCTTAACAAATGACAGATTTAAGACCATATATTGATAAATTGAACTCACTGGATTTTGACAGGATGTACAACGATGATTTTTTATTAACTTGGGAAAAAAGCCCAGACGAATTAGAAGCGGTTTTCACGATAGCAGATACCCTGCGTCATCTTCGTGAAAATAATGTTTCCACGAAAATTTTTGATAGTGGCTTAGGCATTTCCTTATTCCGGGATAATTCAACTCGGACCCGTTTTAGTTTTGCCGCTGCTTGTAACCTATTAGGATTGGAGATTCAGGACTTGGATGAAGGTAAGAGTCAGATTTCTCATGGTGAAACCGTTCGTGAAACTGCTAACATGATTTCCTTTATGGCAGACGTGATCGGGATTCGCGATGACATGTATATCGGTAAGGGAAATACTTACATGCGTGAAGTGTCAGAAGCGGTGCAAGATGGGCAGAAAGAAGGGGTTTTAGAACAACGACCAACTTTAGTCAACTTACAGTGTGACATTGATCACCCGACTCAAGCTATGGCAGATGCCATGCATCTAATTCACGAATTTGGTGGTTTGGAAAACTTGAAAGGTAAAAAAATTGCTATGACTTGGGCCTATTCACCTTCGTATGGAAAACCATTGTCTGTTCCCCAAGGAATTATTGGTCTAATGACTCGACTAGGAATGGATGTGGTTTTAGCCCATCCGG
The DNA here is from genome assembly GCF_963518325.1 of uncultured Vagococcus sp. Lineage (NCBI taxonomy): Bacteria > Bacillati > Bacillota > Bacilli > Lactobacillales > Enterococcaceae > Vagococcus > uncultured Vagococcus sp. The sequence goes on along the minus strand of NZ_CAUQJB010000004.1, from coordinate 64,298 downwards.
AAGGGTATGAAGTCATGCCTGAGGTTGAAGAAGTAGCGCGTAAAAATGCAGCGGAATCAGGCGGATGCTTCACTAAAACTAATTCAATGGCAGAGGCTTTTGAAGATGCTGACATTGTCTATCCAAAGAGTTGGGCACCATTTGCAGCCATGGAAAAACGAACAGAATTATACGGCAATGGTGATCAGGCTGGAATCGATAGCTTGGAAAAAGAGCTTCTAAAACAAAATCAGGATCACAAAGACTGGGAGTGCACAGAAGACTTAATGAAGACAACAAAAGAGGGAAAAGCTCTCTATATGCATTGTCTGCCAGCTGATATCACAGGGGTCAGTTGTGAAGAAGGCGAAGTTGAAGCAACAGTTTTTGAACGATATCGGACAGAACTTTATAAAGAAGCTAGTTATAAACCTTATATTATTGCTGCCATGATTTTCTTAAGTAAGGTTAAAAAACCGCAAGTGGTCTTAACACAATTAGCAACAGAAAAGTTCCCTCGAGAAATAGAAAAATAACCACTTTCATGGCGCCAACTGCAGTGGAAAAATTTGGTGACAGGAAAACCAAAATGTTGGACATGAAGTTGCGCCATAATTAACGAATTTTATATGACCTAATATTGAAAGGAGGTCCAATAATGGTTAAACGTGTTGTTGTTGCCTTAGGTGGAAACGCCTTAGGTAATAATTTGTTAGAACAAATGAAGGCGGTTAAAGAGACATCGAAAGCGATTGCTGATTTAATCGAAGCAGGCTATGAAGTCATATTATCCCATGGAAATGGCCCCCAAGTAGGCATGATTCAACTAGCTATGGAAGGCTTAAGTCTGTTAGACTCAGAAAATTGCCCAATAGTTCCGCTGTCAGTTTGTGTGGCGATGAGCCAAAGTTATGTTGGCTATGATTTGCAAAATGCCTTGCGTGAGGAATTATTGAACCGGGGTTTAGTTCAACCGGTAGCTACGGTCATCACCCAAGTTGTTGTAGATCAGGCCGATCCAGCTTTTGCAAATCCAACAAAACCAATTGGACGATTTATGGAAAAAGTCGAGGCTGAGCAATTGGCAGCGGACAAAGGAATTCAAATTATGGAAGATGCTGGCCGAGGGTATCGTCAAGTTGTTGCCTCACCAAAACCTCAAGAAATCGTGGAAGTTGAGACAATTCAGATTTTAGTGAATAGTGGTCAAACGGTGATCGCCTGTGGTGGTGGCGGAATACCAATTGTCAAAGAAGGCAATCATTTAAAAGGTGTAGCAGCAGTGATTGATAAAGATTTCTGCAGCGAAGTCTTAGCCGAAGCCGTTGATGCTGATTTACTGATAATTTTGACAGCAGTGGAACAAGTTTGCATTAATTATGGCCAACCAAATCAACAAGCTTTAAGCCAAGTTAGCGTCTCAGAAATGGAGGAATTGGCTGCCGCTGGGCATTTTGCACCAGGGTCAATGCTACCAAAAGTTGAGGCTGCTATCGCCTTTGCAAAATCTAAACCTGGTCGCCAAACCTTGATTACTCTTTTGGAAAAAGCGCATGATGGAATCGTTGGCAAGACTGGTACAATTGTGCGACAGTACAGTAACGCTTAAAGGTAGATTACCAGTAAATTTTTAGAAAAATAAACTAAAGGAGCATCAGACCATGACGAATACCATTATTAATGTTGAGCAGGCTCCAGCAGCAGTTGGGCCATACTCACATTCGGTTTTAGCCAACAACACTTTGTATGTTTCAGGACAATTAGGGCTGAATCCTATTGGTGAGATGCGTGAAACAGTTGCTGAGCAGGCGCAGCAAGCCTTAATTAATTTAGGAGAAATATTGAAGACAGCTGGACTTACTTATAGCGATATTGTCAAGACAACTATCTTTGTGACGGATATGGCTGATCTTACCACTGTTAACAATATCTATGCCAGTTTTTTTTAAGCTGCACCGCCAGCTCGTTCTTGTGTACAAGTGGCCGCTTTGCCGAAAGAAGGGTTAGTTGAAGTTGAGGCAGTTGCTGTTAAACAGTAGGGCACCTGACAATCTGATGCAAGTGACAACTAATCAACCTGACTAGTTGTTTTAAATTCGGATAAGGAGTAAAAAAATGAGCAAAAAAGAAGAGGCCTTGTTTCAATATGATGCCAAACCTCAGTTGTCCCAAATTGTTCCTATGGGGTTGCAGCATGTTGTCGCAGCGGTAGTAGGGATCGTGACACCAGGAATTATGATTTCAAAAGTGTGTAATTTAAGTCCCAGTGATACAACTTTAATGATTCAAACGTCGTTAATCTTTTCAGCAATCGCAACGTTGATTCAATTATTTCAACTTTTCGGGAAAATTGGTTCACGTTTGCCTGTTATGATGGGAGCCAGTTTTGCCTACGTTCCGATTTTAATGGCGATAGGTGCTGACTTTGGTATTGCGGCAATATTTGGTTCTCAGTTAGTCGGAAGTCTCTTGGTCATTGTGGTCGGTTTATTGATTAAACGGATTCGTGTTTTATTTCCTCCACTTGTAACGGGAACGGTAATTTTAAGTATTGGTTTATCGCTTTTTCCAGTCGCCATTAAGTATATGGCTGGTGGTGTTGGAAATAAAGACTTTGGTTCGGTTCAAAATTGGGTGGTAGCCTTAATCACCTTTGGCTGTGTGTTTTTCTTTAACTACTTTTCAACAGGATTTTTGAAACTATCTTCAATTTTAAATGGGATGATTGTTGGCTATGTTTTATCATTAATCTTGAAGATGGTTGAGTTTCAACCGATTAAAGATGCTTCAGTGTTTCAAATTATTTCGCCGTTGCACTTTGGTATGGATTTTCAGATTGTGCCAATTCTTACCTTAGTTGTCATGTTTATTGTTGATTCAGTACAGGCAATCGGGCAGTTCACAGCAACGACTGTGGGTGCCATGGATCGAGAGCCCACGGATAAGGAACTTTCAGGTGGGATTATCGGTAGTGGTGTCACGAATTTTCTCGGCAGTGTTTTTGGTTCAGTACCTGTAGCCACCTTTGGTCAAAACGTCGGCTTAGTATCAGTTACTAAGGTTATAAATAAATATGTCATGGTTTTTGCTTCTATACTGCTTTTAGTAGCAGGCTTTGTGCCAAAGATTGCGGCCGTTTTAACTACTATACCTTATGCAGTCATCGGCGGTGCCACGATTTCAGTTTTTGCCACGATTTCCATGACGGGTATTCGGATGATTTGTTCTCAGAATCTATCACCAACCAACACCGGTGTCGTGGGGCTCTCATTGGCCTTTGGTGTTGGGACCGCTTTGTCAACCGGAAGTTTAAGTGGCTTACCAGACTGGGTCACGACTATTTTTGGCAATTCAGAAGTGATATTAACGACATTAGTCGCCGTTTTATTAAATTTAATTTTAAATCACCGAAAAGAGAAAAAAATGTAATGAAAGTTGTTTAGCTTCTAAACAGGTTGGAAGTTTAACATAGGACACCCTCAAGCTCTTAGCAGTATTAATGCCATTCCAATAAGGGCTTGGGGATGTCTCACATTAGAGGAAAGTAGGAGATGAGATGGGCTTATTTTTAGAGGGGCCAAAAAGGATTGGCAAATCCACTCTATTGCGACAGCAGCTGATAGCTGGAAATTATCAGGTGGGCGGTTTTTATGTGCAGCGTTTGTTATCAAGTTGTCATGAGGTAACGGGGTTTCAGTTATGCTCAGCTGAGTCAATATTGATTGAAACTTCCAGTTACAAGTGGTCAGGAGAGGCTTGCTTTTTACGACAGATTGATGGGCAGATGGTTCCTGATTTAGAGGTCTTTGAAAACTTTGGGAGGCAGTTATTAGAGCAGGCTTTGAATCAGTCTTATGAGGTTATTTTGTTAGATGAAATCGGTGGTTTGGAATTGCAGGTTGCTAGCTTTTACCAACCCTTGCTTACTCTTTTAAAGAGTTCAAAAAAAATCGTAGGAGTCTATAAATCAACCGATAATTATCGGCAATTGGCCATTCACCAACAATTACAAGTAGAAAAGCAGCGAGTTGAACTTGAAGAATTGATGGGTGGGTCGCGTATCGTCATTGATCAGCTAGGAACTGCTGGAAAGCAGGTGGCTGACTATTTAGCTGAGCCATTATCAGACATTTTTTTTTAGATGCGTTATCTTTTTTTAGATAGCGTTGACGAAAGGAGTTGTAAAAATGAGGCAACAATTAAACTATTCTCTTAGTTTAAAACTCAAACAAGAAAAAGTGATATTTGGACCAGGTGTTCTTCGTTTATTAGAAGGAATAGTGACTACTGAGTCAATTAATGGGGCGGCCAAGCGAATGGGAATGTCCTATAATAAAGCCTGGCGAATTTTAAATCAAGCAGAAAAAGAGCTAGGATTTAAAATGGTAGAAAAAAATGTGGGCGGAAGTAACGGTGGAGGAACGACAGTAACTGATTCGGGAAAAGATTTTATGGCCAAGTTTTTAGCCTTTCAAAAAAAGATGTATTGCGAGGCAGATAAGCATTTTAACGATATTTTTGCTGATTACTTAGAAGAAGGGGAGGAATAGAATGAAAGATTTGTTTGAGTTGTTAGAGAAAACCATTAGAAAGCAGGAAAGTGCTGTCTTAATATCGGTTATTGCCAGCTCTGGCTCAACTCCACGGAGAACTGGTGCACGCATGTTGCTGACAGAATCGGAGGCAAGTATAGGCACGATTGGCGGTGGAGCTATTGAATTTCGTTGCTTGCAAATCGCCAGAGATAGTCTAAAGGGAAAGCGAGGTCAGCTAGAACAATTTATTTTAGCGCCAAACGATGTTGCTGATTTAGGGATGATCTGTGGTGGTAACGCTCAGGTATTATTTCAATTTATTCCAGCTACCGAAGAAATGTTGGCCCTTTGTTATAGCGTGTTAGAGTTGATTTCAGCAAAAAGACCAGCTTGGTTAGTGGCTGAAATCAACCCTCAGAAAACTGGCTTGAGTGTTTATAGCGAGAGCTGGTTGGGAGAAGCCTTTAATGATATTCCAGTTAGCTGGATTGAAGAGGGGAAAGAAAAGATAAGCGTTGCAGGGCGTGATTTTTATATGGGGTCGTTAGTGGAAAGAGACAAGGTCTTTATTTTTGGTGGAGGTCATGTGTCTCAAGCAGTTGTACCTGTATTGGCAAAATTAAACTTCCATTGCGTTGTCGTTGAAGATCGTCAGGATTTTCTATCGTCCACCTTGTTTCCTGAAGCTCATGAATTAGTATTGGCAGATTTTGCAAACATTAATACAAGCATTGCGATTACCTCAGATGATTATGGGCTAGTAATGACTCGAGGCCATTTATTTGATTATTTATTACAAGAACAATTATTAGCTACTCCAGCTCGTTATATTGGTGTTATGGGCAGTCAGCGGAAAATTGCTGTTCAGATTGAAAAGTTACAAGGAGCAGGTTTTACTAAAAAACAAATACAGCGGATTACCATGCCAATTGGACTTCCGATTATGGCCGAAACGCCTGCCGAACTGGCAATTAGTATTGCAGGTCAATTAATTATGGAGCGAGCTAAATAATAAAGCCCTCCAGAAAGGAGTTGATTGACATTTATGGAAAACAAAAAGACCACCAAAAAAGATGGTTGTTAATAGGACTAGTGATCGTGTTTTTGATTGTTCTCTTAGTGTCATTCATTTTAGGGAAATACCCGATTTCAATCTCTGATTTTTTTAAAGCAGTCATTAATCAAGTGTACCCCTTAGAACATACTTGGGATGCTCAGATTGACACGATTCTTTTCAAAATAAGGTTCCCCCGAATTATCATGGCGGCCCTGATTGGAGCAGGTGTATCTGTAGCTGGGGCGACTTATCAAGCCTTATTCCAAAATCCCATGGTCTCCCAAGATATTTTAGGCGCTTCTCAGGGATCTGCTTTTGGTGCTGGTTTAGCATTGTTTTTCTCTTTCAGCTATCAAACAGTTATCACCTCATCCTTTGTTTTCGGATTATTGGCTGTTGTACTGGTACTAAGTATCAGTCGCTTGTTGAAGGCTGATTCGATTCTTAATTTGGTGTTAGTTGGTATGATGATTGGGTCGCTTTTTTCATCGGCTGTGTCTTACTTGAAACTAGTGGGGGACCCCACTAATACTTTACCGGCTATTACTTATTGGCTAATGGGAAGTCTATCGGCTATAAAAATGCAAAACTTAGTATTTGCGGGGCCTTTGATCATCATTGGTCTTTTGCCAATTGTGTTACTCCGTTGGCGCTTAAATGTGATTTCTTTGGGAGATGAGGTAGCCCAAAGTTTAGGGGTCAATGTGAGGGCGATGCGATTGATCTTAATTGCTTCGGCTACTTTAATTACGGCTACCGCTGTTTCAGTCAGCGGCCTGATTGGCTGGGTGGGATTAGTTGTTCCCCATTTTTCCCGCCTTTTATTGGGAAGTGATCATCGATTGGGCATTCCCGCAACCGCCTTAATTGGGGGAACTTTTTTAATGGTAGTCGACAATGTTGCCCGCTTATTAACTACCAGTGAAATTCCAATTGGAATTTTAACCTCGTTTATTGGTGCCCCTATCTTTATTTTGCTAATTGCTAAAAATAGTCGTCAACAGCTCATCTGAGAAAGGAGTTTCATATGTTACGCGTTAACCATCTTGATTTTTTTTATGGCAATAACCACATCCTTAAGGATATTACTTTTGAATTGAAGCACGGTCAATCTGTCTGTTTATTAGGAAAAAATGGTGCTGGTAAAAGCACCTTGTTTAAAAATTTACTTGGCATTTACCCACCTTCGAAAGGCACTATTTATATAGGAAACCGCTGCCTGTCTAGCATGTCCCGCAAGGAAATAGCTGGGAGTCTGTCCTACATTCCCCAGACGCAAAAAAGTGCGACGCAGTTTACTGCTTTTGAGATGGTTTTAATGGGCAGAACAGCTAAACTGCAATCGTACCATCAGCCAGGTAAAAGAGACGATCAAATTGTTGAGGAGGCACTGGACTTACTTGGGATATCTCATCTGGGAAATCGCCGATTTTGTCAACTTAGTGGCGGCGAGCAACAACTCGTTATAATAGCTCGATCGGTTGCCCAAGGAAGTCGGATATTTATTATGGATGAACCATGTGCCAATTTAGATTACAGTAATCAGCTGATGGTCTTAAAGATGATTCGCCGTTTAACAGATGCTGGTTATCTAATTATTCAAGCCACACATGATCCAAATCATGCATTGCAATATGGCGATCAAGTTCTGCTTTTACAAGGAGGCGAAATAGTGGCACAAGGTCAGCCTGAAATTATTTTGACTAGTGGCAGCTTAAGCGACTTGTACCAGGCTCCGATTGAGGTATACTCACTGGTCGATGAGCGTAAGGTTTGCATGCCTGGCAGAAGTGAGGAGGTAAGGCAATGTGGTGCTTATACGACCAGCTAATTGAGCTGATTCCTGATGGGTTACGAGTGGAAAAAATTATCAAAACTCGACACCGCATATTAATTTCTGACGGCCATCATTTAGGGATGGCCATGCATTATCCAAGTAAGGAGCTAACGCCTGATTTACAGGTTTTTGTTGGGCAACCTTTGGCAGAGGTTGCCCAGCTAGTCAAATCTTGGAATTTTCAGTTAGCCGGAGTTGGAATGGCTGCCATAAATTGTTATCTTAATCAAGAGCAAAAGATGGAGCAGTTTCAAGTAACAGGAGAAAGAGATGTTTTCAAACAATTGTATGAGCTACCATCTGAGTTGAAAATAGCGACGATTGGCCATTTCCACTGTTTAAAACGATATCCTGATTTAACTCATCAATTACATGTGTTTGAGATTAACCCCTTAGTTGGTGATTATCCAGCAGTTGCCAGTGAGTATTTACTACCTGAGATGGATGTCGTATTTATTACGGGTTCCACTATAGTTAACAAGACATTACCCCGCTTATTGACATTGACTGAAGGCGGCCAAACGATACTCGTTGGTCCTTCAAGTCCAATGAGTCCACTGTTGTTTGAGTACGGTATTGATCAAATTGCTGGAAGCCTCTATGAATTGGACTTATTAAAGGAAATAGCTCCTTTAGATAAAAGCCAATTGTCTCTTAGTAAAAAAGGGAAGCCTATTACATTGCGAAAGAAGGAATGAGAAAATGAAAAAGATTAAAGGATGGATGAGCCTTATCTTAATAATAACAGGCGGCATACTGTTTGTTGGCTGTGGTCAAAAAAACGGCAGTCAACCAACGACAGCGGATTCCAGTCGGATCAGTAAGGAAAACAGTACGCGTCAATTTGTTGATTCAGCTGGTCGCGAAGTGACCATTCCCACAAAGATAAACAGAATAGCACCATCGGGGTCACTAAGTCAAATCGTGTTATATACAAGTTGTCCCGATTTATTAGTTGGCTTGTCGAGTCCTTTTTCAGAGGAAGCTAAAGATTACGTGGATCAGAAATATTGGGAATTACCAGATTTTGGTCAGTTTTATGGTAAGAATGCGAGTTTAAATATGGAGGCCTTAAGTGCAGCGAACCCAGATGTGGTAATTGATATTGGTGAGCCGAAAAAAACGGTTAAGGAGGACATGGACAACTTGCAGTCTCAATTGGATATTCCGGTCATCTTTATCGAAGCCAATTTAGAAGGAATGGCCAAGGCTTATGAAACACTAGGGCAGTTAATCGATGACAAAGCGGCAATAGATCGTTTAGCAGATTACAGCAAAACGATCATTGATCAGGCAACAGCTGTCAAACAAGCCATTCCCGAGGAGAAACGGAAACGGGTGTATTTGGCATCAGGAACTGCGGGCTTAGATACAAATGCGGAAGGGTCGTTTCATGCCCAGGTAATTGAAACTGTCGGTGCCAAAAATGCAGCGACGGGTGTTGAGGCAGCTTCATCTGGTTCAGGGGAAACGGTGAGCATGGAACAAATTATGCAGTGGCAGCCTGATTTTATCATTGCCGAAAGTCCAGATGTTTATCAGTTAATCTTAAGTGAACCAACTTGGGCAGATTTAGCAGCCGTTAAAGAAAAGCGGGTGTATAAAATACCAACGGCGCCTTATAATTTTATGGGATTTCCTCCTTCGGTCAATCGCTTGATGGGGATTCAGTGGTTAGGTAACTTGCTTTACCCTGATCAGTATCAACTTGACATCGGCGAAGCAACGGCTGAATTTTATGATGTATTCTATCATACAAAAGTCAGACCGGAGCAACTGAAAGAGATATTAAACAATGCCTCATAAGACTAATCCTAATTAAGGGACAATCAATTCTGACTCATAAAAAAGGGTGATGGCATACAGGGTGGGCCTATCATCCCATCCTGTATTAATTAACGGTAGTACTCCTAATTCATATCAATAGAAGGAAAAAAAATTCGGTATCTTAAAAAAAAAAATATTAACTAAAAAATATTTTTAAGATTGTGATGGTTTGTGCTATAATGAAAGGAGAAAAAACGTCGGTAAAATAGATAGGAGTGTGTAACATGTATTCAATTACCGTAAATGGAAGAGTGGAAACATCGGAAGAGAATAAGTCGTTAATGGATTTTTTGCGTGAAGATTTAGGTTTGGTTGGTACGAAAGACGGTTGTGCTTCAGGGTCTTGTGGGGCTTGTTCTGTACTTGTTAATGGAAGGGTTTCCAACGCCTGTCTTTTTAATTTACAAAAAGTCAATGGGAAAGAAGTCTTGACGATTGAAGGATTAGATCAGCGACAGCAGGAAGTTTATGCCTTTGCCTTTGCTGAAACGGGAGCAGTTCAATGTGGGTTCTGTATCCCTGGCATGGTCTTGGCGGCCCAGGGTTTAATCAATAAGAAGCCTGATCCCAGCGATGCCGAGATCCGTAAAGCGATTCGAGGAAATATTTGTCGTTGCACAGGGTACATCAAGATTATTGAGGCAATCAAATTAGCTGCGCAGTTGTTTAGAGAAGAAGCGCCGATACCTGAGGCCATATCCTCTGCAAAATTAGGTGTGGATTTCCACCGCGTAGATGCAATCGAAAAAACGATGGGCACAGGTCAGTATGTGGATGATATTGTAGTGAAAGGTATGGTTCATGGGTCGGCAGTTCGTAGCCCTTATCCACGAGCGAAAGTCATATCCATCGATAAAACAGCTGCTCTAGCTCATGAGGATTGTTTGGCCGTGATTACGGCTGACCAGGTTCCTGGTAATAATAAGATCGGACATTTGGAATTTATTTCTGATTGGGATGTCTTAATACATGTGAATGACATCACTCGTTATGTGGGAGATTCCGTTGCCGTAGTTGTCTCCAAGAATAAGAGAACTTTGGGCGCAATCAAGGCCCTCGTAAAGGTGACCTATGAAGAGTTGAGCCCTATAATAACGATTGAAGCAGCCTTAGCCGAAGGGGCGCCTAAGATCCATGAAAAAGGTAATATTCTAGCAAGTGAACACTTAGTTAGGGGAGAAGCTGATAAAAAATTAGCAGATTCGGCTTTTGTTGTGACAGAGCATTATTCAGTCCCAATTAATGAGCACGCCTTCATGGAGCCAGAATGTGCCATTGCGATGCCTGAAGGTCACGACGGATTATTATTGTACACGGCTGGTCAAAGTATTTACGACGAACAACGAGAAGTTGCTCGGATGTTAGGGGTTGAAAAAAATCAGATCCATGTCCAAGGCAAGTTAGTCGGTGGTGGTTTTGGAGGCAAAGAAGACATGAGTGTGCAACATCATGCAGCCCTAGCGGCTTGGATTGTTCAACGGCCGGTTAAAGTGTTATTGAGTCGTCAGGAAAGTTTAATGGTTCACCCAAAACGTCATGGAATGGAAATGGACTTTACCACTGGCTGTGATGCTGCGGGGAATTTAACAGCGATGAAAGCTGTGATTTATTCCGATACAGGTGCCTATGCCTCACTGGGAGGCCCCGTTTTGCAACGAGCATGCACCCATGCTGCTGGAGCCTATAAGTATCAGGACATCGATATTGCTGGCTATGCAGTTCACACTAATAATCCGCCATCAGGAGCATTCCGCGGGTTTGGTGTCTGTCAGTCAGCTTTTGCCATCGAGAACAATTTAAATCTGTTAGCGGAAAAAGTCGGAATTTCAGATTGGGAAATTCGCTATAAAAATGCAGTGGAACCTGGCGATTCGTTGCCAAATGGGCAAATAGTTTCTAGTAATGCTGCCTTGAAGAAATGCTTGGATGCAGTCAAAGAATCTTATAATACGGCCAAAATTGCTGGAATATCTTGCTTCTTTAAAAATAGTGGAATCGGTGTTGGGTTACCTGATGTGGGACGTTGTCTCGTTTCAGTTGAATCAGGAAAAGTGCATGTCAGAACTAGTGCTGCTTGTATCGGTCAAGGTATGGCTACTGTAAGCACTCAAATTACTTGTGAAACGCTTAATCTACCACCAGAGCTAATTGTTGCAGAAGCTCCTGATACGAAACGGACACCAAATTCGGGGACAACGACGGCATCTAGGCAATCCTTGTTTACTGGAGAGGCCATTCGTAGAGCAGCGATGCAGTTACGTTATGAGTTGGATATGGGACGGACCCTAGAAGCATTGGAAGGCGAGGAATTTTATGGTGAATATTCTGCTAAGACCGACCCGATGAACAGCGACAAACGGAACCCAGTGAGTCATGCTGGTTATGGCTATGCGGCTGAGGTAGTTATACTAGATGAGGCAGGGAAGATTGAGCGAATTGTGGCAGCTTATGACATGGGACAAGTGGTTAATCCTAAAGCGGCAGAAGGGCAAATTGAAGGTGGTATTGTGATGGGCATGGGTTATGCCTTAACGGAAAAATTTGCTATGGAAGGTGGCTATGTTAAGGCTAAGTATGCCACTCTAGGCTTGTTGCGGGCAGTTGATATTCCGCCGATAGAGATACTATTAGTTAAGGCGGAAAATATCCATGAAGGACTTGCCTACGGGATTAAAGGTGTCGGTGAACTAGCAACCATTCCAACAGCTCCAGCTATTTCCGGTGCTTACTATGCCTTGGATAAACAGTTAAGACCTACATTGCCAATGGAAAATACTTATTATCAAAAGAAAAAAAAGTAGAGGTAAGCAGCTTATGACAGTTAGTTTGATTATCATGGCGGCAGGACAATCTCGTCGAATGATGCAAAATAAATTATTTTTAACTTATAATGGCCAAACGTTTATTGAGGGGGTCTTAAGTTTGGCTTTAAAGATGACGGAGACCGAACTGATTTTAGTTATTAGTTCGGTGGATGTCATGAAAATAGTCGTCCCTAATAGAGTGAAGGTAGTCATTAATAATCAACCGGAAAAAGGTCAAAGTCACAGCGTCTCTTTGGGGACTAATCAAGCAGTCGGTATGGGCTATCTCTTTTTGCCAATTGACCAACCGCTATTGAGGGGGGATGTTCTGAAGGCAATTCTAGAGAAAGCCAGTGAGACTAATATTGTTATTCCTGAATCGGCTGGTAAATTAGGTAGTCCAGTCTATTTTGGTCGTAAGTTTAGGCAGGAACTTCTTGAAGTAAAGGGGCCCTTTGGTGGTCGTTCTGTGAGAGATGGACATCCCGAAGCTTGGGTGAAGGTCACCGTTCCCGGGGAATTGCTCAAAGATATTGACTGCCAGGAAGATTATTTGGCCTTAATTAAATACATGAGTAAGAGCAGCGTGTCAAGCTAAGTCTTGGCGCGCTATGCTTTTATAAGGGAGTGTTGTTGTGGAAAATTTAGAACCATTATTTGGGATTAAAGAAAAAGAATGTGTTTCGATTATCGGAAGTGGCGGTAAAACCAGTTTAATGTGGTACTTAGGGGAGGCCTTCCGCTGTCAAAGAGTCTTGGTGGGAACAACTACTAAAATAAGTCTTCCCAGCAATCAGTTATATGATCGCCTCTTTTTAGATGACTATCCATCGGGCAAGGAGGGCTTAGGAATAAGTTTAATCGGAAAAATCAGCTCATTTGGCAAATTGATAGCTCCCCCTTTAGAGGTTCTAAGTCAGAATGTGTCTTACTACGATAAAGTGCTTTTGGAGGCAGATGGTTCCAAACAGCGCCCTTTGAAAGGGTGGGCAGATTTTGAACCAGTGGTTTTGCCGGAAACCAGTTTGACGATTGGGGTGATACCGATTAAAGTTATTGGGAAAGTTATCTCTGGGAAAACGGTTCATCGATTGGCCGAATTTACTGACTTAACGGGTTTGGTGGACGGTGATAATATCGATGAGTTGACTCTGGCAGCACTTGTTAATCACAAGAGGGGAATTTGGAACAAGGCAAGAGGTCGCCGTTGCTTATTGATTAATCAAGTTGAGAATCCAGCAGAATTAGAGCAAGCTAAGGCCGTTGTACAGGGCTTATCACCAGAAATCTTGGCGACGATTGAAAGGGTGATTGCCTGTAGCCTTAAGGAGCGGTTAGGAGAAATTATATGGCAAAGGGTATAAGTGAGAGTCTGATCATTGTTCGCAGTGGCGGTGATTTGGCCACTGGCATCGTTCAAAAATTATGGCATGGGGGATTTAAGGTCTTAATTTTGGAAGTGGCTGTCCCTTTGACGATTAGACGAACTGTAGCATTAAGTGAGGCAGTTAGGCAGGGAAGGTGTCAGGTGGAAGATTTAACAGCAGTTAAGGTTAATTCAATTGAGGAATGTTCAAAAGTTTGGCAGTCCGGAGCTATTCCGGTGTTGGTTGATCAGGAGGCGTTATCTATTAAGAGACTAAAGCCCGATGTAGTCGTAGACGCTATTATTGCCAAACGTAATTTAGGCACTTATCGAGAGATGGCGCCGATCGTCATCGCTTTAGGACCGGGATTTACCGCACCAGAAGAGGTTGACGTAGTAGTCGAAACCATGCGTGGGCATTATTTAGGCCAGTTAATAAGAAAGGGAACGGCACTGCCTAATACGGGCATACCTGGTCAATTGGGCGGAAAAAGTGGGGAGCGAGTGGTTCATGCCCCTTGTGAGGGAGTGGTTCAACATGTGGCAACTCTTGGAGAGCAAGTAGCAAAAGGGCAGCTGCTCTTTTACATTGATGGAAAACCGATTTATTCACCTTTAAAAGGAACCTTGAGAGGCTTAATTAGCAATAAGCAGCAGATTATGAAAGGGTTAAAATGTGCAGATGTTGACCCTCGTCCAGTAGATCAGGTTGATTGTTACACGATTTCTGATAAAGCCAGAGCCCTTGGGGGAGCTGTTCTTGAGGCGGTTTTATTAATTGGCAACGAAAAAGAGTTATTCTAAGTGGCGTCTCAATCATTAAAAATTAATAAGAGAAAAAGTTGTACAAATTGACAAAAAAGCTTGATTTGTATGCTACCATAGGGGTAAAATGATAGCTAACTATTATTTAATGTTAGGAAGAATTAGTGAGATATGGATTTAAAGAGGACAGTGTCGTAAAAAAACATGCTCGAAAGATCACATGACAACTTATTATGGAAGCTAAAAAAAATTCTTTTCACCTGAAAAATATTGTGTTTTTTGTGGATTATGTTATAGTATAGAGGTAGTGTTGAAACGGCTTTCACAGTGATTAGGCATGTGTTAGAGGGCTGTACAGATTTCTTAATAAAGACATCTAGTTACAAATTTGATAAGTGTTTAAGGCTTAGTTTTTAATCAGAATTAAGCATAAAAAATATAAAGCGATGGAAGGACGGATGATGGAATGACATTAGCAAAAATCGTATACGCGAGTATGACAGGTAACACGGAGGAAATTTCAGAAATTATAGAGGAGGCCTTGACAGAAGCTGGGGCAACAGTGGAAAGAGAAGAAGTATCTGATACAGATGTGGATTTTTTCGATGATGCTGACCTTTGTATTATCGCAACTTACACATACGGAGATGGTGATTTACCATTTGAATTTGAAGATTTCTTTGATGAGTTACCTGAAAAGGACTTAGCTGGTAAAATCTACGGTGTCGTTGGTTCAGGTGATCTGGATTATGGTGAATTTTATTGTAAATCAGCCGATGATTTTGTTGAACAATTTGAGAAAACAGGGGCAGCTAAAGGGACAGAAACAGTTCGAATTGAAAATAATGCAGAAGATGATGATGTGATAGTGTTGAAAAAATTTGTTAGTGAATTAATGAGTAAAGTGTAATTTAGCTGCCTTAAAGTAGTTGATTAGTCAAGCAAAAATGTGAGGTCTATCTGTTAATTAAAAGCAGTTGGATAGTAGGAGGGACGATTGTGAATAAAATAACTAAATATCAACCGTTATCTGAAAATGAATTTGATATTTGGATCGAAGCGCCACGAATTGCTGATAAAGGGCAACCTGGACAGTTTTTAATTGTTCGTGCTGATGAATTTAGTGAGCGGATTCCTTTGACCATCGTTGATACCAACAAAGAAGAGGGAACGATTCAACTCATTTTTCAGGTTATCGGGAAATCAACGGCCAAACTGGCGGCACTAAAAGCAGGTGATACCATTGCAGATGTCTCTGGACCCTTAGGCATGCCAACGGATATAAAGGAGTATGGGACCGTTTTATTAGTGGGTGGTGGCGTTGGCATAGCAGCCTTGTATCCAATTGTCAAAGGGCTAAAAGAAGCAGGCAATCGGGTGATCACTATTTTAGGGGCGAAAACCGCTGAATTGGTTATTTTACAGAAGGAGTGCCAAGCAGTATCTGATGAGTTAATTATCATGACCGACGATGGCACCTTGGGACAAAAGGGCCTAGTCACGAATGCTATGGAAGAGGTCTTTGCCCGTGAAACGATTGACCATGCCTGGGCGATTGGACCAAGTATGATGATGAAGTTTTGTACAATCGTTGCCTGTGATCATCAGGTTCCCGTGTATGTGTCATTAAATCCCATTATGATTGACGGCACAGGAATGTGTGGCGGATGCCGAGTAACGGTAGCGGATTCAATTAAGTTTGCCTGTGTAGATGGGCCCGAATTTTTGGGAACTGAGGTAAACTGGGCTGAATTTATTCAACGAATGGGGCAGTATCAACAGGAAGAGACGGATTCTTTAACAATGTATCAAGAGGAGCGTATGGCACATGGCGAGACGAAGTAGAGAGCAAACAGCAATTAGAGAGCAAGAACCAAGTATTCGTAAAACTAATTTTGAGGAAGTCTGTTTAGGCTATAACTTAGAAGAAGGACAGTTGGAAGCAGCTCGTTGTTTGCAGTGTAAAAACGCGCCTTGTATTGAACTATGTCCAGTGATGATTGATATTCCTGGATTTATTTTAGCTATTCGCGATGGAAATATGGCAGAGGCTTCAGAAGTCTTAAGTAAGTATACCAATTTACCAGCCATCTGTGGTCGGGTTTGCCCTCAGGAAAAGCAGTGTGAATCTGTTTGTAAACTAGGTTTGGCTAAAAATTTTGAACCAGTGGCAATTGGTAAATTAGAACGGTTAGTTGCTGATTGGGCCTTAGAAAATGAACAAGCAGTGGCGGAGCGAATTGAGCCGACCATCGGCAACGTGGCTGTTATTGGTTCAGGACCATCGGGATTAACTGTGGCAGGAGATCTGGCAAAAGAAGGATTTAAGGTTACGGTTTATGAAGCTCTCCATGCCCCAGGTGGCGTATTGACTTATGGTATTCCCGAATTTCGCTTACCTAAACGAATTGTTCAAAAGGAAATCGCCTCCATTGAAAAATTAGGCGTTACAATTGAAACAAATGCGGTAATCGGTAAGACCATCTCCATGGATGAGATTATGTCAGATTATGACGCGTGTTATTTATCTGTTGGAGCAGGAGCCCCTAATTTCATGGGAATCCCGGGAACCTCATTAAACGGTGTCTACTCCTCCAGTGAATATTTAACGCGGATTAATTTAATGCACGGCTATGAGTTTCCTCGCTATGACACA
The DNA here is from genome assembly GCF_963518325.1 of uncultured Vagococcus sp. Classification (NCBI taxonomy): domain Bacteria; kingdom Bacillati; phylum Bacillota; class Bacilli; order Lactobacillales; family Enterococcaceae; genus Vagococcus; species uncultured Vagococcus sp. Next base: position 47,472 of record NZ_CAUQJB010000004.1, on the reverse strand, counting down.
CCGACGAAACAGTCTAAAAAAGTCGTGGTAATCGGTGGTGGGAATGTTGCGATGGACGCGGCTCGCTCTGCTAAAAGATTAGGGGCAGATGAAGTCTCAGTTGTTTACCGCCGATCACTAGAGGAATTACCTGCTCGGATTGAAGAATACCATCATTCAGTTGAAGAGGATATCCAGTACAGTTGGTTGACTAATCCGATTGAATATCTCAGTAATGGCAATGGCGAACTATGGGGGGTTAAATGCGTCAAAATGGCTCTTGGTGAACCAGATGACTCTGGTCGTCGGCGACCAGTTGTGATACCTGATAGTGAGTTTGTGATTGAAGCTGACACGGTCATTGAAGCTATTGGTCAGGGATCCAATCAAGTCTTATTATCAACTTTCCCGGAACTGACCTTAAACAAGTGGGGATACGTAAAAGCTGATTTAGAAACAGGGGCGACCAGTGTGCCAGGCGTCTTCGCTGGTGGCGATATTGTCACAGGTGCCGCTACCGTTATTTTAGCTATGGGAGCAGGGAAAGTTGCTGCTAAGTCCATGGCTGATTATATAAAAGAAAAGAAGCAGTTTTCGCCAGTATCTTAACTTAATTAAAGTAAAGGATGTGAAAATAAGGGGATCGAATTGTATTGGATGAATGATGCGAAAGCATCAACTTATCTCGTACCATTTCCTGGCTGTATGTGGTCACATATCTCCTTAACAATATGAAGAAAACAACCAAAACAATGGACGGCAACACCGCTGCCGCTTATATTTCTTACGGGTTTACGGAAGTTGCCGCAATCTATCCGATCACACCTAGCTCGACCATGGCGGAAGTAGTCGATGAATGGGCAGTAGGTGGCAAGAAAAATTTATTTGGTGAAAAATTAGAAGTGATTGAAATGCAATCTGAAGCCGGTGCTGCTGGCGCAGTCCATGGTTCGCTAAAATCTGGGGCGTTAACGTCGACTTATACGGCCTCTCAAGGTCTGTTACTGATGATTCCCAATATGTATAAGATTGCTGGGGAACTATTGCCAACAGTTTTTCACGTTGCCAGTCGAGCTGTCACAACTAATGCCTTAAATATCTTTGGTGATCATGGCGATGTGATGGCCACTCGTCAAACCGGTTTCTGTATGTTAGCTGAAAGCAGTGTTCAAGAAGTAATGGACCTGTCAGCAGTAGCTCATTTGGCCACATTGGAAGCTAGTTTGCCATTTACCAGCTTTTTTGACGGCTTTAGAACCAGTCATGAACTACAAAAAATTGAAGTGTTGGATTACGATGATTTACGGGAGATGTTGAATGAGGAAGCTGTGGAAGCTTTTCGTCAACGAGGCATGAATCCTAATCGACCGACTGTCTCGGGAACAGCTCAAAATCCGGATATTCATTTTCAACAACGGGAAACTGTCAACTCCCACTACGAAAAAGTACCAGATATAGTGAAGCATTACATGGATAAAATTAATGCCGTACGGGGGACCAATTATGACCTAACCAACTATTATGGGGACCCTGAAGCCACAGAAGTGATTATTTCCATGGGCTCTGTTTCGCCAGTGATTCAACAAACCGTTGCGTATTTAAATAATCAGGGACGTAAAGTGGGTCATCTAAATATTCACTTGTACCGCCCATTTCCAACGGAGAACATCTTAGCTAACTTGCCAAGTACGGTTGAGACTATCGCTGTCCTGGATCGGACCAAAGAGCCAGGAGCCGATGGCGAGCCATTGCTACTAGAAATTCAAAGTGTCTTATATGCCCATGAAAATCGGCCTGTCGTCATTGGTGGTCGCTATGGGCTAGGATCAAAAGATGTAACACCGAATCAGATTAAAGCCGTTTACGATCACCTGTTATTGCCAGTAGCGGAAATGAAACAACGCTTTACAATCGGCATTACCGATGATATGACTTACTTATCCATACCTGCGGGAGCCGCCTTGGATTTAACACCAGCTAAGACCTATCAAGCAAAGTTCTGGGGATTTGGTTCTGATGGGACGGTTGGTGCTAACAAGCAAGCCATCAAAATTATTGGCGACAATACTGACTTGTATGCCCAAGCTTACTTTAGTTATGACTCCAAAAAATCAGGTGGTTTAACAGTCTCTCACTTACGATTTGGTGAAGAACCAGTGACCTCCACCTATTTAATTGAACAAGCTGATTTTATTGGCTGCCACAATGCATCCTATATCCACAAATATGATCTATTAAATGGATTGAAAGATGGTGGAACCTTCCTACTCAATACCATTTGGGATGAAGAGAAAATTCACCAGTTATTGCCTGGACGACTGAAAAAATACATGGCAGAACATCGCATTAATTTTTATGTGGTAAATGGTGGTGAAATTGCTCGGAAAGTCGGCCTAGGTCGACGAATTAATATGGTCATGTCAACAGCGTTCTTTGAACTGACAGGCATTATGAGTCGTGATGCTTATTTACCATTACTGAAAGCAGAAGTGAACAATGCTTACGGAAAAAAATCAGCTGAAATTGTGGAACGCAACTATCAGGCAATTGATGAAACCTTCAGCGCTTTGAAAAAAATTCAAGTTCTATCGGAATGGGTCGACTTGGAAATAGCAGAAGAACCAGTTGATATGACGAAACCAAGTTATATTCGCAATATACTTGAACCGATTAATCGTCAAGAAGGTAATTCATTAACAGTGAAAGATTTAATTGATAACGGTATGACCGACGGTACTATGCCAATGGGCTCAGCCGCCTATGAAAAACGAGGCATTGCCTTGGAAGTACCCGAATGGCAGATGGACGCCTGTACCATGTGTAACGAGTGTGCCTTTGTCTGCCCTCACGCAGCAATTCGTCCATTCTTAGTAGATAAAGAGGAATTGGTGGAAGCACCAGCTGGGTTTACCAGTCGAGAACTGCGTGGAGCGGATGGGATGATGTATCGCATTCAAGTGTCTTTGGAAGATTGTACTGGTTGCGGACTCTGTGTGGAAGCCTGTCCGGCTCGTGAAAAAGCCTTGATTTTGAAGCCTTACGAAGAACAAAAAGAACAAGCAATGAATTGGGCATTTGCGATGACCTTGAAACAAAAAGCCAATCCAGTTAAAAAGTTATCGGTTAAAGGATCACAGTTTGAGCAGCCACTTATGGAATTCTCGGGAGCCTGCGAAGGTTGTGGTGAAACTCCTTATATTAAGTTGTTAACACAGTTATATGGCGACCGCATGATGATTGCGAACGCTACGGGTTGTTCCTCAATTTGGGGAGCGTCATCTCCAGCAACACCATACACGACCAACAGTTGTGGACAAGGTCCTGCTTGGAGTAATTCACTCTTTGAAGATAATGCCGAATATGGCTTCGGCATGCACTTAGCCAATAAGACTAAGCGGCAGCATCTTGCTAGTCAAGTCGAGCGTGGCCTAATAGCCAATGCAGGATCGGAAGAATTACAATTGTTAATGAAAGACTGGTTGGCTCACATGGATCAAGGCGAAGGGTCGCAGCAACGTGCCATGAAACTGACCGCAGCTTTAGCCGAGGAAATGTCAGGGAGCAAGGTGCTTGAAGAGCTATACAAGCAACGGGATTTATTAGTAAAACCAAGTCAATGGATTTTTGGTGGCGATGGCTGGGCTTACGATATTGGCTTCGGTGGGATCGATCATGTCTTAGCTAGTGGAGAAGATGTCAATATCTTTGTCATGGATAATGAAGTTTATTCCAATACTGGCGGGCAAACCTCTAAGGCCACGCCAGCGGCTGCCATAGCTAAATTTTCGGCAGGGGGTAAACGAACTTCCAAAAAAGATCTAGGACTAATTGCCATGACATACGATAATGTCTACGTGGCACAAATCGCTTTAGGCGCTAATTCCATGCAAACCTTAAAAGCAATCGATGAGGCTGAGAAATACCCTGGTCCATCCTTGATCATTGGCTATACGCCGTGTATTAATCATGGGTTAAAAGGTGGCATGAGGCAAAGTTTAAATGAAGCAAAAGAAGCCGTAGAATCTGGCTACTGGACTTTGTACCGCTACAACCCATTGTTGGAAGAAAAAGGTAAAGAGCCAATGGTAATAGATTATCGCAAAACGGATTTTGATAAATTACCAGGATTCCTTGCAAAACAAGCTCGTTTTTCTGCTCTGCATAATCTACATAAAGAATCGGGTTTGGCAGAGGAGTTATTAGCCAAAACCGTCATAGATGCCAAATTACGGGCGGCTGAGTATCAGAGTTTATCAGGTAAATAAAATCGATTAACTTAAACTATCGCAGTCCTGTAGGAAAACGGTTTGAAACTATCATAACTTTCGCTGTTTTAATAGAGTTTACGAAAGGTCACTGGTGTGTAATCAGTGGCCTTTTTAAAGGTGGCAATAAAGTGGCTGGCATCGTTAAAGCCAACTTGACTGGCCACGTCTTTTATTTTTTCAGTAGGCAATGTTAGCAATCGTTCCTTGGCTTTTTTTATGCGAAGGGCTGTCAAGTAATCATAAGGTGATAATTTAACAAAGCGTTGAAACAAACGAGACAGATATTGGGGACTAATAAAAACCAGCTGAGCCATTTCCTGAGTCGAACAATCCAACATGTAGTGTTCATCCATCCATTGAATGACAGGCTGAACGAATTTTAAGTAGCGCTCGTCAGTTACCACGTGTTCTTGATTGTGATGTTCTTTAATTTTAGCTAAAAAGCGATAAGCCTCAATGGAATAATCCAAAGGTGAAAGGGGCTGAGAGTGGGTCAATTCTTCATATAATTGTGCATTCCAGTCAGCAAAAGAAAAATTTTGAGAATCACTGGCCAAGCAAAAGTGATCGACGGTTAAAATTGTCGGGATGGAGGAGGCAATTGTCCCTCCTAGAGTAATAAAATTGGTACGCCAAGGCTCCGCTGATGTTTGATAATAATGATGGGTGATAAAGGGGAAAATTAAGATGCCCATGCCAGGAGTTAAAGAAAATTCCTGACCTTGAATAACGACTTTGCCACAGCCCTGACTGGTTTGTAGCCAATGATAATAGTGATAACCAGATAAGCGTTCCACTGGTTCCTGTTCCCAATCATGGCCAATGGTTTCAATAGCTAAAGGAAGAGCGGTGTCCATAATATTAAAAAGTATTGCCATCGTGTAAAAACTCCTTTCAGTTTGTTGTAAGCTTTTTATAGTTTCGGATTCTTGCATAAAGTGTAGAAGTCAGTTATACAAAAGCATTCAAAAGGTTTTATAATAAGAGTATAACAAATTTAGGGAGGTAAAATCTATGACACAACGTAAGTTTCAAAGAATGCTATATGGTGGCGACTATAATCCCAATCAATGGCCCGTGGAGACTTGGTCGGAGGATATGCGAATTTTTAAACAAGCTGCCATTAATTCGGCAAGCGTCAACATCTTTTCATGGGCAAAAATCCAGCCCTCAGAAGAAGTTTATGACTTTAGTGAATTAGATAAAATAATTGACATGTTAACAAAGGACCACTATGACATCATTTTGGCTACAGCCACTGCGGCATTGCCTGCCTGGATGTTTAAGAAGTACCCGGAAGTTGGCCGCACAGACTACGAAGGGCGCCAGCACAAATTTGGTCAGCGTCACAATGCGTGTCCGAACAGTTTAGTATACCAAAAGTTTGCCAGAAAAATAGCAAGTAAACTGGCTGAACGTTATGGTGATAATCCAAATATCACTTGTTGGCACGTCAATAATGAATACGGCGGTGAGTGTTTCTGTGATAATTGCGAAAAAGCTTTTCGTGTCTGGTTACGGACAAAATATGGCACAATTGAAGCCCTAAACAAAGCTTGGAATATGGATTTTTGGGGTCATCGTGTTTACGAATGGGATGAGATTGTGTTGCCGAATGCATTGAGCGAAGGGATTGGCTATGAGGATACCGCTTTTGCTGGAATCTCTTTGGATTACCGTCGGTTTAACTCTGATAGTCTATTGGAAAATTATAAAATGGAACGAGATGGGATCCGGGAGTTTGATCAGAACACGTTGATTACGACCAATTTAATGGGCACCTATAAAAATTTGGATTATTTCAAATGGGCTAAAGAGATGGATATTGTCTCCTGGGATAATTACCCAAGTTATGATACCCCTCCAAGTTATTCCGCTATGTGCCATGATTTGATGCGTGGCTTAAAAGAGGGTCAACCTTTTATGTTAATGGAGCAAACACCAAGCCAGCAGAACTGGCAACCTTATAACTCGTTGAAACGACCGGGTAAAATGCGGGCACAGAGTTTTCAGGCAGTGGCTCATGGCTCAGATACTGTTCAGTTTTTCCAACTAAAAAGATCTGTTGGGGCCTGTGAAAAGTTCCATGGAGCGGTCATTTCTCATGCTGGTCATGAGAATACCCGCGTATTTAAGGAAGTGGCAGAGCTTGGTCACGAACTGGAAAAGTTAGGGAACAAGTTGTTGGATTCACGAACTAAGAGTCGTGTCGGAATTATCTTTGATTGGGATAATTATTGGGCATTGGAGTATACTAGCGGTCCTAATAAAGATTTAGCTTATGTGGATCAGATTCATCAGTACTATCAAGCCTTTTACGATAAACAGATTCAAGTCGACATGATTTCTGTAGATAGTGATTTTAGTCAATATGATGTTGTAGTGGGGCCTGTTTTATACATGGTGAAAGAAGGCCTGGCTGAGCGTTTAGCAACCTTTGTCAAAGAGGGGGGACAATTCCTAACGACTTTTATGAGCGGAATTGTGAACGAATCAGATAATGTCTACCTTGGTGGCTATCCTGGACCTTTACGTAACCTGTTAGGGATTTGGGTAGAAGAAATAGACGCATTAGCCCCGGAACAATACAATCACAGCTTGTTTGTTGATGATACTAGCTATAAATGTCAGTTGCTTTGCGACATTATTCATCTGGAAGGTGCAGAAGCATTGGCTTCCTATCAATCAGATTTTTATGCAGGCTCACCAGTTGTGACGAAAAATAACTTTGGCCAAGGAAAGACATGGTATGTTGGAAGCCAACTTGAACCAGCGGGAATTGCCCATATCGTGGACCAAGTCATCGCTACTAGTCAGATTGAAGCCTTAGTAACAGGCGATAGTTCCTTGGAAATAACCACTCGTGAAAAAGCAGGACAGGTTTACACCTTTATTATAAATTTCCAAGGAGAGGCACAGGAATTACCACTTGATTTTGTTGGGAAAATCGACATATTATCCGGTAAAGAGATGACAAAGGAAACCCGTTTGGCAAGTTTTGATGTGATCATATTGATTTAAAAAGCTTAGCGGAGGGAAATGAAAATATATCAGCTTTACTTCCAAGAAGTAGCTACGATGAAAATCGTAGCTACTTTTTAAGTGAGTTAACAGATTGAGCATTCGAAGGTAACGTTTGTACGTAAATTCAAAAAACATTCCTTATTAAATTCGAGGGCGATATAATAGAGTACGTCAGTACATAAAGCGAAAAGGCAGATATGAGTCTGACATGGTTTTGGAAAGCTTTGGGAATTGCGGTGACAAAGGATGTAACTGCTACAAGCTTTAATGACAATCAGAGACGTTTTGTGTATCATTTATGATTGTACCAGTAAATTGCGAATTGGATTCGGACTTTTTTATAAATAACGAGTTTAAATCGATAAAACACTGTATAATGGATGTATGGGACATAAGGTGTAAAAGATGAGGTGAGGAAGATGGAATGGTTTTGGGAAACACTCGGTATAGAATCAACAACAAAGGTTGCTGAAATAAAAAAAGCGTATGTCAATGAGGTGCGTCGGTTAAAGAACAAAGAAACAAAAGAAGAAGTCTCTCAAGCTGATTATGATAAATTAGCAGAGGCCGAAAAAGCAGCGATTCTTTTTATTGAAGATCAACATAATCAACGGCCAACCGCCGATTATCGATCGGGTTATGGAGACCAGTCAGAACGATTATTGGAAGAAAAAAAGCAAGAACTTACTATCAATCAAGAGTTAGTAAACACAGCGGACACAGCTGATTTCCAGATAGAACAACCTGCAGAGGCGATTAATGAGAAACCTGCTGAAGCCAAACCAGTCGTTGTTCTGAAAGAAACAATAAAAAAAGTGAAAAACACAAGCCCTGAAATGACCCCGGTTAACCCTATCGATAATGGTCAAAGAAGTGGCAGTGAAGTAAATGAAATTAGGAAACGCAATCAAGGGCGACAAGCAACACTAAAACAGCGAGCAACTCAACCGAAATCTAAAGAGCCAAACGCTCCTAAGATGAAACCAAAGGATGTCAAAGAGAAGAGTGCTGAAATAACTCAAGCATTAGGAAAAGTCACTGAAAAAGCAGCAGTTCCAAGTCGCACATTAGCTGATATTCGTGAATTGCTGGCAGATTGGCCACGGAAGATTATTCTTAAAGAATGGGAAACGTGTTTTCGCTATCGACGTCAGTGGTCCAAGGACGAGTTTGTGGAGTTACGGGAAAATTTTTTACCATTATTAAACGATCAATTAGTTTATTTGCCAAAAGCCATTTTATGGTATCTCTATGAAGAACTTGATTTAGTCACTTATGAGCTAACCAGTCAGTTCAGCTGGTTTCTGGCTATCGACGACTTACCCGATTTTTCATTTGAACAAGCCTTGTATTTGCCAGAGGAAGAAGCGGCAGATTATTTTGACCGCCGCTTGCATTTATATTGTGTGATTAGGCAAGAGGATTGGCATAGCAGAACGTTTGAGATTGATGGTTTGTTGGCGTATTTCTACAGTGAAGAAGACTGGCAAGCAGAGTATCAAATTGTGGATCAGGATGTTGAAAACTTGGCAGCAATCTATCAAATTAAACGAGGAATCGAAAAGCTAGTACATAGCAACGAGCCCCCCGCTATTGCTAATCATTTGTTGCCGCCTAATATACCATTGAATAAGGTAGACAATCAAACAGCCAAGTTTTTGCGTATTATTTTTAACAGTTTAAAAGAGAAGAACATTTCTTTAGAAGGCAGTCTGTTTATTGAAGACCCTCAAAATAATTATTTGGAAGATAATTTGCGTGAATTGCTTGTTGGCTTAGTCTTTTATCGAACCAATGATCAGATAAAGGCGACCAAACATTTTAATAATCTGACAAATGATTATCAAGGGTTAGTTAAGGGGCTGAAAAATTCAGCAGGCTTTAAGGGTAGAGCTACATCAGCTTATGTGGGACAGGGTACAAAGCATAAAGCAGATTGGCGAATGATTTTGCGGGTTGTGGTCATCGGTGTAATTGGCTTATCTTTATTAGGAAATGTTTTTTCCAATAACGATGACTATGAGTATTCGGATGATACAGATTACTACGATGAAGAGTCAGAATCTGACGAAGAATGGATGGATCCGGAAGATCCAGGTTACGCTTTTTTAACTTACTTCGTTGAGGCGACTGACCACCGTGATGACATTGAAACTCAAAGAGAAACCTATATTGAAACTTGGGTGAGTTCTGATTTAACAGGTATTTTTGAGGAACACTTGGCTGATAGTGATCCAGATGCCAGCTATACTTATGAGATTGTTTACAAAGAAATTGACGATAATAGGGCTCATTATTTGATAACACAAGATGAGGAACCTTATCTCATCGTCGAATTGACCAATTGGGAACTTGTAACGGCTGTGGTCGGCAAAGGTTGGCAAGAAGTCGAGTCAAAAACTTTTGGTGAACTTGTTGATAAAATTAGGTTCACAGGGAAGGACATAGTAGAGAATGTCGTTGTAGGTTATTTCCTATTGCCCGTAGATGCACGTGAAGAAGAGTTTTATTATATCATGGACTATATCACAGACGAGGCTTACAATCGCCTTGAGTGGGATAATAGTATCGTTGATGGGTTGGACTTTGAAAAGGGCACCTATCAAGTGAGTGAGACTCTTGACGGACAGCCGGCCTTGTTGGTGAACGACAGTCAAGATGAGCTTTCCTTAGTGTTACTTTTAGATCCTTATGGACGTGTTGATGAAGTGATTGAAATTTCGTATGACGATTACTCAGCAGCAGAATTAAAACACTTAGCAGAACAGGCGGATAAAAAGCAGTCACTGCCTAGGCCTGATAGTGTATCATTGTAACAAAAAAACCAAGAGAATTGCCAGTCAAATGGCATTCTCTTGGTTTTTTAGTTAGGTGTTAGTTTTGAGTACATCAGCACATCGCAGTAATTCTGCCCTATTTTTTCATAATCTCGTAAAAGTCCTTCTTTTTGAAAGCCTAGTCTTTCAATCAATTTAATAGAAGGTAGATTATCCGGATCAATTTTAGCTTCCACCCGGTGGAAATCCTGAGATTGAAAGACCCATTCAACAAAGGCGGTCATTAATTCAAAGCCGTAGCCTTTCCCCCAATAGGCTGACCCTAGATCATAAGCCACTTCGGTACGGCTATTTTCGTAATCAAGGTAGTTTAAGCCACAGGTTCCAATAACAACTTGGGAATCTTTTAATAAAATACTGTAGCGTGAGGCACTACCTTCAGCCATTCTCTTGACTAAAAAGGCAATCATCTCTGTTGTTTGTTCGACCGTTTCAAAAGGCTCAATGTTCATGTAGCGGGTGACGGCTTCATCGGACCAAAAGCGATGAAGGGTTGGGCTATGTGTTTCATCAATAGGAACTAGTAAGAGGCGTTCTGTTTCAACAATCTTTGTGTTCAAGGGGATCCTTCCTTTCCGTTACTGAGTGGTTAATATGATTGTTTGTTGTTTTGTTAGTTCTTTCAACTGTTGGAACTTCCATAATTGTTTACTGTAAACTTGCTTATTAGCCTCAATAGGGATGACGATGTCTTCACTACTATCTTGTTGGAAAATAGCTAAAAGACTGCTTTCTTCGTAATCAGAAATTAAGTTTAAACTCTTTAAAGCTAAAATCATAGCTCCTAAACCAGAACTTTCGTGGGTTTGAGGAAAGGTGATGGGCTGCCCAAGTACATCAGCCATCAATTGTTTCCACGTAGATGAATGAGAAAACCCACCTGAGGCACAGACTTTTTCAGGTGAAGCTGTCAGTGAATTTAACGCTTGAAAAATATCGGCAATATTAAAACAAATACCTTCTAAAACAGCTCGCATTAAATGAGCGTGAGTGTGGCTAAGAGCTAAGCCAGTAAAAGAGCCTCGAATATCTCCACTCCAAATAGGGGCACGTTCACCACTTAGATAGGGGTGAAAAAACAAATTATCAGAACCGGCAGGGATCAATTCGACTTTGGCCATAAAAGTCTCATAGCTCATATCAGTTTCAGCTAATTGCCGAGCCCAGTCAATAACCATGCCACCGTTATTGGCAGCACCGCCAATGACCCAGTAACCTTCATCCAATAAATAACAAAAGGTCTCACCAGCCGCGTGTAAAAGAGGCGCTCTCACCGTATAACGGAGAGCAGCACTGGTGCCAATGGATAGATTAGCTTTTTCAGGTGAGATGCAATTCGTCCCTAAATTAGCTAAGGCACCATCACTTGCGCCTAAAATAAAGGGAATATCAGGTAAATCAAGGCTTTCTTGGTATCTTTTATTCACTTGAGACAGTTGAGTCGTAGGAGGAACTGCTTGTGGTAAACGGTCCTCAGTTAACTCAAGAAACGCCAAAATCTCTTGATCCCACTTTAAGGTATGAATATTAAATAAACCAGTTCCGGATGCAATGGAATAATCAACTAAATGCTCGTCGAATAAACGATAAAAGACATACTCCTTAATACTTGTGAAAAGGGAAATCTGTTGATATAGCTCAGTTTGTTCCTGCTTTAGCCACATGATTTTACTTAAAGGTGTCATCGGGTGCAGAGGTGTCCCAGTTTTTTTGTAAAAGGCTAAACCTTGAGGACTCATTTTTAGGGATTCGGCATAAGTATTTGAACGAGAATCCGCCCAGGTAATGACGGGAGTCAGTAACTGATTATTTTTATCTAAGCCAATTAAGCTGTGCATGGCACTGGAGAAAGTAACCGCAATAGCATGCTGTCGGCTATTATTAAAGTCCAGAGCCTCTTTTAACGTTGTCAAAACGGCTTGAAAGATTGTTTCAGGATCTTGAGTCGCTGTGCCATCTGCTTTTTTTGTCATAGGGTAGCCTTGATAAAAGGAACTTAAGGCCTGTCCTGTTGTTGTGAAAACAGTTGATTTTGTGCTAGTCGTACCGATATCAATGCTAATAATTAATGAAGTCATTCCTACCTCCAAGTTAGTCGTTATGTTTTTCGACAGCATGGCCACCAAAGCCGTTGCGCAGTGCAGCCACAACTTTACCGGTAAATGTGTCGTCATATAAAGAACGATAACGCATTATGAGGGATAATGCAATAACTGGTGTTGGAATTTGATAATCTAGTGCAGTTTCTAGAGTCCACTTGGCTTCGCCTGAGGAATTCATAACGCCTTTGATTGCCGTCAGTTTAGGGTCTTCTTTAAAAGCGTCTTCTGCCAGCTCCATCAACCAAGAACGAACCACCGAGCCGTGATTCCAGACTCGAGCCACTTCCTCTAGATTGTAGTCAAAAGGTCCACCCTCTAATACGTCGAACCCTTCAGCAATAGCTTGCATCATGCCATATTCGATCCCGTTATGAACCATTTTTAAGAAATGACCACTACCAGTTTCTCCAGTATATAAGTAACCATCATCAATGGAAATGTCATTAATTAATGGCTCGATTTCCTTAAAGACCTCTTGGTTGCCACCAATCATTAAGCAAGCCCCTTGATTAGCGCCGCTCGTGCCACCGCTTGTTCCGATATCAAAGAAGTGGATGCCCTTTGACGAAAAGTGAGCGCTTCGAACTTGAGATTCTTTAAAGTTAGAATTACCTCCGTCAATGACGATGTCGTCAACCTTAAGTAGTTGGTCTAGCTGATCTAAAACCGCCGTTAAAGGGTCGCCATTAGGAACCATCACCCAGATTATTTTACGGTCGGGAAGGGACGCTACTAACTGATCAATTGTTGTGACAGTTTTTATCTCTTCGACTTCGGCCGCTTTTAAACAGCTTGAGCTAATATCAGTTCCAATAATCTCGTGACCTTGGCGTTGACAATTTACCGCCAAATTTAATCCCATTTTACCTAATCCAATAATTCCTAATTTCATGTTGTCACTCTCCAAGTATTTATATTTTATTATAATCATTATAGAATAAAATTTTATTTTATTCAAGTTCAAAAAGATTTAAATTTTTCCGTAGATGTTCTTCATGATAATTAGGAGGAATTTCTTATTTCATGCTATAATTTAATAAATGAAGCTTGAGGAGTTACGAGATGCAAAATCCAATTGAGTTAAAAATCAAATCAATTTATCGGGACATCAGCCGCAAAGAGCAGCAAATCGCTGATTATATTCTCCATTATCCAGAACGGATTATTCATCAATCCATCGGGGACTTATCACGCCAATTAGGAATGGCAGAATCAACGGTTTTTCGTTTTTGTCAGCGGTTGGGCTATAGAGGTTATAAGGAATTTAAAATAGATTTAGCTACCTTTAAGAAACAAGAAAATCCATTGGAACACGAAATATATGAAGGTATTACAGAAGCTGATTCAGCTAAAGGGATGGCTAAAAAGGTTTTTGAAGCAAATCGGCAAGCCTTAAGTGATACCGTAGAATTACTAGATGATGTTATTTTAGAGGCAGCAATCACCTTATTAACACACAGTCAGCAAATTATTTTTTTTGGTGTGGGCGGCTCCAATGTTATTGCCATGGATGCCTATCATAAATTTCTGCGTTCTCCTTTAAATGTGTCCTGTGAAACAGACAGTCACATCCAATTAATGCGCGCCGCGAGAATGACTGAAGACGATTGCGCCGTTTTGATTTCTCACTCAGGCCAAAGCCATGATATTCTGCAAATTGCTGGTCAGGTTAAAAAGAGTGGTGCGAAGTTAATCGCAATAACCAGTTTTTTATTGTCACCTTTAGCCGAACTGGCGGACTTGTGTTTATTATCGACCTCTAAGGAAGTGGCATTTCGCCCAGAAGCTCTTGCCACACGGATCACTCAATTGAGTATTATGGATGCCCTATTTGTCAATGTGATGTATGACAACCGAGTCGCATCTGAGCAAAGTTTAGATTTAATTCGCGAAGTGATTGCGTCCACGAAGGAAGAGTAGCTCTAGATAGATGGAGGAGGATTATGGGAAATACAATTGTTCAAAAGTTAGCGGCAAATAAAAAATTAAGTTCACTGGAAGAGGACGTCTTAGCATATATTGTCAGTCACCATGACGATATTTTAACGATGGGGATTCGCCAAGTTGCGACAAATACCTTAACGTCTACATCGACTATTATGCGTCTAGCGAAGAAACTGGGCTTTAATGGGTTTGTGGACATGAATTACAAGTTGATGCCTTTGCTTCAAGATAAAAGCCACAAACAGGCCGGTTCCTATGCGGATTTATTTTCCTATAATAGTTTATTTGAGTTAAATTCAAATGCTGTTTTTGAAGCGGTAGCCCAAGCTTTAATCGATGTAGATAAGCAATTTGTTTTTGTTTATGCCAATGGTTTTTCAGGGATTATAGCTGATTATTTGCATAAAAGATTATTAGTATTGGGAAAACGTGTTATGTTTTCAACGGGAAATGATTCAGTTGGTGTATTCGAGAATAATTTAGACGATATCGGCGTGTTTATTACTATTTCTAAATCTGGGGAAACCCTCAAGGTCATCGAAAAGGTGCGAACCGCAGTGGAAAATGACATTCCTGTGATTGCCTTTACCAATGAAATTGAGAATACTTTAAGTTCTTATGGCAAGCCAACGATTAAAATCAAGGACTTAAACAAATACGATGACTACAACGCGAGTGCCAATAGTTTTTTCTCCCATGTGTTACTGGCAATGGAAGTCATTGTTTGGGAGTACAATCAAATTATCGGTGACCAATTAAAAGAAGAAACAAGTTACTGAATCGAGTAACCTGTTTCTTCTTTTTTGAATGGGGTTACATTAGAAGAGGAATCATTGTAAGATAAGACCATCAACAGTTGGAGGGACGAATATGAAAGAGCGAATCATGAATGGCTTGCAGCGATTTTCCAAGGCAATGTTCATTCCAGTATTAATTTTACCGATTGCCGGAATTTTGATAGCAGTTGGCAATTTGTTTACCAATCCATTGCTAATGGAAAAATTGCCCTTTTTAGACAATCCGGTAACGAAAGGGTTTGGCACTATTTTATCAGGTTCTCTGGTAGCTATTTTAAGTAATTTAGGACTTATATTCTGTGTTGGCTTGGCTGTTGGGTTAGCCAATACGAAAAAAGCAGAGGCTGGTTTTACGGCAGTTCTTGGATTTTTAGTTTTTATTAATGCCATGAACAAGTTTATGGGCCTGCGTGAGATTTTGGTGGAGGCTGATAGTTTAAGTGGCACAGGTCAAACCATGGTCTTAGGGGTGCAAATTTTGGATATGGGGGTTTTCTTGGGAATTATTTTAGGGATCTTGACCGCCTATGTCCATAATAAGTTTTGTGAAACCGAGTTTGGTAACGCTTTTCAAATTTATGGTGGATCTCGCTTTGTGTTCATTGTGCTGATTCCAGCCGTGGTTTTATTGGCTGTTGGTTTAACTTATCTTTGGCCGATTGTTCAGGGAGGCATCACAAGCTTAGGAACTGTCATTAATCAAAGCGGTAACTTTGGAATTTTTATTTACGGTATGTTGGAACGTTTATTAATTCCAACTGGCTTGCATCACTTGATCTACACTCCCTTTTTATATACTTCATTAGGAGGAGTGGCCGATGTTGGTGGTCAAGTATTCGAAGGCGCTCGCAACATTTATTACGCTGAAATTGCTGATCCAGCTGTCAAAGTCCTCTCTCAAAGTGTTATTTGGGATGCCCGTGGTATTTCTAAGATGTTTGGTTTGATTGGTGCCTGCTTGGCGATGTATCAAACGGCTAAACCGGAAAACAAAACAAAAGTGAAAGCCATCTTGATTCCAGCCGCAGTGACCTCCTTTATCGCCGGTGTGACAGAGCCAATTGAGTTTTCCTTTATGTTTGTTGCACCACTCTTATTTATAGTTCACTCAGTTTTAAGTGGGTTGAGTATGGTTGTCCTAAACGTCCTAAGTGTCAGAGCGATTGGTCCTAATGGTTTTATTGATTTCTTGTTATATAACTTACCCTTGGGAATTGGCAAAACAAAATGGCCAATGTACATTTTAGTGGGGCTCGTATTCTTTGTTGTTTATTACGTGATTTTTAGATTCTTGATTACTAAATTTAATTTTAAAACCGTTGGGCGTGAAGACAATAACGAGGTGAAACTTCACAGTAAAAAGGACTATCAGAATAAGGTTGCAGCAGGTTCTCCAGTGGATGAAGATCAGTTGCTTGGCGCCCAAATTATTTCGGCATTAGGTGGAGAAGAAAATATCAAAACCGTTGACAATTGTTATACCCGATTGCGTCTGACCGTTGAAAATACAGAGTTAGTGGATGAAACTAGTTTGAAGAATGAGACAGGTGCCAGTGGTGTCATCATTAAAAACGAAAATGTTCAAGTGGTATATGGTCTGCAAGTGACGAAAGTCCGTAAAATCGTCGACGCAGCCATGGGAACCACACAATAATCATCAGAAAGAAGGCGTTAAGAATGAAAAAACAATCAATCGTTATTGCAGGAGGCGGCAGCACCTATACACCGGGAATTGTGATGATGCTCTTAGACAATTTAGATAAGTTTCCAATAGACACTTTAAAATTATACGACAATGATGCTGAACGGCAAGCCGTTTTGGCAGAAGCACTGGCACTCGTCTTAAAGGAAAAAGCGCCAGATATAGCCTTTTCTTATACAACAGATCCACAAGAAGCATTTGAAAATATCGATTTTTGTATGGCTCATATTCGAACAGGGAAATACCGTATGCGGGAGCTAGACGAAAAAATTCCGTTGAAACACGGTGTTTTAGGACAAGAGACTTGTGGCCCTGGGGGCATTGCTTACGGCATGCGTAGTATAGGAGATATGATGGAATTAATTGATTATATGGAAAACTATTCACCAGATGCCTGGATGTTAAACTATTCCAACCCAGCAGCTATTGTGGCGGAAGCTTGCCGCGTTTTACGCCCCCAAGCGAAAGTCATTAACATGTGTGACATGCCTGTTGGAACCTTGCGTCGGATGTCGCAAATCATTCAAAAGCAACCTAAAGAGCTGACAGTTAAATATTTTGGGTTAAACCACTTTGGCTGGTGGACCAGCGTTAAAGATCGAGAGGGTTACGAGTATTTACCAGAAATTAGAGATTATGTTGCCGAAAATGGCTATTTGACTCAAATTGAAGTGGACACACAACACATGGATCAATCTTGGCAGGCAACTCACAAAAAAGCAAAAGACCTATTGGCAGTAGCACCTGAATACTTGCCTAATACTTATTTGAAGTATTATTTGTATCCTGATTATGTGGTGGAACAATCAAATCCTGACTATACACGAGCCAATGAAGTGATGGCCGGTCGTGAAAAACAAGTCTTTGATGCTGCACGGAAAATTGTTGCGACAGGTACGTTTAAAGATGGCGATTTTCATATTGATAATCACGCATTGTTTATCGTTGACTTGGCTCGAGCGATTGCTTTTAACACAGGTGAAAGAATGTTGTTAATCGTTGAGAACAATGGTGCCATTGCCAATTTCCGGGACGATGCCATGGTTGAGGTCCCTTGTATCGTTGGTTCTGATGGTCCAGAGCCATTGTGTCAAGGTTCTATTCCGACTTTTCACCGAGGGATGATGGAACAACAGGTAGCCGTTGAAAAATTAATTGTTGAAGCATGGGTGGAAGGTTCATACCAAAAGATGTGGCAGGCCTTAACCTTATCTAAAACAGTTCCAAGTGCAAAGGTAGCAAAAGAATTACTGGATGAGCTGATTGAAGTTAATCGCGAATTTTGGCCGGAATTAAATTAGTTTAATCATGAATAAAAAGAAGTTGGCGATTAACCAACTTCTTTTTTGCGCGAAACTCTTTGATAAAACAGTTGTCTTTTCTCCTCATTGCTTGTTATGATAGGTAGGGTCAGAACAAACGACGTCGCAAACGTAAGGGAACAGTTGAAGCTGATTGATTATGTTTGAGTTTAATCCAGTTTAGCTTGGATTATCTGTCAAGAAGGAGGGCATCTCATGGGTGAAAAGGATTTATTGTTGGAAACCTGCGTACTGGCGGGTAAAATTATGGTTGAAAACGGCGCGGAGATGTACCGAGTGGAAGATACAATGAATAGAATTGCCGATAACTACCATCAAGAGGAAGGCATCAGTTTTGTGACTCAAACCATTGTTTTAATGGGATTGGAGAGCACAAAGAGTATACAAATGAAACGAATTAGTGAACGAACGACTAATTTGGGAAAAGTATCAAAAGTAAATGATTTGTCCTGGCAGTTTTCATCGAAGCAAATTAATCTTCAGGAATTATACGCGTCTCTTAAAATTGTTTTGAAGGAAGAACCGCCAAAGAAGACAGCGGTAAAAATCGTTTGTGCGGCGATTTTAAGTGCGGCATTAATGATTTTACTCGGTGGACAGTGGCGGGATTTTTTAGCTACGTTGTTAGTCGGTGCCGGAGGGTATTCCGTTTACATGCTGAGTGCGACTTATTTGAAATTAAAATATGTTGATGAATTTTTGGCCTCTTTTGCTATTGGCGTCCTGGCTTTTTGGATGATTCAGTTTAAACTTGGTTCATCGATTGATAGTATGATTATTGGCAGTATTATGCCCTTAGTACCAGGTGTAGCGATTACTAATACCGTTCGTGATTTACAAGAAGGGCACATGCTGTCAGGGATTTCCCGAGGGGTAGAGGCATTGATTATTGCCATGATGATTGGGGCCGGTATTGCAGTGGCTTTTAACGTCATGAGTTAAGTGGTTTTCCCTAAGATAAAGATGCTAACGTATGTCAATGAGGAGGAAGAGTCATGTTACTAACAATTATCGAGCAAGTCGTGTTGAGTTTTATTACATCAGTTGGTTTTGCTATTATTATGCGAGTACCAAAAGATGCGTTATTATACAGTGGCTTAAGCGGGACTGGAGGCTGGGTGATTTATTGGTTAGGGGGTTTTATGGGCTTAAGTGTTACCGTCTCGACTTTTTTAGGCGCCTTATCCATTGCCACCCTTAGTTATTATTTTGCTCGTCACCGCCACACACCAGCAACCTTGTATAACATTCCAGGAATTGTTGCGCTGGTGCCAGGAGGCACTTCCTATCAAATGACCTACCATTTGATTATTGGTGAGTATAGTAAAGCAGTCGGCTATGGTATCAGAGTCGTGGCAATTGCCGGTGCGATTGCTGGCGGCTTGATTGTATTCGATTTAGCTCGCAGAAATCTACGCAATAAAATAGTTCGCTAAAAAGAATGATCAGCTCCTCGAAATAAGGGCTGATCATTCTTTTATTTTTCTTTATTCTTTTTAGCTAATTGTTCTTGTTCTTTTTTTAAGAACTTTTCAGCCTCTTCTTGAACTTGTTTATCACGAGCTGCTTGCTCTTCTTGATAAGGGTCAAAGGTGAATTCTTCAAATAATTTTTCCAGTTTGTCATTCTTTTTATGTTCAAGTGCCATGTTGTACCTCCATTTAAGTATTAGTAGATAATGTCCTTATAAATAGTAGTATATGCCTTTTTGAATGAAAAGTCATGTGAAATTCAGGTTACTAAAGGTTACAAACAAAAACTTAGCAGAAAAGAACGTGAAAAATATACTATCTTAAGGTTATCAGTTATAATTAATGTAGGAGGTGTTGACCGTGAGCAATGAACCACAACAATTATATATTGTTACCCAATTACGCTCCTTTGCTAGTAATGACGCAATTCGCGAGACTGTTAGTGACTGGTTAACACTTTGTCAAATTTTAGTAAGGCCACAAAAATACTATATTGATGACGATACGGAGCTATTAGACTTTGATCGAGGACTGATAAAAGAACGAATTAATGCTTTGGAAATAAATCAGCAAGGGGATACCTTATTTTCACTTAAAGCCACTGAAGGTGAATTTTCCATACATATTTATCAAGGCCACGTTCGGGAACGATTACTGATTAATGAGGAACTTTATCAAAATTTTAAACCTGTGATTGATGATTATATTAACACCCGCATGGAAAAAAATGGCCTTTATGCTTATATTCGCAGTATTGACGAATTTTTAGCGCATAATACCCAATCAATGTCAGATCGCTTAGAGGAAGAGATTAGTAGCCCAGATGATTTACCTAAGATGTATGACGATCAACAGAAGATCATTGTAGACTGCAGTCAATTGCCTGGTTATGACAGCTATTTTAAAGGACTTTGTTTTACGGCATGTTGGAAAATGTGGTACGCACCGGATTATTATTATGTGATTCCGAAGCAAGCGTTTTTGGACGTTCAGCAAGTTGAAGCAGTCGTGACCAGTCATGACGTGATTCAAGTGACTTTGTATGAAGATCCTCTGGCCTGGGAGCATCCAAGTAATTTAAAGTTCCAATTTGCTTACCGTGATCAACTGGGCTTTGACCAATTGGAGTGGAGCAATGGTGTCGGGGTTTTACGTGAACCCTGTACCGAATTTATAAAAATTGGGGCCAATACCCAAATGATTCAATATCAAAACGAGTCTTTGCAGCCAACAACGAAAAGTACGGCGCGCCATTTTACGACAAGGGTCTTTAACTATGATAACCATCACTATCTGGAGGGACGACGTTTTGGCACCTTAAACAATCGGGCCTATTTTCCTTGGCGGGATGCGACGAAAAAAATCATGCTAGCTTATTGGATATTAAATCCAAGTTATATGCTGGATGAGGGGATTCATGCCTTTGAGTTCTATATTAAGCAATACATTAAAGCTGCTGTCAGTGATGAAGAAACTAAAAATTATCGGGCCGTCTTGCGTTTCTATATGCCGGAAGAGGCTATAACCTCCCTGTCAATTGATAACCTCGTTCAGTATTTGGATACTCATCACATCAATGTGAAAAAACGTAATGCTAAAAAGCACCTTTTACAAATTGAAACCGCTGATGTGGATTTACATGTGGAATTTGTTGACGTGAAACAATTGGAGTCCCCAGAAGAGGTGATAAAGAGCCAACCTCTTGAATCAGCGCGGAGCTGGTTTAAAGAACGTCTGGGTCGATTGAACTAACCCATTACTTTAAGCAATGGGTGGTAAGAATCATCGAAAGATAGGCTAACTGTCTATAATAAAAAAACTCCCCTTAACCAACTAGGCTAAGGGGAATTTTTACGTTTTGCGTATGTAATTAGCAGGTGAGTATCTGCTAGCTTTAAGTTCTGTTTCGTTTCCATGGAGCCATGAGGCCAGCGTATGACCAATGACGGGACCGGTGGTTAAACCAGAGGAACCTAGGCCACTTGCTACGAAAAGCCCAGGCAAGTCAGCTACTTCACCAAAAAAAGGCAGAAAATCAGAGGTGTACGCTCGAGTACCAACCCGAACTTCAACCTGTTCGGCTTTTATTAAGTCAGGCGCTAATTCTTTAATACTGTTCACCATATCCGAAACAACTTGATCATCGACGGTTAAGTCATAAAATTGCTCATTTTCGTGAGTCGCACCAATCAGAATCTGGCCATTGCTGAAAGGGATAATATCACTTTCACCTTGAGGCATCACAACGGGCCAATTGGAGGTGTCGGAATCTATTCTGACTTCGACTAACTGGCCTTTTTGACCACGAACGTCTACGTTATATCCCAAAGGATGAATCAAATTAGGCAACCAAGCGCCAGTTCCAAGCACCACTTTATCGTATTCTTCTGTGAGGTCATTAGCTTTGACCAACCAACCGGATTGTAGCGGTCGTAAATCACTGACTTGAGTTTCGCAATACTGGCCTCCCAATGCTCTAAAGGAAGTCACTAATTGATTAATTAGCTGTCGGCCGTCAACTCGAGCACCACCAGAGACAAATAAACCGTTCATTTCCGGAGTCAGAATTGGGATTTTAGCTTGGAGTTCAGTGGGGGTTAAAATGCTGATATCACCAATTTCTGGCGCTTCTTCCCGGCGCTTAAGAGCAATTTCATAAAGTTTGTTTAATAATTTCTCATTATTTTTAAATAGGATGGTACCAACTTGTTGGTAAATACTAGATTCTGAAGGTACCGCTAAATCCTTCATTAATGCGGGATAAAATTTGGCACCCGCCCGAGCCAATTGATACCAGTCTTGATTGCGTCGTTGCGATAGCCAAGGTGAAATAATACCTGCTGCTGCACTTGTGGCCTGACCAATTTTGTAATCAAAAAGGGTGACTTCATCACCGGCTTGTGCCAGATAAAAACTGGTAGTGGCGCCAACAATACCACCGCCGATTACTGCAATTTTCATCAAGGAGCTCCTTCCTGTTGCTGTTACATCTGTTAACTCTGATGGGAATTTATTTAACAAAAAATAGGGAGTAATTGTTAAATAAGGTTAAGTCACGAAAAAGAACCGTTATCTCAATTGCTATTATAACCTAATTTGTTATTTTTTACGAAAAGAAGGGTTGATAGAGGGGGGGCTCGGACGTGAATGAATTTGTCGGAAGATCACGCCTACGTCAGTCAGTAGTTAAAAGCATGGCGCCAGAAGAGAGTTATTGGATATATTTATTAATAATTATACATTAAAATCGCCTTATAAGTTAAAAGTATTCAATTTATTCGCTTGACATGCATAATAATTAACTTTATAATCATTTTAATACATCGTTGGAGGTGCCGAATGAAAGTCGCAATAATTGGTGTGACAGGCTATAGCGGGTTGGAGCTGATCCGTTTACTAAGTCAACACCCTGAAGTGGAGATTCAGTCTCTCCACAGCCAATCTATGATTAATCATAAAATTTCAGATATATACCCGCACTTAAAAAACAGTTGTGAATTAATGATAAAGGAAATTGATTCAGAGGTGATCATGAATGAAACTGATTTAGTTTTTTTAGGAACACCCTCGGGGGTCTCAGCTACCCTAGGACAACCCTTTATCGAAGCGAACTTTCCCTTAATCGATTTATCAGGGGATTTTCGCCTGAAAACCGAAGGAGCTTATGAGAAGTGGTATGGTAAAGCGTCCGCCCCACTGGAAAGCATTCACCAAGCTGAATATGGCTTGGCAGAGGAACGACAACAACCTCAAGTCAAATTAATTGCCAACCCAGGTTGTTATGCAACTGGGGCACTGTTGTCATTAGCCCCCTTGGTTAAAGAAGGGCTAGTTCAGGAAGATTCTCTAATTATTGATGGTAAATCTGGCCTTTCGGGAGCTGGTAAAGTCCCTTCGCCTAGCAGTCACGCTGTTTCAGTTATGGAAAATATGACAGTCTATAAAATGAATCAACACCAACATACACCAGAAATTTTACAACAACTACAACAATGGAATTCTGAGATTGAGGCAATCCAATTCACGACCTCACTAATTCCAGTAACTCGAGGAATCTTGTTGACGATTTACGCCAAAGCAAAAAAAGAAGTAAGCGAAACAGAGTTATTCGATCTTTTTGAAACATATTACCAAGAAAAACCATTTGTTCGTATTCAGCCGATTGGAATGTATCCAGATTTGAAGCAAGTTCAAGGTTCCAATTATTGCGATATTGGACTGGCTTATAACCCAGGAACCCGTTTAATTACCATCGTGTGTACCTTGGATAATCTGGTCAAAGGGGCAGCTGGCCAAGCCATTCAAAATTTAAATATCATGTGGGGCTTTCCTGAGGAAATGGGGTTACTGAATAGCCCGGTATTTCCTTAGAACCATCGACAAAAAGAACGGACTGTCCTGAAACAGACGAAGGAGACGATAGGATGAACATTATTAATGGAACAATCGCCAGCCCGAAAGGCTACTATGCAGACGGGCTACATTGTGGGATTCGCAAAGAAAAAAAGGATTTAGGTTGGATTGTGTCAATAGTCCCCGCTCAATCAGCCGCTGTCTATACTCTAAATCATGTAAAAGCCGCACCGATTTTAATCACAAAAGAAGCCTTATTAGCTAATTCGGAGTTACAGGCGGTTATTGTTAATTCAGGAATTGCCAATGCTTGTACCGGCAAACAAGGTTTGGCAGCTGCGTATGAAACACAGAGCTTAGTTGCAGATAAATTAGGCGTTGAGGGCAATCAAGTGGCTGTGGCATCCACAGGTGTCATAGGCAAGCAATTATCGATGCCTGAGATTAAACAAGGGATTGCCCAGTTGAGTCAAGAAAATCAACGACCAGGGTCTTTTCATGAAGCGATTCTTACGACTGACACTGGTACGAAAGAGGTGGTAGTGACTGCTGAAATAGGCGGACAGTTAGTGACCATGGCAGGTGTGGCAAAAGGATCAGGCATGATTCATCCCAATATGGCGACTATGTTATCCTTTATGACAACCGATGCCCAAATTGACGCCAGTTTGTTGTCAGAGTTACTTAAGGAAACAGTCGACAATACCTACAATCAAATCACTGTTGACGGAGACACTTCAACGAATGATATGGTTTTAGTGATGGCCAATGGCTGTGCCGGCAATCAAGAGATTACGGCTCGGACAGAGGACTACTATTTATTTAAAGAAATGTTCCATTTTGTAGCAGAAACGCTGGCGAAAAAAGTGGCTAAAGACGGAGAGGGGGCCACTAAGTTAATTGAAGTGCAAGTTCTTCATGGTGAAACAAAAGAGGCCGCCAGATTAATTGCCAAAAAAATCGTGGGCTCCTCGCTAGTTAAATCAGCGATGTTTGGTGAAGACCCAAATTGGGGGAGAATCATCTGTGCGGCTGGTTATGCTGGCCCTCAATTAGATGCAGGCAATGTTGACATTTTTTTAGGAAGCGAGCAAGTCTTAAAAAACGGCGAACCTCAGTTATATGAGGCGGCTAAGGTTCAAGAGGTTTTGAAAAAAGAGTCAATTTTAATCGTTGTGGATTTGAAACAAGGTGAGGCTCAAGGCATTGCATGGGGCTGTGACCTAACGTACAAATACGTAGAAATTAACGCCTGTTATCATACGTAAGAGAAAGTAGGAGAAGGTTAATGACAGAAATAATTGTAGTGAAATTAGGCGGAGTTGCCAGTGATAATTTAAAGCCGGCTTTTTTTGATAAAATTAGAGCGTGGCAACTAGCTGGCAAACGGGTGGTGATTGTTCATGGTGGCGGGCATTATATCAATTCGATGCTGGAGCGTTTGGACGTCAACAGCACTTTCCACAACGGCATGCGTGTGACGACAAAAGAAACCTTAGACATCGTCAAAATGGTCTTAATTGGTCAGGTACAACCAACGATTACCAGTATCTTTCAGGAAGCTGGTTTTGCCGCAGTGGGCTTAAATGCCATGGATGACCGCCTGTTGACCGCTAATTTACTACAGGAAAAAGCCTTAGGTTACGTAGGCGAGGTTGTTTCAGTCAATACCGACTTTTTAAGTCAATTATTAAACAATCAGCAAATTCCAGTGATTGCCCCTTTAGGCATTACAAACGACAGTCAGTGGTTAAACGTCAACGCCGACCAAACGGCCTGTGCCGTGGCCCAATCACTTCAAGCCGACCAGTTGTACTTATTAACGGATGTGCCAGGTATCAAAACACCAGCAGGCTTATTGGAAACTGTTAAATTAGCAGAGGTGGCTGATCTCAAAGCAACTGGGGTTATCAAAGGAGGCATGCTGCCAAAATTGAACAGCGCTGTAGCTGCTGTTATGGCAGGTGTCAAGCAAGTTCACATTACCAATCAAATCAATCAGGCAGGAACGGTTATTCATCATAGGGAGGTGTTGGTCTCATGAGTTATTTATTACCAAATTATCAGCGGGCAAATCGAGAATTTGTCAGTGGCAGTGGCGGGTATTTAGTCGATGGCGAAGGCCAACAGTATTTGGATTTTTCCAGTGGGATTGGCGTCGCTAATCTAGGGTATGATCATCCGACTGTTAAAGAGGCAGTAGCCAAACAATTAGAAAAACTCTGGCATACACCAAACCTTTATCAAAACAGTCTACAAGAGCAAGTGGCTGAACAGTTAATCGGTGAAAAAAACTATCAGGCCTTCTTTTGTAATAGTGGAACCGAAGCCAATGAGGCTGCTTTAAAATTAATTCGTAAAGCCAGCGGCAAAGCTAAAATTATCACCTTTATTGACTCTTTTCATGGTCGGACATTTGGCAGCATGTCTGCAACGGGACAAGCGAAAATTCACGGGGATTTTGGCGCAATTGTGCCTGGTTTTGTCTATCTACCTTACAATGATCTAGCCACTTTTGAAGCGGCCCTTGATGACGAGGTCGGGGGTGTGCTGATGGAATTAATCCAAGGAGAAGGTGGCGTTTTACCGGCAAAACAAGAATGGGTGACTGCGGTTCAAAAAAGTTGTCAGGAAAGAGGAATCCTGCTGGCGATTGATGAGGTGCAAACAGGGATAGGCCGCACAGGTACTCTCTATTTGTCAGAACAATATGGGATAACTCCAGATATTATTACCTTGGCAAAAGGCTTGGGAAATGGCTTACCCGTTGGGGCTATGCTAGCAACTAAAGAACTTGCAGGGGCTTTTGGACCAGGAACTCACGGTTCGACATTTGGCGGAAATTTAGTGGCAATGTCAGCAGCTTCCGCAGTATTAACGGCATTAGCTGCTCCTGATTTTTTAGCAGATGTTAAACGGAAAGGTCATGTTTTAAAAGCGTTGTTGGAAGAAGAATTATTACCATTAGAGAAAGTGGTCGATATCCGTGGGATCGGATTGATGATTGGGATTGAAGTGACGATTCCGCCAAGTGAAGTGGTGGAAGCCATGGCTCAAGCTGGGGTGGTCGTCTTAACAGCTGGACACAATGTGGTTCGTCTATTGCCACCCTTGACCTTGACTGTGGAACAATTAAAAACAGGTGTTGCCATTTTAAAAGAAAGTCTCCTTTAAGAGGGGCTTAACTAAGAAAAGACGGTGAAAATGATGGGAAATAGCTTAGTAGGAAAAAGTATTTTAACCTTAGAAGAGCTGACCAAAAGTCAGATTATTGAGTTAGTGGCATTAGCCATTGATATGAAGAAGAACCCTAAAAAGTATCAGGAGAGCCTCTCAGGGAAAATTCTAGCCATGATATTTGAAAAAGCCTCAACGCGAACGCGAATGTCCTTTGAAGCCGGAATCGTTCAATTAGGTGGACATGCCATTGTCATGAATGCGGCGGACTCGCAAATTGGTCGCGGTGAACCGATTAAAGACACGGCCAATGTCATGTCTGGTTACGTAGATGGCATCATGATTCGGACCTTTGAGGACAGCAAAGTAAAGGAGTTAGCCGCTGAAGCTAGCATTCCAGTGATTAACGGTCTGACAGACGATCACCACCCCTGTCAGGTCTTAGCTGATTTAATGACTATTTATGAGCATCACGGTAAATTTGAAGGAATCAAGTTAGCCTATATTGGAGATGGCAATAATATGGCTCATTCTCTGATGATCGGTGGGGCAATTGTTGGCATGGATGTGTCAGTCGCTAGCCCAGTTGGCTTTCAGCCGAAAGCCGAGTACGTTACAATTGCGCAACAATTAGCTCAGAAAAGTGGGGCTAAAATTGAAAGTCTGATTGATCCGAAAATAGCAGTTAAACAGGCTGATTTTGTCTACACCGATGTCTGGACCAGTATGGGCTGGGAAGAGGAAAATAACAAGCGATTAGCGGCTTTTGGTGAGGCATACCAAGTCAATGATCAGTTAGTGTCAGCAGCCCAAGAGAATTTCAAATTTTTACATTGTTTGCCAGCACATCGTGGAGAGGAAGTCACGGGGGCGATCATTGACGGTAGCCATTCCGTTGTGTATCAAGAAGCTGAAAACCGTCTTCACGCTCAAAAAGCGTTGATGTTTCAAGTGATGCAATAGACAGTGGACAAGATGCAACACTTCCTAGACAATTGTTCCGAATTGAGCTACAATTTAAAATAGTAGGATTTATTTAAATTTAGTGATTATGGGGGATTGTTGTGGGAAAATTAGTCAGAAATAGTCGAATTGGTTTAGCCATATTTTTTGTTGTTGTCGGTGTTTTCGGGGCTTTTTCAGAAGAAGACTCATCGATTTTGGTCATGGTGTTAGCGGTGCTCATTAGTTTTGGCGTTGCCTATGCTTTTTTACCAGGGGATTTAAAGGAAATAATGAAAAGTCGGGTGTTTAAAGGGTATCGGCCCAAAGAGAAAACTCAAAAAGAGCCAGTTGCAGAAAGCCCAGTCGAGGTAGAAGAGCCTGTTACGATTCAAAAACAACGGGTGAGCTCACCAGATTTAGAGCGATGGGATCAATTAAGCGATCGTGAATTCATCAGTCACATGACGGATTTTTTAAGAGAGAATGGTTATGATCAAGTCCAGTTGACCAAGGATGGGTCAATTGTTGGTGTCAAAAATCAAGACACTTATCTATTTCGTTGCCAAAGAAGCGATCAAACTGTGCCAGTTGCAGTGGTTCATGAGTTAATTGCCAACAGTCGTGACTTTGAGTCTAGTCAATTAGTGGCCATCACCAATGATTATTTTTCTGATGAAGCCATTGAATTTGCAGCAGAAACAAACGTCAAGCTATGGAATCGTGATACCTTATCTAAACTGATCATGTTTTACCGAAAATAAAAAAGCAATCAAACACTCTTGTGTTTGATTGCTTTTTTATTTAAGAGTATTAGGGAGATTTTCTTTTCTATAATACTGATACAGGGCATTTCCGCATTCAGCTAGGGCGATTGCGCCAATAATCAGACAAAGCGTCACGATGATTCCCGAGGTTTCTCCAGAAATGGAATGGAGGACATTCAATTTAGCCCACTCTTGCTTTTGGAGGAAATTGATAAAGGTTTGACTAAAAAAGTCAGGTTGAATCAATAAGATAATCCATAAAAGGGAAGAAATGACGTTTTCAAAAAGGGTCCATTGAAGGACTCGTTTGGTCCAGCGACGATCCTTTAGTTTAATTGAATTGACCAAGACAGACATTAGCATACCTAATACAAGGACAGGCACCAGTTTCCAAATAAAGCTTTGGCCGAAGAGAGGGAGGTCATCAAGGCCGTTCTTTCCTCTGATAATAACGAAGGGAAGTTGATTAAAGGCTACAAGAAGAACCATCACTGAAAAGAATAATGTCATAGCCATCTCAGCGATTGAGTCTGAGACAGGAATTTTTCTTCCGGGGCTCAGCTGTGGTAAATCCTCAAGCTGCCATTTCATTTCATTTGTTTTAGGACTAAAAGCATGTTGCCTCTCAGCAATCACAAAGCCGATGGTCGTCCACAAGGTTGCTTGGAAGGCAGCAGATAGGCCCAAGGAAAGACCTTGCTGAATTATTTTCTGGGTCATTGTCGCAACGTCGCTGTTGGCTCCTTCGATTCCGCCGATAACGCCGCCAATAATGGCAACAATCCCACCAACAGTCGGAACTAAGTACTTGAGAACTTGAATATAGTCGTTATAGACTCTAGGAGAGATTAAGTACTTAGGCTCTTGCCGGTATTCTTCAGCTAAGGCAGCAGGAGGTCCCATTTTCAATAAAACAGACTTAATTTCTTCTTCACTGGGGTCGTCTGGCAACATATCGTAAATATTACTGGTTAATTCCTGTTTAACATCTGTCCGTTCGTTTTCTGGTAAACGGGCAATGACAGCTTGAACATAACGTGCAATCCAATCATTCATTTTTAATCCTCCTCAAATATCGTCGAGATACTTCTTTGCATGACTAGCCATTCGTTTCGCAGTGCCTCTGTTACTTGTTTGCCAGTATCATTAATCAAATAATATTTTCTCGGTCGGCTTTCGGTCGTATCCCAGTCACTGGTTAACAGTCCCTGTTTCTCTAGGCGCCTTAACAGAGGATAGAGAGTATTAGCTTCGATTGGGATATCTTTATCTTGTAGTTCCTGGAGTAAACCGTAACCGTAGAAAGGCTTGCTTAAGCAACCGAGGACAGCTAAGACAAGACTACCTCGTCTTAATTCAGTCAGATAACTTTGGATGATATCTTTTTCTGACATAGGATCACCTCTTTCTTTCATTATACTGTATGACACACAATATAGTCAATTTTATAATAATGTAATTATTAATATTAACAAAAAAAACAACGACCGCAGTCGTTGTTAAAGTCAGCTTATTGAGTAACCGGTTTACGCATGGCACCTAAGATAAAGGCACTAACAAATGAGCCAAGTATAATGAAGGTAATATACAAGAGTGGTTTATTAACTAATAAAATAACGAAGATCCCACCATGAGGCGCCATGACTTTAATGGCTAAACTACTGACGAGACCACCAGCCAGAGCTGAGCCGACGATAAAGCCAGGCAGTGTTCTAAGAGGGTCAGCTGCTGCAAAAGGAATTGCCCCTTCGGTAATGAAAGAAGCACCCATGACTAGGTTAGTTAAGCCAGCTTCTTGATCTTTTTTCGAAAATTTTGTTTTGAATAATAATGTGGCAATAAAAATCGCAAGAGGAGGGACCATCCCACCAGCCATGACAGCAGCCATCACAGTGCTACCACCCGTTGCGACAGTTGCCGCTAACGTACCAGTACCAAAGACATAAGCAGCTTTATTAATCGGACCACCTAAGTCAACGGCCATCATGCCACCCAAAAGCGCCCCTAACAATGCGGCGTTGACGCCTGACAAGTTGTTTAAGAAATTATTCAAACCAGTGTTAATAGCTTCCATCGGAATATTCACTACCAGCATTAAGAGCCCCGTAATCAGCACTCCTAAGAATGGGTAAAATAAAATCGTGCGAATCCCCGCTAACGATTTAGGTAAGTTAGCAAATAGTTTCTTCAAGAAAATCATCACATAACCAGCCAAGAAACCACCAAGTAAAGCGCCAAGGAAGCCAGCACCGCCTGAAGCCGCCAAAGCACCAGCAACGAAACCAGCCACTAAACCAGGGCGATCAGCAATACTAGAGGCGATGTACCCAGCTAAGATCGGTAACATGAAACCAAAAGCCGCACCACCGATTGTTTTTAAGTAAGCAGGAAATTGATGATAACTTCCTAGTAATTCCAGTTTATCTTGGGGAACACCCATGGCCTGATCAATCATAAAGGCTAAGGCGATCACTATCCCACCACCAATTACAAAAGGCAGCATATTACTGACACCATTCATCAAGTGTTTGTAAATTTGTGCCCCAATTGAACCGCTACTGGTTTCTTCTGTGTCCTCTTCTTTGTTTGTGCGGAAGGTAGGCGCCTGATCAGTTAAGACTAAATTGATTAACTCCTCGGTTTTCTTAATGCCGTCACTAACTGGGCGATTAAGGAGAGGTTTACCATTGAAGCGGGCCATTTCAACATTTTTATCAGCCGCTACGATAACACCTTTAGCCTCGGCAATTTCACTAGGGGTTAAGCGATGTTTGACTCCATCAGAGCCATTCGTCTCCACACGAATTCTAACGCCCATTTCCGCCGCTTTAGCCTTCAAGGCATCTTCCGCCATGTAAGTATGAGCAATTCCAGTTGGACAGGCTGTTACGGCTACAATCAGCGGTTGGTTAGCAGGTGCCACCGTTTGTGTTTCCGCCATTTCGGCTGCTTCTCTTTCTTTTTCGGCACTTTCCACTAACTGTTGAACCTCATCAGGAGTATTGGCTTCTTTTAACTGAGCCACAAATTCTGGCTTAATCAGTAATCGAGAGAGAGCAGCTAAAGCTTGTAAATGAGTGTCATTGGCGCCTTCAGGAGCGGCAATCATAAAGAAGAGATGGGTAGGCTGGCCGTCTAATGATTGATAATCCAAACCAGCTTTACTTTTAGCAAATAAAACAGTTGCTTCTTTGACCGCTTCATTTTTTGCATGAGGCATGGCAATGCCATCGCCTAACCCAGTCGTTGTTTGGGCTTCGCGAGCCAAAATACCAGCTTTAAAGACCTCCTTATCGGAAATTCGTCCTTCAGCAAATAATTTGTCCACCATTTCCGTAATGGCTGATTCTTTATCAGTGGCTTGTAAGTCTAAAATCATGACTTTTTTTAATAATAAATCGTTAATATTCATGATGGTGTTCCTCCTATTTGAGTTGTTTGATGCTTATTTGGTCCAGTAAATCAGTTATAGCAGCATCTGTGGCTAAATCGGTGGAGAAAGCAGTCGCACTGCCACAAGCAACGCCGTAGCGAAAAGCTAATTCAAGATTCGGTGTCGCTGAAAGCTGACTAACAAATCCGGCAATCATTGAGTCGCCAGCCCCAACAGAATTAATCAAAGTCCCTTTTAAAGGTTCGGCCTGATAAACAGCCTCACCTGAGAACAACAAGGCACCGTCACCACCAAGTGAGACAATCGCATGTTGGGCCCCCTTTTCCAAAAGCAGTTGGCCATATGGCAAGATATCTTCTATGGAAGAAAAAGAGGTGGAAAATAGTTCCGCCAGCTCGTGATGATTGGGTTTCACTAGCAGGGGCTGAGCCTCTAAGGTTTCAAGCAAACTTGATCCCGTCGTGTCAATCACAAAACGAGCTCCCTTAGCGGTGATTAATTCAATCAATTGTGAGTAAAAATCACTTGGTAAAGAAGGGGGAATGCTGCCAGATAAAATAACGATATCTTGGGAGCTAACAGCAGCTAAGCGATTTTTTAAGTCAGCGATTTCAGTAAGTGTTAAGGCAGGCCCCTGGCCATTGACCTCAGTTTCTTCCTGAGCTTTTAATTTGATGTTGATCCGTGTGTCATCGGAAATGGTCGTGAAATCCGTTAAGATTCCCTCCTGTTCAAGGGAGCTGCGAATGAAGTCACCAGTAAAGCCGCCTAAAAATCCGAGAGCCGCATTTTTTTTACCAAGCCGTTGTAAAATTCGCGAGACGTTAATACCTTTGCCTCCAGGAAATTTGTAATCTTTTGCAATTCGGTTTAGTTTTCCTAATTCAAGCGTCTCCAATTGAACAATATAATCAATGGATGGGTTAAGTGTAACGGTGTAAATCATTGAATGACCTCCTTTATAGTAGTAAGTGAATCAAATTGCTGACGAACTTCTTTGGTCAAATGATTGGTGATGAGGGTCGCCTCATTTAATGCCGCTACTTTTGAAAATGATACTTTGTTAAACTTAGAATCATCAGCTAAGATGTAGACTTGTTCAGCTTGTCCAAGAGCTACAGCTTTCATAGTAGCTTCCTCAGAGTCAGGTGTGGTAAAACCGTGTTTAGGATGAATGCCATTAATCCCCATAAAGGCTTTGTCAAAGCGGAATAAGGCAAGTTGCTTTAAACTGAACGCGCTAACGACGGCTTTCGTCGTCAATTTAATGTTGCCGCCGATAATCATCGTGGGAATTTTTAAATCCGTTAGAGCAGTGGCATGGTACACTGAATTGGTAATCACGTTAATGTTCTTATGCTCTAAAAAGGGAATCATTTCGTAAGTGGATGTGCCTGCATCTAAATAAACGAAATCACCATCATGAATAAAGGTGGCGGCGTATTCAGCGATTAATTGTTTTTCGTGAATGTTTTTTGACGATTTTTCCAACATGTCAGGTTCATAGTCAAGTTTGACAATTCGCTGGGCACCACCGTGAATTCGCTTCAGTAAACCATCGGCTTCCATCTCCTGTAAATCGCGTCTGATGGTGGACTCGGATGAGTCTGACAGTTTCATTAGTTCTTGAGATTTTACGATTTCATGGCTGTTTAACAAATCCATTATTAGCTTTCGCCGTTCTTCTGTAAGCATTATCATCAGCTCCTCACCATGATAATACCATCATTCTTTTATAAAAACAACTAAAAACGGTCATAATCATTAAAAAACATTCAAAAGAAATATGATGAGAAAATAATTAGGAAATAAGGGAGGCCAATTATGCCGTTTATATATAGAAGAAAAAAGAAGGTCTTAGAAAGTTCACACTTTTTTCATAAAAAAAAGTTGCAATTTTTCAGTGTACGTAATATACTTTGAACATCAAATGATTTGATAATCAAACTAATTTCGATTGAGGAGATATCCATGGATTCCAATTTAGAAAAAGTTAATGCTTATCTTGTAACTGTCTTTAATGATATTCTAACGATCGAAGAGTCCGAACTTAGAAAAAGTCAATTTGACGATATTTCAATTAAAGAGATGCACACGATTGAAGCAATTGGCTTACACAAAGAACGAACATCAAGTGAAGTAGCAAAATCATTATCGGTAACGGTAGGGACATTGACGGTGGCGATTAACAACCTTGAAAAAAAAGGGTATGTTGAACGTGTCCGCAGTGATGCAGATCGCCGAGTAGTCAGGTTGAAATTGACTAACCGTGGCCGACTTTTTTATCGGGTTCATCAATTGTTTCATAAGAAGATGGTTGAGGCAGCCTTAGGTGATATGAACGAAGATGAGAAAAAAGCGTTAATCAGAGGTTTGAGAAATTTACATGGATTTTTAAAACAACAGTACTAATTGTTGAATAAAGAAGCGAGGGTCTAAATGAAACATAACGCTCGGATTACGCAGACTGCTAAGTATCTGCCAGATAGAGTCGTCACTAACGATGACTTGGTTGAATTTATGGAAACTAGCGATGAGTGGATTTATTCACGCACAGGCATTAAACAACGTTACGTCGTCACAACTGAGAACACCTCAGATCTATGTGGCAATGTGGCACTTGAGTTACTGAAAAAAAGCAATTATTCTGCCACAGACCTTGATTTTATTATTGTGGCAACGATGACGCCTGACTATTCAACGCCTTCAACGGCTTGCTTGGTTCAAGCGAAAATAGGGGCAACGAATGCCTTGTGTTTTGATGTAAGTGCTGCTTGCTCGGGGTTTGTTTATGCCTTGGCAACCGCAGAAAAATTTATTAAAAGTGGGACCTATCAAAAAGGATTGGTGATTGGCGGAGAAGCCATGTCAAAAATGCTTGATTGGTCGGACCGACGGACAGCTGTTCTCTTCGGAGATGGCGCAGCCGGCGTATTACTAGAAGCCAGTGATGAGCCTCAATACATTGGGGAATACTTACAGGCAGACGGCGAACGAGGGATGTCCCTAACTGGTGGCGAGATGGCCAATGACAGTCAGTTCTTCACTGAAGAACATCAGGTCCAACGTTTCCTCACAATGGATGGTCGTAAAATATTTGACTTTTCCTTGCGAAATGTGTCAAAAAATATCACGGACACGGTGGCTCGTCATGACCTTGACTTAGCCGACATTGATTTTTTCCTGCCACATCAGGCAAACATTAAAATCATTGACGCCATAGCCAAACGGACGAAAATCCCCCGTGACAAATTCTTAAGCAACATCCAGTATTACGGCAATACCTCAGCAGCATCTGTTGCTTTGTTATTGCACGATTCAATTGAGAACGGCACGATTGCCCTAGGCAGTCGTAAAAAAGTAGTATTAACCGGTTTTGGCGGCGGATTAACATGGGGCAGTATCCTGTTATCTCTGTAAAAAATCGTTGATAATAAAAATAAAAAAATAGTAACTTATTGGAGGAATATAAACATGGCAGCATTTGAGAAAATTCAAGAAATCATCGTAGATCAATTAGGTAAAGAAGAAGAAGAAGTGCAATTAACAACGAACTTCCGTGAAGAACTAGAAGCAGACAGCTTGGACTTATTCCAAATCATCAACGATATCGAAGACGAATTCGACGTAAAAATCGAAACAGACGAAGGCCTTAACACAGTTAAAGACCTAGTTGACTTCGTAGAAAAACAACTAGCTGAGAAATAAAGGTGTGAGGGCAGGCGTTTTGGGGCGAGCAATCTCAGGCGAATAAGCGACATCGGAAGTGTCGATGAAGCGACTTTGCAGAAATTGCCGAGCCCCAGCCAGACCAAACCCATAAATAGGTGTGAAGGGCTAGCATTATGCTCGCCAAAGAGTAAAGACGATAACAATAAAAAAGTAGCTCAAAAAGCCTGTGCTTTGACGGCTACTTTTTTCTAGATATGGAGTTGTGGCATATCGTATTCTGTGTTTAGCTTTAGCCAAGGCTTAAAGCTTTTCCATTTAGGAGAAACCAATGAATCAATCAAAAATATGTGAGATGCTTGGCATCGAATATCCAATTTTTCAAGGTGCGATGGCTTGGGTCGCTGAGGCAAACTTAGCCAGCGCTGTTTCCAATGCAGGTGGTTTAGGCATTATTGCTTCAGGACATGCGCCGAAAGAAGTGGTCAAAGAACAAATTGACCGCGCTAAAAGTCAGACGGATCGTCCCTTTGGTGTCAATATTATGTTGATGTCTCCTCATGTAGAAGACATTGTTGACTTAGTTTGCCAAGAGGGTGTCAAAGTGATTACCACAGGCGCAGGTTCTCCTGGAAAATACATGAAAAAATTTAAAGAAGCAGGCATTATTGTGATTCCCGTTGTGGCGTCAGTCGCTCTGGCTCGCCGCATGGAAAACGATGGGGCTGACGCCATTGTGGTGGAAGGAATGGAAGGCGGCGGTCATATTGGCAAGTCGACGACCATGGCCTTAGTTCCCCAAGTGGTAGATGCGGTCAGCATACCCGTGATTGCGGCTGGAGGAATCGGTGACGGCAGAGGTATGGCGGCTGCATTAATGCTAGGTGTTGAAGCCGTTCAGTTAGGCACGCGCTTCCTCGTTTCTCAAGAGTCAACCATTCATGAGAACTTTAAAGGAGCCGTCCTAAAAGCCAAAGATATTGATACGACGATTACTGGTTTAGCAACAGGGCATCCAGTTCGTGGGTTACGCAATAAATTAACTCGTGAGTATGAAAAAGTAGAACGCTATGAAGCTGGCCAGGAAACACCTAACTGGGAGCGTTTGGAAGAATTAGGACGCGGTGCATTGAAACGAGCTGTCGTCGATGGTGATGTTAAAAATAGCTCGATGATGTCAGGGCAAATTGCCGGACTCGTCACTAAAAAAGATCAAACCTGTCAGGAAATCATTGAAGAATTAGTTAGTGAGTGCCATGACGTTATTAATAAAAATCAACAACGTTGGGCTAAATAAAACAACTTATGTTAGTCTAACGGATAAAACAGGAGGGCAACCGATGAAAGTAGCGTTTGTCTATAGTGGTCAAGGTGCTCAGTATGTGGGCATGGGCCAGGAATTATACGATAACTATCCGACCTATCGCCAAGTCTTTGATGAAGCCAGTGAGGTATTAGGCTTCGATATGGCAGCATTATGCTTTAATGAAGACACGGCATTAAATGAGACGGAATATACACAGCCGGCTATTTTAACTATGAGTGTGGCATTATCAGCCGTTCTGAAAGAACTGGGCTATAAACCCGATATGGTGGCGGGGCTTAGCTTAGGCGAATACAGTGCCTTAGTTGAGAGTGGTGCCTTGAGTTTCAAAGAAGCTGTGACCTTGGTAAAAAAACGTGGGAAATTTATGACAGAAGCGGTTCCCGAAGGTGTTGGTGCTATGTCAGCAGTGATGGGCTTAAGCCGTCAAGAAGTTGAAGTAGCCTGTGAAAAAGCCAGCAGCAAAGGCTTGGTCGTTGCGGCTAATTACAATATGCCCACGCAAATCGCCATTGCTGGCGAAGTTGACGCAGTGGCTTATGCCGAGGAATTATTAACAGAGATGGGCGCTAGACGCGTCATTCGTTTAAATGTCAGCGGCCCGTTTCATACGAAACTTTTAGAACCAGCAGCTAAGAAATTGGCGGAAGAACTAAAAAAAGTCAGAGTTAATCCGATGAGAATTCCCGTGGTAACCAATGTTACTGGACAAGTCATCGGTTCAGAAGAAGCCATTATCCCAACCTTAGTCAAACAAGTTATGTCACCTGTTTATTGGCAGGATTGTGTGGAAACCTTGATTGCTGAAGGGGTTGATACCTTTATTGAAGTAGGACCTGGCAAAGCGTTGACTGGTTTTATTAAAAAGATTGATAAAACGGTGACCGTTCAAAATGTTGAAAATGTAAAAACCTTAGAAAAAGTCGCCGCAATTTTAAGTGCTGACTAAGAGAGACAGTTTAAATAGGAGGTAAGACCTTGCTTAAAGATAAAACAGTTGTTGTAACAGGAAGTTCACGCGGTATTGGCCGCGCCATCGCTTTACGGTTTGCTGCTGCAGGGGCAAATATCGTTTTAAATGGGCGGAAAGAACCTGATCAGGCATTAGTTGCTGAAATCGAAGGATTTGGGGTTAAAGCCCATTTTGTGGCAGCAGATGTTCAATATTATGAAGAGGCACAAAAACTAATTACTGAAGCAAAAGAAGTCTTTGGGAGTGTCGATGTTCTAATTAATAATGCCGGCATCACCAACGATAAATTATTGATGCGAATGAGTCAGGACGATTTTAGCAATGTTTTAAATGTTAATTTAACTGGTAGTTTTAATACTATTCAAACGGTCTCTAGCATCATGTTGAAACAAAAAAGTGGCACAATCATTAACTTGTCAAGCGTTGTTGGTTTAACAGGTAATGCCGGACAAGCTAACTATGCAGCAAGTAAAGCAGGGGTTATTGGTTTAACTAAATCGGTGGCCCGAGAACTTGCTTCCCGCGGCATTACATGTAATGCCATTGCTCCAGGGTATATCGATACAGAAATGACCGATGTTTTAAGTGACAAGGTTAAAGAGGCAGCCAAAGGTCAGATTCCTTTGAAACGCTTTGGTTCCGTTGAAGATGTAGCTGAGGCCGCTGTTTTTCTAGCAACGAATCGCTATATAACTGGCCAAGTCCTCAATGTTGATGGCGGCATGGTAATGAACGGGTAAAAAACAAGAATTTGAACGGAGGAAATTAAGATGAATCGAGTAGTTATTACTGGTTTAGGAGCTGTTACACCTGTTGGGAACACAGCTGAAGACTTCTGGCAAAGTATCAAAGCTGGAAAAAGCGGCATTGCGCCAATTACCAGATTTGATGCAAGTGAAACGGGAATTACCGTTGCTGCTGAAGTAAAAGATTTTGATCCGACTCTTTATATGGATAAAAAAGCGACGAAGCGGATGGATTTATATTCTGTTTATGGCGTTGCAGCAGCGGTTCAAGCAATGGAAGATAGTCAGCTGGATATAGAGACTATCAATCGCAATCGTTTTGGTGTGATTGTCAGTTCAGGAATTGGCGGCATGAATACTATTCAAGATCAAGTCATTAAAATGCATGATAAAGGGCCAAAACGGGTAGCACCATTTTTCGTCCCAATGGCAATTGGCAATATGGCTGCTGGGAATATTTCGATTAAAGTTGGCGCTAAAGGGATTTGTACCTCAATCGTTACAGCCTGTGCTTCAGGAACAAATGCTATTGGTGAAGCCTTCCGTAACATCAAACACGGCTATTCTGATGTGATTTTAGCTGGTGGGGCTGAAGCAACGGTCTGTGAAATCGGTATTGCTGGTTTTGCGGCTTTAACTGCTTTATCACCAGCTACAGATCCAACTAAAGCGTCAATTCCCTTTGATAAAGACCGCAGTGGTTTTGTGATGGGTGAAGGTGGCGGCGTCTTAATGCTGGAAGAGCTGGAACATGCCTTGGCACGCGGTGCTAAAATTTACGGTGAAGTAGTTGGATACGGTTCTAATAGTGACTCGTACCATATTACTAGTCCTAACCCTGATGGCTCAGGCGCCGGTATTTGTATGGAAATGGCCATGGAAGAAGCGGGAATTACACCGGCTGATGTTGATTATATCAACGCCCATGGGACAAGTACTCCGCCAAATGATGGCGCGGAAACAACGGCGATTAAATATGCGTTAGGGGAAGCGGCTTACAATGTGCCGATTTCAAGTTCTAAGAGCATGACGGGCCATTTATTAGGGGCTGCTGGTGCAATTGAAGCGATGGTCTGCTTAGGGGCTTTAAGAGATAACTTTGTACCGCCAACTGTCGGTCTAGTAACACCTGAAGAAGGCTGTGATTTAGATTATGTGCCACAAGTTGGTCGTGATCACGAAGTTAAATATGCCTTAAGTAACTCACTTGGTTTTGGCGGACATAATGCCGTTTGTGCCTTCAAGAAATGGGAGGGGCAATAATCAATGGAGTTTGCTGAACTAAAAGAATTATTAGCTCAATTTGATGATAGTACCATTCGTGAATTTGATTTAAATAATGGGGATTTCCACTTATATTTAAGTAAAAATGAGCAACGGGTTACTCAACCCCTTCCTGTGCCAGTCGCTCAACCCCCTGCAGTGGAAACAGCTGAAGCTATTCCAGCACCTGTTCAACCAGCAGAAGTGGCAGTTGAAGCTGGTCAAACAGTTGATTCACCTCTAGTTGGCGTCGCTTATTTAAGTGGCGCACCTGGAGAGCCCGCGTTTAAACAAGTTGGTGACACGGTGGCGGTTGGCGATACCCTGTGTATCGTGGAAGCTATGAAAATTATGAATGAAATCAACAGCGACGTAGCTGGAACAGTCACTGACATATTAATTCAAAACGAAGACGTGGTGGAATACGGCCAAGCTTTATTCCGCATTGTCTAGACTAAGAAAAGCTGAACGAGGTGTTCCGCTGGATCCAAACTACGGTATAGAGAAAGTTAAGGACTTTCCTATTAAGTAAGAAAAATAAGTCCCACGCTTTTAAAATTAGGAGGAATATCAATGCAACTTAATGTACAAGAAATTATGGAAATTATCCCAAACCGTTACCCAATCATGATGGTAGACAAAGTCATCGAATTAGAACCAGGAAAACGCGTTGTTGCCATTAAAAACGTGACGTACAATGAACACTTTTTCCCAGGTCATTTCCCAGGGGAACCAGTTATGCCAGGGGTTTTAATTTTAGAAGCACTTGCTCAAACAGGTTCGATTCCATTGTTGAAGAGCCCTGATTTTGAAGGTAAAACAGGTTACTTAGGCGGCATCGACAAAGTGAAGTTCCGCCAAAAAGTAGTACCTGGCGATGTTTTGCGCATGGAAATGGATATTATCAAACAAAAAGGCAATATTGGCGTGGGTAAAGCTGTCGCTTATGTTGAAGATAAAAAAGTCTGCGAGGCTTTGATGACATTTATCATCGGAGCGTAGCCTATGTTTACGAAAGTCTTAATCGCCAATCGAGGCGAAATCGCCGTGCGGATTATCCGCGCCTGTCGTGAATTAGGGATTCGAACAGTGGCTGTCTATTCGGAAGCAGACCGCAACGCCTTGCATGCGGAACTAGCTGATGAAGCCATTTGTATCGGGCCTGCTAAAGCGACAGACTCTTATTTAAACATGCAACAAATTTTAAGTGCCGCCATCGTGACGGGAGCCGAAGCCATTCATCCTGGCTTTGGTTTTCTAGCTGAAAACAGCACCTTTGCCACCATGTGTGAGGAGTGTCAGATTAAGTTTATCGGGCCTCAAGCTAAAACCATTGATGAAATGGGCAACAAAGTTAATGCCCGAGCCTTGATGATTGAAGCTGGTGTCCCAGTGATTCCTGGCAGTGATGGTGAAGTCAGTACGGTTGATGAAGCCATAGTGATTGCTGAAAAAATTGGCTTTCCCATCATGCTAAAAGCATCAGCTGGCGGTGGCGGCAAAGGGATTCGTAAGATTACCGATGCCAAAGCGTTGCCGAGTCAGTTTAAAGCCGCTCAACAAGAGGCGTTAGCTGCTTTTGGCGATGGTCAAATGTACATTGAAAAAATTGTTTACCCAGCTCGTCACATCGAAGTGCAAATCCTTGGTGATAGTTTTGGCCATGTAATACATTTAGGGGAGCGTGATTGCTCGCTACAGCGTAATAATCAAAAAGTCATGGAAGAATCACCTTCAGTGGCTTTATCGGCTGACAAGCGTCAAGCGATTGGTGAAGCGGGGATCAAAGCCGCTAAAGCCGTTAATTATGAAAATGCTGGAACGATTGAATTTTTAATGGATTTAAGTGGTGATTTTTATTTTATGGAAATGAACACGCGGATTCAAGTAGAACATCCGGTGACAGAAATGGTCACGGGCATTGATATCGTCAAAGCACAGCTAAAAATTGCGGCAGGTCAACCCTTGGAAATCAAGCAAGAGGACGTTAAGATGACAGGACATGCGATTGAATGTCGAATTAATGCCGAGAATCCCGCTTTTAATTTCGCGCCATCACCTGGCACGATTACCAACTTGCTGTTACCGGCAGGGGGGATGGGCTTAAGAGTAGACAGCGCTATGTACAACGGCTATACCATTCCACCTTTTTACGATTCAATGATTGCTAAAATCATTGTTCATGGTGAAAATCGAGTGGAAGCTCTCGTTAAAATGCAACGTGCGTTGGCAGAGCTTGTCACAGACGGCGTTGTAACCAATCAGGATTTTCAAATTGACTTGATTTCTCATCCGCGTGTAGTGGTTGGCGAATATGACACAAGTTTTTTACAAGAAACGTTTTTACCAGAATGGTTACCAACCCTTGAGAAATAACGTATAAAAGGAAAAGCTTGTTTAAGTTGTCAAAAACTTAGGGAGCTTTTCATTAAAATTTTAGTGCTGATAGACATGGATGTGCCGATTGAGGTAAGAAGGTCAGGATACATCCTGTTGGGAATGTGATGAAGGTAAAAGAACGGGACACTTTTTCGTGTTGATCTGTCGTTATCTTTATTAAACAGCCTCAGCCAAAAGCTTTTCAATCAGGAGGTTCGTATGGGCTTATTTAAAAAGAAAAAATACATTCGCATCAACCCTAATCGGGAAACGGTTAAAGAGGCGGACATTAAAAAGCCCGTTGTTCCAGACGATATGTGGCAGAAATGTCCAAGTTGTAAAAAATCCATCTATGCTAAAAATTTAGGCATTAATAAAGTTTGTCCTAACTGTGGATATGGTTTTCGGATTGGTTCTAAAGAAAGAATCGATGCCTTAGTTGATGAGGGAACTTTTGTGGAATGGGACACGGATGTTGAAACCAAAGATCCAATTGATTTTCCTAACTATCTGGATAAGATTAAAACCACTCAAGCAAAAACTGATTTGCATGAAGCGGTAAAAACTGGTTTCGGACAAATGGGTGGCCACGATGTGGTGATTGGAATAATGGACAGTCAATTTATTATGGGGAGTATGGGAACTGTT
This sequence comes from uncultured Vagococcus sp., assembly GCF_963518325.1. Lineage (NCBI taxonomy): Bacteria > Bacillati > Bacillota > Bacilli > Lactobacillales > Enterococcaceae > Vagococcus > uncultured Vagococcus sp. Next base: position 4,390 of record NZ_CAUQJB010000004.1, on the reverse strand, counting down.
GTGGGGGAAAAAGTCACTCGAGCTTTTGAAAAAGCCACTGAGCGAGGCTTACCAGTCATCATGCTAACAGCTTCTGGAGGAGCGCGCATGCAGGAGGGGATTATGTCCTTGATGCAAATGGCTAAAATATCTGCAGCAGTTAAACGCCATAGCAATGCTGGACTCCTGTATATCGCTGTTTTAACCGATCCCACGACAGGAGGCGTTACCGCTAGTTTCGCCATGGAAGGCGATATTATTTTAGCGGAACCACAAGCACAAATCGGTTTCGCTGGTCGGCGAGTGATTGAACAAACCATTAAACAAAAATTACCAGATGAATTTCAAAAAGCAGAATTTTTATTGGCTCACGGCTTTATTGATAAAATAGTGCCCCGAGAGGAATTGGCTACAACACTCTCGTTCTTGTTAGATATCCATCAACCTAAAGGCGGTGATGCAAATGTCGGAAACTAATTCAAGGCGATCAGCTAATGAGATTCTAGCACTTGCCCGAAATCCGAAACGCTATACGCCATTGGAGTATATGGAGACGGTTTTTGATCAGTTTATTGAGTTTCATGGCGATCGGTATTTTGCAGATGATCAAGCTGTCATTGGTGGAATTGCTTATCTTGACGGTCTGGCTGTTACTATTATTGGGATTCAAAAAGGCCGAGATTTAAAGGAAAACATCGACCGTAATTTTGGTTCTCCCAATCCGGAAGGTTATCGAAAAGCACTTCGCCTGATGAAACAAGCGGAGAAATTTAAGCGACCAGTCATTACCTTTGTCAATACGCCAGGTGCCTTTTGTGGTCCGGAGGCAGAAGAACGTGGTGAAGGTGAAGCCATTGCCCGCAACTTAATGGAGATGAGTGATTTAAAAGTACCGATTATCTCTGTCTTCACAGGCGAAGGTGGTAGTGGTGGCGCCATTGCTTTGGGTGTTGCCGATGAAGTCTGGATGTTAGAACACAGCATTTATTCTATTTTATCACCTGAAGGTTTCGCGTCAATTTTATGGAAAGACAGCAGTCGTGCGTCAGAAGCTGCCGAAATCATGAAGATCACTGCTTATGACTTAAAGGAGTTGGCTATCTGTGAACGGATTATTCCAGAAACAAAGGACGGTCAATTACTAGATCAAACCGTGATTAATCGTGACTTGGAAAAATCTCTTATCAAGAAAATACGTGAGCTTCAAGCTTTGCCATTAGCGGAATTATTGGAGAAACGGTACCAACGATTTAGAAAATATTAAGAATTGTTAAACACGTTTGATATAAGTCAGTTTATCTGACAAATATCAGATGTGTTTTTTTTCTCATAAATTGAAGGGTTTTGAGAAATTTTTATAAAATTATTGACTAACATAATTTTATAAAGGAATAATTATATTAGTAACTGAAAAGGGTTAATCTATGAAATTAAAATAATTGTTAAATATGTAACAAATAAATGTTTAGATTTACATTGTTAAACCCGATTATAATGTGTTATTCGATAAATTATTATGCCAATCAGCATATATTTAGTGGATTGTCTATGATAAGATAATCAAAAAGAATGAAATAGGAAGTAGTAGGGAGGAGCCAACGATGGTCTGGTTAATGTATATTAATACGTTACATGTGGCAATTATTTATGTTATTTTGGAACAAAAAATGCGTAAGACAAGTTATTTATTACTACTATTACTGGTATTATTTTGCGGTGCCATCGATTTTTATTCGTTTTTAGGGGCCTTGTTGTTAACTTTAATTGGATTAACCTTAATTAGTCATTTTAATAACGCGAAGTATGAAATGGCCATATATATTAGTTCATTGTCACTATTTCTTAGCATGATTTTTGATAAAATAGCTGCTGAAATAGTTCAATTGCTTCAGTGGGAGTCTAATTATATATTCTTTATCCTAGTTTCCCTCCTTATAACAATTCCATTTTCATTTTTAGCTAAAAAAATATCAAGAAAGTATATTTATAAGAAAACAACAAAATATATTTTTACCGTAATTTATATTATTTTATGGGGAATGTATTATTTGAATCAAGCTCACTCTTTTTATTTTCCAACTAACGTCACATTAAGTTTGGTTATATCAGTTATTTTCATTATAATTATATTGATATTTATAGCTATTCTTTTAATATATACAAAATTAATGAGTGAAAAAGAAATAAAAAGGGAAGAAAGTCAGGAAGCAGCACATTTACAAACCTATATCTTTGAAATGGAGAAGTACAACACAGAAGTAAGAAAATTTAGGCACGATTATCAGAATATTTTGACGAGCTTAGAAATATTTATAATGGAAGACGATATGGTTGGATTAAAAGAATACTTTCAATTGAGTATAAAAAGAGAGTCGATCTTATTAAATAATCAAATTCAAAAAATTAGTGATCTAAATAAAATAGAAGTCATCGCAATTAAAAGTATTCTAGCTAATAAGCTGATTTATGCTCAGGAGAAGGGAATCGATGTTACGTTTGAGGCGGTTGAAAAAGTTAGTGAGATAAATTTGGAAACGGTGGGACTAGTTCGAATTATTGGGATTATTATGGATAATGCAATTGAAGCGACGGAAATCCAAGGAAATGGCATTATCCGTGTAGCAATATTTTATATTAATCAGGATCTCTTTTTTATTTTTGAAAATACATGTGAAAAGGAAGTAGTAAGTATTCATGAACTGACTAAGAACGGAGTCAGTACAAAGGGGAATGGAAGAGGACAAGGTCTAACTAATTTGGCAGAGCTAGTAGCGAAATATGATAATTTATTTCTAGAAACAAGAATTGAAAATTTAACATTTATTCAACAAATAATCATTTCTTAGGAAGGAGAAACCAATGTTATCTATCTTTATTTGTGAAGATAATCTCAAAGAACAAGATTTTATTAAAAATTTTGTTGAACGCTTCTTGATGATTGAGGACTATGATATGAGTTTGGAGCTTGTAACTGATAGACCAGAAGAGGTGTTAGAGCATGTTCTTCAGGTCCCTCACCTTACTGGCTTGTACTTTTTAGATATCCATTTTAATAGTGACTTAAATGGTATTCAGTTAGCGGCGAAAATAAGATTAATTGATCCATTGGGGAGCATTGTATTTGTGACTACCCATAGTGAATTAGTGCTAACAACATTTAGTTATAAGGTTGAAGCTTTGGATTTTATTTTGAAAGACACGCCAGAAGAGATAGGCGAACGAATACATGATTGCATGAGAATAGCTAACATACGACATGGAAAACAAGGGAAGAAAAGAGACAGTTATATTAACATTACTATTGGTCATCAAATAAAGACATTAAATTTGAGTGATATTAATTATTTTGAGACTGCCACGGCACCACATAAATTAGTTGTCCATTTATCAAATAGGCAATTTGAATTTTATGGTACTATTAAGGAGATAATGTCTAAAGTAAATGAGAGCACTTCTCTGTTTGTAAAGGTTCATCAGTCGTATTTAGTGAACCACAATAATATTGCTTACGTAGATAAAAGGGAAAGAAGAATATATTTTTCGAATGGTGATTACTGTTTTGCCTCATATCGAGGAATGAGGCAATTAAAAAATCTATAGAAGTGCTAACAAATAAGATATCTTATTTGTTAGCACTTCTAATTTTTTTGAAGGAAAAGAGGCTTCTTTTAGGAAATAAGAAGGATTTAACTAGATTGCTCCATCTTAGAGTATACTTAGTTTATCAAAATAAGGTTGTGGTTATTTATGAGAACAATAGTTGCTTTACTTTGTCTCGTTGGATTGAACTTTGAAGCATGCTTGACATATCGAACTGAGAAAAATCATGATTTAATAAGTGAAGTAAGTGAAGTAAGTGAAGTAAGTGAAGTAAATCAAGTAAATTATGACAGAAGACTTTATGCATTCACATTTGACAAGGTACCACCAGAGAATTTTCGCAACAAGAAATTAGTTAGTTATGAAAAAATATCGGATAAAGTGTACATAGGTTATTACCAATAATTGGAACTATCTCTGTTACTAGATGATGATGCGCACATGATACTAGTAAGAGGATAAATATGTCATTGAAAGGTGTGAGAACTGTTTTTTACTTAAATAACAACATAAAAGGAGAGATTTAGTATGAAGAAAAAGTTAGTTGCTTTATTGTTGATACTGGGGCTGTCGAGTGTTGTGGGTTCACCTGTGTATGCTAATAATCATGTCGATAAGCCTTTACCATCAAAAAAAATTGGTTTTGAATTTAGTCAAGCTGCGGATAAATACTTAGAAAATAAAGAAGATGATTCGTATCATTATATTAAGAATACATCTGGTTTCAATCTATGGGTACGATCATTCAGTAATACTTGATTATTTCGGGTTGATTTGAGCCATCAATTCGGATAGCTTGAGCCACCAAAAC